>WGNW01000021.1 GCA_016124315.1 Alphaproteobacteria bacterium
ACGCCGGGCGTCAACATCGGCCTGTTCTGCTCCACGCCGATGGTCGCCCTGTCGCGCAACGTCGCGCCCAAGCACGCCATGGAGATGCTGCTGACCGGCGAGATGATCCCCGCCGCCCGCGCCGCCGAGATCGGGCTGGTGAACCGGCTGGTGCCGGCGGACGCGCTGGAGGCGGAAACCGCGGCGCTGGCCGGGCGGCTTGCGGGCAAGTCGAGCAAGGTGCTGCGATTCGGCAAGCGCGGCTTCTACCACCAGCAGTCGATGAACCTCGGCGACGCCTATGCGTTATGCACTGAAGCGATGATAGAGAACATGGGCTTCGACGATGCTTCGGAAGGCATCGACGCCTTCCTCGGCAAGCGCGAGCCGAATTGGAAAGACAATTGATGACATATGGGAATCCAAGCGACGCGAAGATTGCCGACATACTCAGGACGACCAGGACCATCGCCGTCGTCGGCGCCAGCACCGACCGGTTCCGCCCCGTCTACGGCGTGATGGACTTCCTCATGTCCCACGGCTACGACGTCTTTCCCGTCAACCCGACGGCGGCGGGCGCCGTTGTGCACGGCGAGGAAATCCTCGCCGACATGGACGACGTGCCCGTCGGCATCGACATGGTGGACTGCTTCCGGCGCTCGGAGTTCATTCCACCGGTGGTCGACCAGGCCATCGCCCTGGGGGCCAAGACCGTCTGGATGCAGCTCGGCGTGGTCAACGAGGCCGCCGCCGAGAAAGCGCGCGCCGCCGGCATCACCGTGGTGATGGACCGCTGCCCGGTAATCGAATGGAGCCGCCTGCGGCTGTAGACGAGCCGCGCCACCTGACCCATCATGCCCCGGCAACGGGGAGGATGCGGTGCGGGAGACGATTTCGGAGATTCGCCGGCAGGCGGCCGCGCTGCTGGAGCGGCTGACGCTTGAGGAGAAGGCGGCGCTGCTGGCCGGCGCCGACCTGTGGACGACCGTGCCGCTGACCGGCGTCGGCCTGCCCGCCATCGCCGTGGCCGACGGCCCCAACGGCCTGCGCTCCAACGAGAGCGAACCGACGACGGTGTTCCCCGTCGGCGTCGCCATGGCCGCCACCTGGAACCCGGAACTGGTGCGCGAGGCGGCGGCCGCCATGGGCCGCGAGGCCCGCGCCAAGGGCGTCCACGTGCTGCTCGGCCCCAGCATCAACATCCAGCGCACGCCGCTGGGCGGGCGCAACTTCGAGACCTATTCGGAGGATCCGCATCTGGCAGGCGAACTGGGCGTCGCCTTCGTCGAGGGCGTGCAGGGCGAGGGCATCGGCGCCTCGGTCAAGCACTACGCCGCCAACAACCAGGAGCACGAGCGCCGCTCCATCAGCGCCAATGTCGGGGAGCGGGCCTTGCGGGAGATCTACCTGCCCGCCTTCGAGGCGGTGGTGACGCGGGCGCGGCCCTGGACGGTGATGGCCGCCTACAACCGGGTCAACGGCACCTTCATGAGCGCCCATCGCCATTTGCTCGACGAGGTGCTGCGCGGGGAATGGGGCTTCGACGGCGTCGTCGTCTCGGACTGGGGCGCCGTCCACGCTACCGACGCGGTGGCGGCGGGGCTCGACTGGGAGATGCCGGGACCGCCCCGCCATTTCGGCCCGGCGCTGGCACAGGCGGTCGCGTCGGGCGCGGTGACGCCGGAGGCGGTCGACCGGGCCGCCGCGGGGATGCTGACCCTGGTCCTGCGGGCGCAGGCCGCCGGCGGCGGGGCCGCGCTCAACACGCCCGCCCATCAGGAGATCGCCCGGCGCGCCGCCGAGGAGGCGATCGTCCTGCTCAAGAACGACGGCGGTCTGCTGCCGCTCGACGCCGGGCGGCTGCGGCGGGTCGCGGTGATCGGGCCCAATGCGGACGAGGCCATCATCCAGGGCGGCGGCAGCGCCCACGCCATCCCGTTCCGGGAGACGACGCCGCTCGATGCGCTGCGCGCCCTGCTCGGCGACGGCATCGAGATCGTCCATGCGCCGGGGCTCGACAACGAGCCCGTGGTGCCGCTGATCGACCGGCGCCTGCTGAGCCATGCTGGCGGCAACGACGCCGGACTCGCGGCGACCTACTACGCCTCCGACGACTGGAGCGGTCTGCCGGTCCGCCAGGGGGTCGAGGCCTACCTGCACAAGTTCGGCTTTCCCGACGCGGCGGTGACCGCGGCCGACGGACGCTTTTCGGCGCTCTGGGAGGGCTTCCTGTGCCCGGACCGGACGGGCGCGCACGAGATCGCGGTGGAATATGCCGCGAAGCCGGGCACCGAGGCCGAGATCTGCATCGACGGCGAGCTGGTCGCCGGGCCGTCGGGTACGGTCGAGCCGTTCCGCTTCGTCGAGGTCGTCCGCATGTCCCGCGCCAAGGGCACCGTCACCCTGGAGGCGGGCCGGCGCTACCGCATCGAGGTGCGCTACCGGACCGCCGGCGGGGCGCTGCAGCTGTTCCGGGTCGGGCTGCGCAAGCCGTCGGGCTCGGTCGCGGCGGCGGTGGAGGCGGCCCGCGGCGCCGACGTCGCGCTGGTGTTCGTGGGCGTCTCCCGCTCCACCGACAGCGAAGGCTACGACCGGCCGGACATGGAACTCTACGGCGGCCAGGACGACCTCGTCGACGCCGTCGCCGCCGCCAACCCGAACACGGTGGTCGTGCTGCAGAACGGCGCGCCGGTCACCATGCCTTGGCTCTCGCGGGTGAGGGCGGTGCTCACCGCATGGCTGCCGGGGCAGGAAGGCGGCCATGCCGTCGCCCGGGTGCTGACTGGCGCCGTGGCGCCCTCGGGCAAGCTGCCCCACACCATGCCGGCGCGGCTGGAGGACAACCCCAGCTTCGTCCACTATCCCGGCACACGCGACGCCGACTACGGCGAGGGCATCTTCGTCGGCTACCGCTACTACGACAAGGCGCGCATCGAGCCGCTGTTTCCGTTCGGCTTCGGCCTCTCCTACACGCGCTTCGCCTATTCGGACCTGCGCGGCCCCGGGCGGGTCGCGCCGGGCGAGGCGTTCACGGTCAGCGTCGTGGTGACCAATACGGGCGGCGTCGCGGGCAAGGAGACGGTGCAGCTCTATGTCGAGCAACCGGCGCCGTCCGAGGTCCGTCCGCTGCGGGAACTGAAGGGTTTCCGCAAGATCGCCCTGGCGCCTGGCGAGCACGGCGCCGTCTCCTTCCGGCTCGCGCCGCGCGACCTTGCCCGCTACGACGTCCACGAGTGCACCTGGGTCGCAGAACCCGGGCTCTACCGCATCCATGTGGGCGGGTCGTCGCGCGATCTGCCGCTGGTGCTGGAAGTCCGACTCGACGGCTGATCCGGCGCCTCAGTCGTCCGGGACCGCGACCACCATGGCCGGATGGGCGCCGAAGCCTTCGCGTCCCGCGTCGGAATCGCTGAAGCCCAGATGGATGCCGTGGGTTTCCACGTCCCAGTAGGCATAGGCGGACCGTCCATCCTCGCCCAGCGTGTCCAGCAGCCACATGGGCTGGCCCATGGGCCCATTGCGGTCGAACCCGTGATCGAGGGTGCGGGCCGCCCGCA
The DNA here is from genome assembly GCA_016124315.1 of Alphaproteobacteria bacterium. GTDB lineage: Bacteria > Pseudomonadota > Alphaproteobacteria > SMXS01 > SMXS01 > RI-34. The sequence goes on from WGNW01000021.1 coordinate 3,537, forward strand.
TCCGCTGGATCGCCATGTATTCGAACGCGGTCAGCGAGACCCAGCCCCGCGAGGCGAACAGCGGCCTCAGGTCGTTCGGGCTGTGTCCCTTGGTCTCGGCGGGAAACGCGCCCGAGAGCATGAACAGGCAGTAGGGACCATCCGGCCGGTTGAGCGTACCCGCCTGCTTGAAGGAGTCCACGGCATCCACCAGTGGCTCGGTGTACTGGCCGGTCGCGCTCATCCCCTCCAGGGGCTCGGTCAGCATCTGAATCACGCCCAGATGAAAGTCCAGCATCTGGCGCTTCACCGATGGAAACATGACGGCCGACGTGAAGCCGGCCCCGAGGGCCCGGTTGGCCAGCCGGTGCATTTCCTCCGTCGGTTCCACCGACAGCGGCATGTAGTCCGCGATCCGCGGCAGCAGTACGTCCTCGAAAAAGGCCCTGCTCCGCTCAAGGATCTCTACGTAGGAATCCATTGTCCTTTCCCCACAACGGCACCCCGGCGCCCGCAGCGAGAAAAGCGCGGAAACCAAGGGCTGAAACAGAACGGAATATGAACACGTGAGACGGCATCGACCGCCACGGGGCGATGGGCGACTCGACTGACCTTTCTTCTTTAGACCGATAGAAAATCGGTGTCACCAGCCGACTCGATTACTTGATTTTAACCCTCCGGCGCACCTAGTCCCATTGACCACCAAATTTTACCATGTTATCCCATACAATCCCATACGGAGAGGGGCCGCCGAGGCGTGACGGCCCTGAGAACCACGGGGCCAAGGGTGTGAAACGCAGGTAAAGAATCGCGAGGGGCGGCCGTGCCGCTGTTTCTATCGGCATATACCAACAAGGTGGACAAGAAGGGCCGGGTCTCGGTCCCGGCGTCCTTCCGCGCCGAGCTGGAGCAGTTGGGACAGAACGGATTCGTCGCCTTCCCCCACACCGAGGACCCCTGCATCGAGGGCTGGGACCGGGGCCGTATCGGCGAACTGGCGGAAGCCATGGACCAGTTCTCGCCCATGTCCGAGGAGCACAAGGCCCTGGGTTATCTCCTCGGCCGCAGCCGGGAGCTGCCGTTTGATCCGGAAGGTCGGATCGTGCTGCCGGCCAACCTCATCGCCCAGGCGGGCATCAACGACATGGCGCTGTTCATCGGAAGGGGAAAATCGTTCCAGATATGGAGCCCCGAGCGGTACGAGGAATTCGAGGAGCGCATCAAGCCGAACGCCGCCATCGTCGCGCGGGCGATCTCGCTCGGCCGCCAGCGCAACGGAGGCGCCGGTGAATGAGCGCGAGCGCCATGCACCGGTGATGCTGCGCGAGGTCCTCGACGCCGTCGCGCCCGGCGACGCCGACACGGTGATCGACGCCACCTTCGGCTGGGGCGGCTACACGCGCGGCTTCCTGGAGGCGGCGGACTGCACCGTCTATGCCATCGACCGGGATCCGTCGGCTGCATCCCGCGCCGAGGCGGTTGCCGGTGCGTTTCCCGGCCGCTTCCATTTTCTGCCCGGGCGCTTCGGCGACATGGAGGTGCTGGCGCAGGGCGCGGGGCTCGAGGCGGTCCAGGGCGTGGCCTTCGACCTCGGCGTCTCCTCCATGCAGGTCGACGATCCCGAGCGGGGCTTCTCGTTCCAGAAGGACGGCCCGCTCGACATGCGCATGGAAGGCGCGGCGGCGGCCGACCATCCCAGCTCGGCCGACGTGGTCAACGGCGAGAGCGAGGCCGAACTGGCGCGCATCATCTGGCTCTATGGCGAGGAGCGGCAGTCCCGCCGCATCGCCCGCGCCATCGTCGCGGCACGCCGGGGCGCGCCCATCGAGCGCACGGCCCGGCTGGCCGAAGTGGTCGCGGGCGCCGCCGGCGGCGTGCGGCCCGACCGGATCCACCCGGCGACCCGCACCTTCCAGGCGTTGCGGATCTACGTGAACGACGAGCTGGGCCAGCTCGAGGCGGGGCTGCGGGCGGCCGAGCGGCTGCTGGCGCCCGACGGCCGGCTCGCCGTGGTGTCGTTCCATTCCCTCGAAGACCGCATCGTGAAGAACTTCCTGCGCGAGCGCGGCGGCCTGGCGCCGTCGGTCTCGCGCCATCTCCCCGAGGCGCCGGGGCGCCTGCCGCCCAGCTTCGTGCTGGCGTCCCGCGGCGCCGTCAAGCCCGGCGACGAGGAAGTGTCGCGCAACCCGCGGGCCCGCTCGGCGCGGCTGCGCGCGGCGGTGCGCACCGCCCATCCGCCGTGGCCCGGCGAGGGACGGGAGGCGGCATGAAGCGCTCCATCACCTTCCTCGCGCTGATCATCCTCGTGGGTGTCTCCTACGGCCTCTACAACCTGAAGTACAAGGTCGAGGACCTGCAGGAGCACGCCGACGGCCTGCGCCAGCAGATGGACGACGACCGCCGGGCCATCAAGGTGCTGGATGCCGAATGGGCCTATCTCAGCCGACCCTCGCGGCTGCAGCGGCTGAGCGACAAATTCCTCAAGCTCCAGCCCACCGCGGCCGAGCAGGTGGGCACCGTGGCCGACCTGCGGCTGAAGCCCATGCCGGGCCTGGAGGGCCAGGACCCCGTCGTCGACACAGCCGAGAAGGGCGCGTCGCAGGCCGGCCAGCAGTCGGCCCAGGTCGCCGGCGGCGGGGCGGGGGACGTGCGATGAGGCACATCACCACCATCGAGTTCGACGGCGCCGGCAAGCGGGCGGTGGACAACGCGCGGGGCCGGGTGCGTGTCGCCATGGCGGTCTTTACCGTCTGCTTCGTGGCGATCTCGCTGCGGCTGATCGACCTCGGCCTGCTGGGCGCCGAAGGCTCCGACCAGCGCGGCACCCCGACGGCGCAGGAGGTGGCACCGCGCGCCGACATCGTCGACCGCAACGGCGTGTTGCTGGCGACCGACCTGACGGCCGTCTCGGTCTACGCCCAGATTCCCGACGTCCTCGATCCCCACGAAGCGGCGCTGAAGCTCGCTTCGGTGCTGCCCGGGGTGTCCGCCGACCGGCTGGAGCAGGAGATGACCTCCCACTCCAAGTTCATCTGGGTCAAGCGCAAGGTGACGCCCGCCGAGTACGACGCGGTCAACCGGCTCGGCCTGCCGGGCATCGGCTTCCAGCGGGAGATCGAGCGGGTCTATCCGCAGGGCAACCTGGCGGCCCATCTGGTGGGCTACACCAACGTCGACGGCAAGGGGCTTGCCGGTGTGGAGCGCTATTTCGACAAGCGGCTGCGCAAGGAAGGTCCCCACGGCGAGCCGCTGCGCCTGGCGCTCGACGTGCGCGTCCAGCACGTGCTGCGCGACGAGATCGCCAAGTCGGTCGAGGAGTTCAGCGCCGAGGGCGGCGGCGGCCTCGTGCTCGACATCCATACCGGCGAGCTGATCGCCATGACCAGCCTGCCGGACTTCAATCCCAACCGGCCCGGGCGCATCGCCAGCCAGCCCGAGCTGATCAACCGCATGAGCCACGCCGTCTACGAATGGGGCTCGACCTTCAAGACCTTCACCATGGCGATGGCGCTCGACGAGGGCGTCACCGCGTTCAACGACACCTACGACGCCACGCACCCGATCCACGTGGCCCGCTTCGTCATCCACGACGACCATCCCCAGGCCCGCTGGCTCAGCCTGCCCGAGATCTTCATGTACTCGTCCAACATCGGCACCGTGAAGGTCGCCCTCGATGTGGGCACGGACAACCAGAAGGCGTTCCTGGGCAAGCTGGGCTTCTTCGAACGCCCCCATCTGCAGCTGAAGGAGACGGGCGCGCCGCTGGTGCCCGCCGTGTGGCGCGAGATCAACACCATGACCATCGCGTTCGGGCACGGCCTGTCCATCACCGGCGTCCAGCTCGCGCGCGCCTACGCTGCGGTCGCCGGCGACGGCCGCATCCGCCCGGTCACCGTGCTCAAGACCGAGCCGGGCTACGAGCCCAAGGGCGAGCGCATCGTTTCACCCGAGACCGCCCGCAAGATCCAGGGCCTGCTCCGGCTCGTCGTCGAGCGCGGCACCGGCCGCAACGCCAACGCGCCGCATTACCTGGTGGGCGGCAAGACCGGCACCGCCGAGAAGGCCTCGGTGCATGGCTACCGGCGCAAGGCGCTGGTGTCGTCGTTCGCCTCGGTGTTTCCCATCACCAACCCGCGCTACGTGATGGTCGTCATGATCGACGAGCCGCACGGCACCAAGGAGACCTACGGCTATGCGACCGCAGGCTGGACGGCGGCGCCGGCCACCAAGCGGATCATCGAGCGCATCGCGCCGATGCTCGGCGTGCCGCCCAGCAACGAGACCACCCATCCGGTCACCAAGGAGTTGCTGCAGTACATCCAGCCGGAGGTGCGCTCATGAGGCTGTCCGACCTCATCGGCCGCAACGGCAGGGCCTCGGGCATCGACATCACCGGCCTGTCCTCGGACAGCCGCACCGTGCGCGAGGGCTATCTGTTCGCCGCCCTGACCGGCACCCGCGCGCGCGGCGCCGACTACGTCTCCCAGGCGGTCGCCCAGGGCGCCGTCGCCGTGCTGACCGAACCGGACGCCGGCGTCGACCCGGCGGCCGCGTTCGTGGTCACCGACCCCAATCCCCGCCGCCGCCTGGCGCTGATGGCCGCCCGCTTCTTCGGCGGCCAGCCCGAGACGGTAGTGGCGGTGACCGGCACCAATGGCAAGAGCTCGGTGGCCGATTTCACCCGCCAGCTCTGGGCGGCGCTCGGCCGCCGCTCCGCCTCGCTTGGCACGCTGGGGCTGCGCGCATCCGGCATGGCGACGCGTCCGACGCTGACGACGCCCGATCCCATCGAGCTGCACGCCCGTCTCGCCGAGCTGCAGCGCGGCGGCATCGAGCACCTGGCGCTGGAGGCCTCCAGCCACGGGCTGGCCCAGTTCCGGCTCGACGGCGTGCGCCTGAAGGCGGGCGCCTTCACCAATCTGAGCCGCGACCATCTCGACTACCACGCCGACTACGACGAGTACTTTCTCGCCAAGCTGCGCCTGTTCGGCGAACTGCTGCCGCCCGGCGCGGTGGCGGTGCTCAACACCGAAACCCACGTCTACGAGGAACTGGTGGACATCTGCTGGGGGCGCGGCCTGCGCATCCTGCCCGTGGGCGAGGGCGGCGAACTGCGTGTCGCGGCGCGAACCCGCCGGCCGTACGGGCAGGACCTGGAGGTGGCGCTGGGCGCCGAGCGCTTCGCGGTGTCGCTGCCGCTGATCGGCGACTTCCAGGCGTCCAACGCGCTGGTGGCCGCCGGGCTGGTGATTGCCACCGGTGCCGAGCCGGCGGCGGCGATCCGGGCGCTGGAGCGGCTCGAGGCGGTGCCCGGAAGGCTGCAGCTCGCCGGCCGCACGCCGTCTGGCGCCTCGGTTTTCGTCGACTACGCCCACACGCCGGATGCGCTGCGCACCGTGCTGGAGACCCTGCGTCCCTACACCGAAGGCCGGCTGCATGTGGTGTTCGGCTGCGGCGGCGACCGCGACAGGGGCAAGCGCCCGCTGATGGGCGAGGTGGCGGCGCAGCTGGCCGACGTGATCTTCGTAACCGACGACAACCCGCGCAGCGAGGAGCCGGCCGTCATCCGCCGGGAGATCCTCGCCGCCTGCCCGTCGGCGCGCGAGATCGCCGACCGCCAGCAGGCCATTACGGAGGCCGTCGCCGGCCTTGGGCCGGGCGACGTGCTGGCGGTCGCCGGCAAGGGCCACGAGCAGGGCCAGATCGTCGGCGACAGGGTGCTGCCCTTCGACGACGTTGCCGCGGTGCGGCGCGCCCTCGGGGATGCGGGAGGCGCCCGTGGCTGAGGCCTTGTGGACCGCGCAGGGTGTCGCCGCCGCCGTCTCGGGCGACGCGAGCGCCGCGTTCGATGTGCACGGCATTGCCATCGACAGCCGCGAGGTGCGGCGCGGCGACTTGTTCGTGGCGCTGAGGGGCGAGCAGCAGGATGGCCACCGTTACATCGGCGACGCGCTGGCGCGGGGCGCGGCCGGGGCGCTGGTCGAGCGCGGCGCGGCCTGGCCGGAGGGCGCGCCCGTGATCGCGGTCGACGATACGCTGGCCGGGCTGCAGGCGCTGGGGGCCGCCTCGCGGGCGAGGCTGTCCGGCACGGTGATCGGCGTCACCGGCAGCGTCGGCAAGACCGGCACCCGCACCGCCATTGCGGCGGCGCTGGAGCGCAGCGGCGGCACCTATGCCAGCGAGCGCAGCTTCAACAACCATGTGGGCGTGCCGCTGACCCTGGCGCGCACCCCGGCCGCAACCGACTACGCGGTGCTCGAGATGGGCATGAACCACGCCGGCGAGATGCGGGCGCTGACCGGGATCGCCCGGCCCGACGTGGCGCTGGTGACCACCATCGCCCCGGTTCACATGGAGTTCTTCTCCTCGATCGAGGAGATCGCCGACGCCAAGGCGGAGATCTTCGAGGGCGTCGAGCCGGGCGGCGTCGCCGTCCTCAACCGCGACAATCCGATGTACGACCGGCTGGCCGCGCGGGCGCTGGAATGCGGCGTGACGCGCACCGTCGGCTTCGGCGTCTCGGCCTCGGCCGAGGTTCGGCTGCTGAAATCGCGCCTGCTGGAGGATTGCAGCACCGTTTCGGCCGACGTGGCCGGCACCCTCGTCACCTACAAGGTCGGCATTCCCGGCGAGCACTGGGTGGCCAACAGCCTCGCCGTGCTGGCGGTGGTCCAGGCGGTGGGTGGCGATCTGGGGCTGGCCGGCCTGGCGCTGGCGGACCTGCAGCCGCCCCGCGGCCGCGGCCGGCGCCACCGGGTGGATTTCCGCGATGCCGAGATCCTGGTGATCGATGAAAGCTACAACGCCAGTCCGGTGGCCGTGGCGGCGGCGCTGCGGACCCTGGCGCAGACCAAGCTGCCGCATCGGCGCGGCCGCCGCATCGCCGTCCTCGGCGACATGCGCGAGCTGGGCGCGCAGGCGCCGGCCATGCACGAGGCCCTGATCGCACCGCTGAGCGACGCCGGCGTCGAGATCGTCGTCGCGGTCGGCCCGCTGATGGGCGCCATGGCGGCGGACCTTGGCGACGGCATCCAGGCGGTAGCCTGCGACACCGCCGCCGACGCGACCCGCCAGGTGCTCGACCTGGTCCAGCCGGGGGACGCCGTCATGGTCAAGGGATCGAACGCCATCGGGCTGTCCGCGGTGGTGGAGGCGCTGCTCGCCCTGCAGAACCATGCGGGCCGGCGGCGCCGGGCGATTTAGGGGAAAGGCCATGCTCTATCATCTCCTGTATCCCCTGAGCGCCGACTTCCCGGCCTTCAACGTCTTCCGCTATATCACCTTCCGCAGCGGCGGCGCGGTGCTGACCGCGCTGTTCCTGTGCTTCGTGTTCGGGCCCCGCATCATCGACTGGCTGCGCAGCAAGCAGGGCAAGGGCCAGCCGATCCGCGAGGACGGTCCCCAGAGCCACATCGTCACCAAGCAGGGCACGCCCACCATGGGCGGCTTCATGATCCTGATCGGCCTGGGTGTCGGCACGCTGCTTTGGGCCGACCTGTCGAACCGCTACGTCTGGATCTGCCTGTTCGTCACCATGGGCTTCGGCGCCGTCGGCTTCATCGACGACTACCTGAAGGTCACCCGGCGTTCCAGCAAGGGCATCGCCGGCAAGATGAAGCTGGTGCTGCAGTTCTCCATCGCCGCCGCCGCCAGCGTTGCGATCAGCCTGCTGTCGACCGACGCCCTCGCCAACCAGCTCGCCGTGCCGTTCGCCAAGGCGGTGCTGATCAACCTGGGCTGGCTGTTCGTACCCTTCGCCATGCTGGTGATGGTGGGCGCCTCCAACGCCGTCAACCTGACCGACGGGCTCGACGGGCTGGCGACCATGCCGGTGATCATCGCCGCCGCCACCTTCGCGCTGCTCGCCTACCTGGTGGGATACTCCACCTTCGCCGAATACCTGCAGGTCCACTACGTGCCTGGGGCCAGCGAACTGGCGGTGTTCATGGCGGCACTGATCGGCGGCTGCCTGGGCTTCCTGTGGTTCAACGCGCCGCCGGCCATGGTGTTCATGGGCGACACCGGTAGCCTCGCCCTGGGCGGCGCGCTGGGCACGGTGGCGGTCATCATCAAGCACGAACTGGTGCTGGTGATCGTCGGGGGCTTGTTCGTGCTGGAGACCGTTTCGGTGATCGTCCAGGTGATCTCGTTCAAGACCACCGGCAAGCGGGTGTTCCGCATGGCGCCGCTGCATCACCACTTCGAGCAGAAGGGCTGGGCCGAAGCCACCATCGTCGTGCGGTTCTGGATCATTGCCCTCATCCTGGCCCTCATCGGCCTGTCCACCCTGAAACTGAGGTAGCCGCATGATCCGGGTGCCTTCATATCGGGACAGGGACGTGGCGGTGTTTGGCCTCGCCCGCAGCGGCATCGCCGCCGCCCGTGCGCTCGCCTCCGGCGGCGCCCGCGTGAGCGTCTGGGACGACAGCGATGCCAGCCGCCGGGCCGCCGCCGACGAGGGGCTGGCGCTGGGCGATCCTGCGGGCCTGGACTGGCGCCGCGAGGCGGCGCTGGTGCTGAGCCCCGGGGTGCCGCTCACCCATCCGACGCCCCATCCGGTGGTGGCGCTGGCGCGGGACGCCGGCTGTCCGATCCTCGGCGACATCGACCTGTTTGCGCAGGCGGAGAAGACCCTGCCCGCGCACAGCGTGGCGGTGGTGACCGGCACCAACGGCAAGTCCACCACCACTGCGCTGCTCGCCCACCTGGTGGCGGCCTGCGGCGGCCATTCCGTGGCCTGCGGCAACATCGGCCAGCCGATCCTCGACCTCGAGCCGCTGCCCGACGGCGGCGTCTACGTGATCGAGATGTCCTCCTATCAGATCGACCTAACCCATGCGCTGCGGCCCGAGGTGGCGATCCTGCTCAACATCACGCCGGATCATCTGGACCGGCACGGCGGCATGGCCAACTACGTGGCGGTGAAGCGCCGCATCTTCGACTGGCAGGACGCCCGTGGCGTCGCCGTCATCGGCGTCGACGACGAGTACGGCCAGGAAGCGGTCGACCGGCTGGCCGCCCGTGGCCGCAACGTCGTCCCCGTGACGGTGGCGGGGCGCAGCGACGTCGGCGTCTCCGTGCAGGACGCGCGCCTCTACGACTCGGCGATCTCGCCTAGCGAACCGGTATGCTCCCTCGACGGCATCGAGAGCCTGCGCGGGCGGCACAACTGGCAGAACGCCGCCGCCGCCTATGCGGCCGCCCGGGCCCTCGGCTTCGCGCCCGACGCCATCGCCGAAGCCCTGCGGAGCTTTCCCGGCCTCGCCCACCGGATGGAGCTGGTGGCGACGGTGCGCGGCGTCCGCTACGTCAACGATTCCAAGGCGACCAACGCCGACGCCACCGCCCGCGCCCTCGATTCCTTCGAGCGGGTCCGCTGGATCGCCGGCGGCCGGGCCAAGGAAGGGGGCATCGAGAGCCTGCGTCCGTGGTTCCCGCGTGTCGTCCGCGCCTATCTCATCGGCGAGGCCCAGGAGGCGTTCGCCGCCGTGCTGGAGCGGGCGGGCGTCGCCGTCGAGCGTTGCGGCACCATGGAACGCGCCGTTGCCGCCGCGGCCCGGGATGCCCACGCCGACGACGTGGTGCTGCTGTCGCCGGCCTGCGCGTCGTTCGACCAGTACCGCAATTTCGAGATCCGCGGCGACCATTTCCGGGCACTCGTGTCCGGGCTGACTGGAGATTCCGCCCCATGCTGACCTTCGCCCGCACCGACAACAGCATCGTCAGCCGCTGGTGGTGGACCGTCGACCGGTGGACGCTGGCCGCCATCGTCATGCTGATGGCCGCGGGCGTGCTGTTCGCCATGGCCGCGAGCCCCCCCAAGGCGATCGGCCTGGGCCTGCCGCCGTTCCATTTCGTGGTGCGCCAGCTGATGTTCATCCCGCCGTCGCTGGCGCTGCTCGTCGGCTTCTCGCTGCTGACGCCGGTGAGCGCGCGGCGGCTTTCCATCGCGCTGTTCGTGGTGTTCTACGCCTGCACCCTGTCGACCCTGGTGCTGGCGCCGGAGATCAAGGGCTCGCAGCGCTGGCTGTTCATCGCCGGCATGGCGGTACAGCCGTCCGAATTCCTCAAGCCCATGTTCATCGTCACCAGCGCCTGGATGTTCGCCCAGAACCAGCGCCGCGAGGACTTCCCCGGCACGCCCATCGCCATCGCGCTCTGCGTGCTGGTGATGGGCACGCTGCTGCTGCAGCCCGACTTCGGTCAGGCGATCCTGATGTTCACGGTGTGGGGCGCCCAGTTCTTCCTGGCCGGCCTGCCGCTCTACCTGATCGGCGTGCTGGCCGTCGCCGGCGCGGGCTCGGTGATCGGCGCCTATGTCCTGCTGCCCCACGTGGCGAGCCGCATCGACCGCTTCCTCGATCCCGCCAGCGGCGACAGCTTCCAGGTCAACCGGGCGCTCGAAGCCTTCACCGCCGGCGGCTTCCTGGGGCGCGGGCCGGGCGAGGGCGTGGTGAAGCGGATCCTGCCCGACGCCCACACCGACTTCATCTTCGCCGTCATCGGCGAGGAGTTCGGCCTCATCGCCTGCCTGATCCTGGTGGGCGTGTTCGCCTTCGTGGTGATCCGCGGTTTCCTGCGGGTGATGCGCGAGGAAGACCCGTTCCTGTTCCTCGCCAGCTCGGGCCTCATCGTGCTGTTCGGCATGCAGGCGATCATCAACATCTCGGTGAACATCCAGCTGATGCCGGCCAAGGGCATGACCTTGCCCTTCGTCAGCTATGGCGGCTCGTCGCTGCTGTCGCTGTCCATGGCGATGGGGCTGCTGCTGTGCTTCACCCGCCGCAACCACAACAGCGTCGCCAGCGCGAGGAGCCTTCTGTGACGGCAGCCGCCACCATCGTCCTCGCGGCCGGCGGCACCGGCGGCCACATGTTCCCGGCGCTGGCCGTGGCCGAGGTGCTGGCGCGCCGCGGCCTGACGCCGGTGCTGGTGACGGACGAGCGCGGCGACCGCTACGCCGCGCCGTTCGGCGAGGTGGAGAAGCACGTCCTGCCGGCCGCCAACGTCACCCGCGGCAAGCTGTCGGGCGGCGTGAACCTGGCGCGGGCGACCGTCGCCGCGGCCCGCCTGTTCGGCCGGACGCGGCCGCTGGCGGTGATGGGCTTCGGCGGTTACGCCACGCTGCCGGCGCTGATCGCCGCCCGGCTCAGGGGCATTCCCACCTGCGTGCACGAGCAGAACGCGGTGCTGGGCCGGGTGAACCGGGTCGCCGCCGGCTTCATCGACCGCATTGCCCTGTCCTTCCCCGACACCAGCCGCCTGAAGCCCGCCCACGCGGCGAGGACGACGGTGACCGGCAACCCGGTGCGCGCCGAGGTCGTCGAGGCGGTGGCCGACTACGCGGCGCCGGTCGACGGCGGTCCGTTCCGGGTGCTCGTGCTGGGCGGCAGCCAGGGCGCGTCGGTGCTCGGCGAGGTGGTGCCCGCCGCCCTTGCCGCGCTTCCCGAGGTCCTGCGCGGCCGGCTCGCCGTCACCCAGCAATGCCGTCCCGAGGACCTGGAAAAGGTGCGCGGCACCTATGCGGCAGCAGGTATCGAGGCCGAACTGGCTGGCTTCTTCGCCGATGTCGCCCTGCGTCTGGCGCAGACGCACCTTGTCATCGCCCGCGCCGGCGCGTCGACCATCAGCGAGCTGGAAGTGGCCGGGCGTCCCGCCGTCCTGGTGCCGCTGCCCGGCGCCATGGACGACCATCAGACCGCCAACGCCGCGGGACTCGCCGCGACCGGCGGCGCCTGGGTCATGCCCCAGCCCGCGTTCACGGCGGGCAGCCTGGCCGAACGGATGCGGGCGCTGATGGAAGGGCCCGAGGCGCTGGTCGCGGCAGCGGCGGCGGCACGGGCGCAGGCTCGTCCCGAGGCCGCCGAGCGGCTGGCCGATCTCGTCGAAGGCCTGGTGCGCGACCGCGCCGGCAAGGCGCGCCGCGGGACGGCGGGAGCCTCGGCGCGGGTGCTGCTGCGGGTGCAGGCCGGGGAGGGCGCCGCATGACCCGGACGCTTCCCTTCGACATCGGCACCATCCATTTCGTCGGGATCGGCGGCATCGGCATGAGCGGCATCGCCGAGGTGATGCACAATCTGGGCTACCAGGTGCGCGGCAGCGACCTCTCCGACAACGCCAATGTCCGGCGGCTGCGCGGGCTCGGCATCGACATCGCCGTCGGCCACGCGCCGGAGAACATCGCCGACGCCAAGGTGGTGGTGATCTCCAGCGCCGTGAAGCCCGACAACCCCGAGGTGAAGGCCGCCCGCGCCAAGCTGGTGCCGGTGGTCAAGCGCGCCGAGATGCTGGCCGAGCTGATGCGGCTCAAATGGTGCATCAGCATCGCCGGCACCCACGGCAAGACCACCACCACGTCGATGATTGCGGCCGTGCTGGATTCCGCCGGCTTCGACCCGACGGTGATCAACGGCGGCATCATCAACGCCTACGGCACCAACGCCCGGCGCGGCGAGGGCGACTGGATGGTGGTGGAGGCCGACGAGTCCGACGGCACCTTCGTCAAGCTGCCCGCCATCCTCGCCGTGGTCACCAACATCGACCCCGAGCACATGGAGTACTACGGCACCTTTGACGCGCTGCGGAACGCATTCCTGCAGTTCGTGGAGAAGATCCCGTTCTACGGCGCCGCCATCCTGTGCATCGACCATCCGGAAGTGCAGGCGCTGGTCGCCCGCATCTCGGACAGGCGGATCGTCACCTACGGCGTCAGCGCCCAGGCCGACGTGCGGGCGCGCAACGTGTCCTATTCCGAGGGCGTCGCCCATTTCGACGTGGAGATCGCCGACCGGGTGAACGGCACCGTGCGGCGCATCGACGGGCTGAGCCTGCCCATGCCCGGCCGCCACAACGTGGTCAATTCCCTGGCCGCCGTCTCGGCCGCCATGGTCATGGGCCTGCCCGACGACGCGGTGCGCAGCGCCTTCTCCGGCTTCGCCGGCGTCGGCCGGCGGTTCACCAAGGTGGGCGAGGCGCGGGGCCTGACCATCATCGACGACTACGCCCACCATCCGGTGGAGATCGCCGCCGTGCTCGCGGCGGCGCGGGAAGCCTACCGGGGGCGGGTGGTCGCCGTGGTGCAGCCGCACCGCTACACCCGGCTGCAGAACCTCTTCGAGGGCTTCTGCACCTGCTTCAACGACGCCGACACGGTGATCGTCACCGACGTCTATCCGGCCGGCGAGCCGCCCATCGAGGGCTTCGGCGGCAAGGAGCTTGAGCAGGGCATCCGCGCCCGCGGCCACCGCCATGTCGCCTTCATTCCCGGCGAGGCGGAACTGGCTGCGACGGTGGCCGCCGTTGCCGAGCCCGGCGACGTGGTGGTCTGCATGGGCGCCGGCAGCATTTCGGCCTGGGCGAACGGGCTGCCGAAGCGGCTCGAGACGCTGGGAGGGGGCGCATGATGGCGGCCGCCCTGAAGCGCGACCGGCTCCTCGACCGGCTGCCCGCCGTGCGCGGCGGCTACGAGGAGGGCGTGGCGCTCGCCAACCTCACCTGGTTCCGGGTCGGCGGCCCGGCGGAGGTGCTGTTCCGCCCCGCCGACGAGGACGACCTGGCCGCATTCCTGGCCCGCCGGCCGGCCGACGTGCCGGTGACGGTGATCGGTGTCGGCTCCAACCTGCTGGTGCGCGACGGCGGCGTGCCCGGCGTGGTGATCCGCCTGAGCCGCGCCTTCGCGCGGGTGAGCGTGAGCGGCGCGTCGGTGACCGCCGGCGCCTCCGCGCCCGACGTCAACGTCGCCCTGGCGGCGCGGGACGCGGGCCTGGCCGGCCTCGAATTCCTGCGCGGCGTCCCCGGCACCATCGGCGGCGCGGTGCGCATGAACGCGGGCGCCTACGGCCGCGAGATCGCCGACGTGCTGACCGAGGCCGTCGCCTTCGACGAGGCCGGCGCGTGCCACGTGCTTACCATCACCGACCTGGCGTTCAGCTACCGGCACAGCGCCCTGCCGGAAGGCTGGATCGTCACCTCGGCCACCCTGCGCGGGCGGCCCGACGACCGGGAGGCGATTGCCGCCCGCATGGCCGACATCTCCGAGCAGCGCGAATCGACCCAGCCCAAGTCCCGCACCGGCGGCAGCACCTTCAAGAACCCGGCGGGCCGCAAGGCCTGGGAGCTGGTCGACGCCGCCGGCTGCCGCGGCCTCAGGGTCGGCGGCGCGCAGATGTCGGAGCTGCACTGCAACTTCATCATCAACACCGGCAGCGCCACGGCCGCCGACATCGAGGGGCTGGGCGAGGAGGTGCGGCGCCGGGTGCTGGAAACGTCCGGCGTCAGCCTGGAATGGGAGATCCGGCGCATCGGCGTGCCGGCCGGGGGGCGCGCCCCATGAGCCGGCACGTGGCGGTGATCAAGGGTGGCTGGTCGGCCGAGCGGGAGGTGTCGCTGGTGAGCGGCGGCGCGGCGGGCAAGGCGCTCGCCGGCCGGGGCTACCGGGTGACCGAGATCGACGCCGGCCACGACCTGTCGCAGCGGCTGACCGAGCTGCGCCCCGACGTCGTCTTCAACGCGCTGCACGGCCGCTGGGGCGAGGACGGCTGCGTCCAGGGCATCCTGGAGGTGCTGGAACTTCCCTACACCCATTCCGGCGTGATGGCCTCGGCGGTGGCGATGAACAAGCCCATGGCCAAGCGGGTGTTCCGCGACGCGGGATTGCCCGTGGCGGAGGACCGGGTGGTGGCCTCGGCCGACCTGTTCAAGGCCGACCCGCTGCCGCGGCCTTTCGTGGTCAAGCCGCTGGACGAGGGATCGAGCGTCGGCGTGGTCATCCTGAAGCCGGGCGACAACACCTTCACGCCCGAGACCGATGGCCCGTGGAGGCAGAACCCGGAGGTGATGGTCGAGCGCTACATCCCCGGCCGCGAGCTCACCTGTGCGGTGATCGGCGGCAAGGCGACCCAGGGCGTCACCGAACTGCGCCCCAAGCGCGGCTTCTACGACTACGAGGCCAAGTACAGCGACGGCGTGACCGAGCACCTGATCCCGGCGCCATTGCCCGAGGCGCTTTACGGGAAGGTGCGGGATCTGGCGCTCGCCGCCCACGAGGCGCTGGGCTGCCGCGGCGTCACCCGCACCGACTTCCGCTACGACGAGACCGCCGGCGAGCTGGTGGTGCTGGAGGTCAACACCCAGCCGGGCATGACGCCCCTGTCGCTGGTGCCAGAGATGGCCGCCTTCGAGGGGATTTCTTTCGATGACCTGGTGGTCTGGATGGTGGAGGACGCCTCATGCCGCCGTTGAAGCGAGGCAAGGCCGCGCCGGACCGGCGCACCGCCGACAAGACGGCCGGCAAGACCGGGCGCCGGACCAAGGCGCCGCTCACCGACCGCCAGGCGCAGGCCGCGTCGTTCATCCGCCGCCGGCAGGTGCAGGCGATGCGGCGCATCGGCACCGCCGTCGTCGTGGTGACGGTCGTTGGCGGCGGTGTCGGGCTGTGGGCCGCCGGCCTGTACCCGGTGATCGGCACCAGGATGGCCAACATGGTGCCCAGCCTGTCCGACATCTCGGGCCTGACTGTCAGCCGGCTGGAAATATCCGGCACCAAGAACCTGGATCCCGAGGAGGTGGTGCTCGCCTCCGGCGTCGAGAAGGGGCAGAAGATCGGCGACATCGACCTGGGCGTGGTGCGCGAGCAGGTGGAATCGATCGGCTGGGTGCGCACCGCGCGGGTCTCGCGCATCCTGCCGGGCACCATCCAGATCGCCGTCACCGAGCGCGTCCCCTACGCCTTCTGGCAGGAAAACCGGGAGCTGCGGCTGATCGATCGCAACGGCGTCGAGATCACCCAGAAGGACCTCGCCCACTTCGCCAAGCTGCCGCTGGTCGTCGGCCAGGGCGCGCCGGCCCATGCCCGCTCCCTGTTCGAGCTGATGGAGAGCGAGCCGGCGCTGGCGCCGCGGGTGCAGGCCGCCGTCCGGGTGGGCGACCGGCGCTGGGACCTGCGCCTCGCCAACGGCGTCAACGTCCGGCTGCCCGAGGCGGGCGCCGACACCGCCTGGCACAAGCTCGCCGCCCTGGAGCGCCATGAAGGCATCCTCGAGCGGGACATTCTCAACGTGGACTTGCGGCTGCCTGACCGCATCACCGTGCGGCTGACGCCGGACGCGGCGGATGCGCGCAGGGAGGCTGCCGCGGCGGCGGCGAAGGCCGCCAAGGCGGCCAAGGCCAAGGAACTCAACGACGAAGGCTAGGGAGGTACGCGGAATGTCGTCTGGCAAAGGTGGTCTGGTAGCGGCGCTGGATATCGGCTCGACCAAGATCTGCTGCTTTATCGCCCGGGTGGACGATAAGGCGCTGATCAAGGTCGAAGGCATCGGCCATCAGGTGTCCGAGGGCATGCGCTGCGGCGCGGTCGTCGACATCGAGGCGGTCGAGGCTTCGGTGCGTGCCGCGGCGGACGCCGCAGAGCGCATGTCCGGCGAGACCATCCGACGGGCCTTCGTCAACGTCTCCAGCGGCTTTCCCAATTCCGAGGCGATTCACGTCGAGGTGAAGATCGCCGGCCATCAGGTGGACGAGAACGACATCCGCCGCGCCCTGGTCGAGGCCCGCCGCAAGGCCGAGCTGCTGGAGCGCGAGGTGCTGCACACCATCCCGGTCACCTACTCCATCGACGGCTCCCGCGGTATCCGCGACCCGCGCGGCATGTACGGCGACCGGCTGGGCGTGGACATCCATGTGGTGACGGCGGCGACCGGGCCGCTGCGCAACCTCAAGCTGTGCATGGACCGCGGCCATCTCGGCATCGCCGGCCTGTGCGTCTCGTCCTATGCCTCCGGGCTCTCGTGCCTGGTCGAGGACGAGCGCCAGATGGGCGTCACGCTCATCGACATGGGGGGCGGCACCACCACCATCGCGGTCTTCATGGAGGACGCGCTGGTCTACACCGACGTGGTGCCGATCGGTGGCCAGCACATCACCAACGACATCGCCCGCGGGATGCTCACCCCGATCGCCGACGCCGAGCGGCTGAAGACGCTGCACGGCAGCGCCCTGCGCGGGTCGTCCGACGACCGGGAGATGCTCACCATCCCGCAGATGGGCGAGGCCGAGCAGGAGTTCAGCCAGTCGGTGCCGCGCTCCATGCTCTCCGGGATCATCCAGCCCCGCGTCGAGGAGATCTTCGAGGCGGTGCACGAGCGGCTCATCGCCTCGGGTTTCGAGCACGCGGCCGGCAAGCGCGTCGTCCTCACCGGCGGCGCCAGCCAGCTGCAGGGCGTGCGCGAGGTCGCGGCGCGGATCCTGGACAAGCAGGTCCGCCTCGGGCGGCCGCTGCGAGTCGACGGCCTGGCCGAAGCAACGGTCGGGCCGGCCTTTTCAACCTGTGCAGGTCTGCTGGCTTACGCGGCACAGGGATTTGTCCGCAAGGGCAACGTCACGACCCCCATGCTGGCTCCGTCGGAGTCCAGAAGCACCATGGCGCGCGTGAGCCAATGGATACGTGAGAACTTCTAGATCCGGCGCATAAAGCCGAAAGGAGACCGAAATGCCCATATCACTCAGTACGCCGACCATCACAGAGCTGAAGCCGAAGATCCTCGTCGTCGGCGTCGGCGGAGCCGGCGGCAACGCCGTCAACAACATGATCCGCTCCAAGCTGGAAGGCGTGGAGTTCGTCGTCGCCAACACCGACGCCCAGGCCCTCGCCCATTCCATGTGCGAGCGGCGCATCCAGCTCGGCGTGCAGATCACCCAGGGTCTGGGTGCCGGCGCGCGGCCCGACATCGGTGCCGCCGCGGCCCAGGAAGCCATCGACCACCTGAAGGAGCCGCTGGCCGGCGCCCACATGGCGTTCATCACCGCCGGCATGGGCGGCGGCACCGGCACGGGTGCCGCCCCGGTCATCGCCAAAATGGCCCGCGAGCAGGGTATCCTGACCGTCGGCGTGGTCACCAAGCCGTTCCAGTTCGAGGGCTCCCGGCGGATGACCATCGCCGAGGAGGGCGTCGAGGAACTGCAGAAGTACGTCGACACCCTGATCGTCATTCCCAACCAGAACCTGTTCCGGCTGGCCAACGAGAAGACCACCTTCGCCGATGCCTTCGCCATGGCCGACAACGTCCTGCATTCGGGCGTGCGCGGCATCACCGACCTGATGGTCATGCCAGGCCTCATCAACCTGGACTTCGCCGACGTCCGCACCGTGATGATGGAGATGGGCAAGGCGATGATGGGCACCGGCGAGGCCGAGGGCGACAACCGCGCCCTGGAAGCTGCCGAAGCCGCCATCTCCAACCCGCTGCTCGACGAGGTGTCCATGAAGGGCGCCCATGGCGTGCTGATCAACATCACCGGCGGCGAGGACCTCACCCTCTTCGAGGTCGACGAGGCGGCCAACCGCATCCGCAGCGAGGTGGATCCGGAAGCCAACATCATCGTCGGCTCGACCTTCAACGAGGGGATGAGCGGCAGCATGCGCGTTTCCGTGTTCGCCACGGGCATCGAGGCCGAGGCGGGCCGCGTGTCCAACACGGTCATGTCGTTCCCGGCGATGCCCGGCGCCCAGCAGCGCCCGATGCCGCGTCCGGACGTCGCGAGCGGGGGATTCGGCGGCGGCGCCGCCGCCACCGCGCTGGCGCGGACCGACCGGGCACCGGCGATGGCCCAGCCGATGACGGCCGCGCCCGTCGCCGCGCCGACGGCCATGGCCGAGCCGGAGCCGGATGAGCCTCTCGCCCTCGAGGCGGCGGACATCGTGGCCGAGGAAATCGCGGAGGCCGCCGAGGCCGAACCCGCCGCGCCGTCGCGGTCGGCGGATTCGTTCTTCCCGCCGCGGCCGATGGACCCCGAGCGGCAGGCCGAGCCCGAACCCCGCTTCGCCCGCCCGGATCCCTTCGCCGAGGCGGCGATGGCCAACGGCGCGCCGCCGTCGTCCAAGCCCAGCCTGTTCGAGCGGATGACCGGCCGGGCCCGCAAGGCCGAGCCGGCGCCGGACCGCGCGGCGAAGCTTTCCGGCCGCGAGGAGGCGCCGATCACCCTGCGCAACGCGGGCGGTCAGCGCCAGGGCGCGCCGGCGGGCGGCGAGGACCAGATCGATATTCCGGCGTTCCTGCGCCGGCAGGCGAACTAGGACTCGTGGCACCGCTTCGGCAAACAGGGACATGCGGACATCGGATGGCTTGCTTATCTCTTCACAGGCTCCTTAAAATGCGCGCCTCCGCGGATTTTGACGGGGCCGGGTGTTCGTGCTAAGCAGCCGCCGGCGTCGCTCACCCCAAGACGTCCTTGTGAGCCTGGAAAGGTGCCTGTGTGACCGTTGATCGCGTTCGACCTGGAACCCCTAAGTCCCCATCGGTCTCCCGGGGGCTGAAGACCGCCAGGCTCAAGATCGCTGTGGCCGCCGTCGTGCTTGCGGCGGCCCTCAGCGCCTGCGGGGGCGACAAGATCGAATACGCCGACGCGGACGTGGGCACCCTCTACAACAAGGCGCACGAATTCATGGCGGCGGGGCAGTACCGCTTCGCCGCCGTGATGTTCGACGAGGTGGAGCGCCAGCACCCATATTCCATCTGGGCGCGGCGCGCGACCCTGATGTCGGCCTACAACCACTACCTGTCCAACGACTACGACGCGGCGATCCTGGCGGCGCAGCGCTTCCTGTCGCTGCATCCCGGCAACAAGGACGCGCCCTACGCCTACTACCTGATCGCCATCTGCTACTACGAGCAGATCTCCGACGTGGGGCGCGACCAGAAGGCGACCCAGCAGGCGCTCGACGCCCTCAACGAGGTGGTCCGCCGCTTCGGCAACACCGACTACGCCGAGGACGCCCGCCTGAAAATCGAGCTCACCCGCGACCATCTGGCCGGCAAGGAGATGACCATCGGTCGTTTCTACGAGAGCCAGAAGGAATACATCGCCGCCATGGGGCGCTTCCGGAACGTCATCAAGAACTACCAGACGACGAGCCAGGTGCCCGAGGCGCTGCACCGCCTCGTGGAGTGCTACCTGGCGCTCGGGCTGCAGCTGGAGGCCCAGAAGGCGGCCGCCGTGCTCGGCTACAACTTCCCCAAAAGCAAGTGGTTCCGCTACAGTTACGCCATGCTGGAAGGCAAGGGCCTCGAGCCGGTGAAGCTCCCCGAAGACAAGGGGTCGGATGGCGAACCCAAGAACTTCTTCGACTGGCTGTTCTGAGTCGCGGCGGCGGGTTCCGGGCCGTGGACGGGGCCGCGCATGCTGAGCGCGCTGGCGATCAACAACATCGTTCTCATCGACCGTCTCTCGCTTGAGTTCCAGCCCGGCCTGACCGTTCTCACCGGCGAGACCGGCGCGGGCAAGTCCATTCTGCTCGATTCGCTCGGCCTCGTGACCGGCGAGCGCGCCGACAGCGGCCTGGTGCGCGCCGGCGAGGCGAGCGGCACGGTCTCGGCCGAGTTCCTGCTGCCGGAGGACCACCCCGTGCATGCCGTGCTGGCCGAGCAGGGGCTGGAGACGGCCGGCGCCCAGCTCCTGCTGCGCCGCCAGGTGGGTGCCGACGGCCGCAGCCGAGCCTTCGTCAACGACCAGCCGGTCGGCGTCGCGCTGTTGTCGCGCATCGGCGCGCTGCTGGTCGAGATCCACGGCCAGCAGGGCCAGCTCGGCCTGCTCAACCCCGCCAACCACCGCGCCCTGCTCGACAGCTTCGGCGGCCTCACCGCGCAGGTGGCCGCCGTGCGCGACGCCCACCGCGCTTTCCGTGACGCCCGCTCGGAGGCCGAGGGAGCCCGCGAGGCGCTGGCCCAGGCGCGGCGCGACGAGGATTTCCTGCGCCACGCGGCCGACGAGCTGGCTGCCCTCGACCCCCGGCCCGGCGAGGAGGAGGCGCTTGCCGAGCAGCGCACCCTGATGATGCATGGCGAGCAGATCGCCGGCGAGCTGTCGGAGGCCCTGGAGTCGGTGTCTGGCGACGGCGGCGCCGAAGCCGCGCTGCGCACGGCGCTGCGCCGGCTGGAACGGGTGGCGGACAAAGCCGGCGGCCGGCTCGATGCTGTGATCGAAGGCCTGGGCCGCGCCTTCGCCGAGGCCGAGGAGGCGGCGCGCGGCCTGCAGACCGTCGCCAGCGAACTGGAGTTCGATCCGCGGGCGCTGGAGCGCATCGAGGAGCGGCTGTTCGCGCTTCGGGCGCTGGCCCGCAAGCACAATTGCAGCGTCGACGACCTGCCGGCGCTGCGCGACGGTCTCGCGCGCCAGCTCGAGGCGCTGGACACCGGCGAGGCCCGGCTGACGGCGCTGGAGGCGCGGCTCGCCGAGGCCGACAGGGCGTTCGCCGCCGCTGCCGAAGCACTGGGCACGGCGCGGCGGGACGCGGCCGTGCGGCTCGATGCGGCGGTGATGGCCGAACTGCCGCCGCTCAAGCTCGACCGCGCCAGCTTCCGCACCGCCGTCGCCTTGCTGCCGCGGGAGCGCTGGGGCGCAAACGGCGCCGACGAGGTGCGCTTCGAGGTGGCGACCAATCCGGGCTCGGCGATGGGTCCGCTGTCGAAGATCGCCTCAGGCGGCGAACTGTCCCGCTTCGCCCTCGCGCTCAAGGTGGTGCTCGCCGAGGGAGAAAGCCCGAGCACGCTGATCTTCGACGAGATCGATCAGGGCGTCGGCGGCGCCGTCGCGGCGGCGGTCGGCGCCCGGCTGGCCCGGCTGGCCGAGCAGTCCCAGGTGCTGGTGGTCACCCATTCGCCGCAGGTGGCGGCGCGGGGCGGACGGCATCTCAGGGTGGGCAAGGTGGTGGCCGGGGAGACGACGCTCACCCGGGTGGAGGAACTTGCCGCCGTGCAGCGGCGCGAGGAGGTGGCGCGGATGCTGGCCGGCGCCACCGTCACCGACGAGGCGCGGGCGGCGGCCGACCAGCTGCTCGAACGGGTAGGAGGCTAGGTGGCGCAGGCGGTGGAGGAGATGACCCTGGAGGAGGCCGGCGAGGAGCACGCCCGCCTGGCGGCGGAGATCCGCGAGCACGACAGGCGCTACTACGAGAAGGACGCGCCCACCGTGTCCGATGCGGAGTACGACGCGCTGCGCGCCCGCCTGCTGGCCATGGAAGCCCGTTTCCCCGAGCTGGTGACGTCCGACAGCCCCAGCCAGAAGGTCGGCGCGGCGCCGGCCGCCGGCTTCGCCAAGGTGCGTCACGCCCGCCCGATGCTCTCCCTGGCCAACGCCTTCGACGACGAGGATGTGCGCGACTTCGCCGAGCGCGTCCGGCGCTTTCTCGGCCTGGATGCCGAGGAGACCCTGGAACTGGTGGCGGAGCCCAAGATAGACGGACTGTCCTGTTCTCTCCGCTACGAGAACGGGAGGCTCGTCCAGGCGGCGACCCGAGGCGACGGCCAAGAGGGCGAGGACGTCACCGCCAACGTGCGCACCATCGATGACGTCCCCGCCAACCTCAGGGGCAAGGAGTGGCCGGAGGTGCTGGAGGTGCGCGGCGAGGTCTACATGACCAAGCCGGACTTCCTGAAGTTGAACGACAACCAGGAGGCGTCGGGCAAGCCCCGCTTCGCCAATCCGCGCAACGCCGCCGCCGGTTCGCTGCGCCAGCTTGATCCCGCCGTCACCAAGTCCCGGCCGCTGCGGTTCTTCGCCTGGGGCTGGGGCGAGATTTCCGAACTGCCTCGCGACCGTCAGGGCGCCATGATGGCGCTCATCGCGGAATGCGGCTTCACCGTCAATCCGGAACTCAAAGTGTGCGACACCGTCGAGGGCGCGCTGGGCGTCTACCGGCACATCGAGGAACTGCGCGCCGGGCTGCCCTACGACATCGACGGCGTTGTCTACAAGGTAGACAGGCTGGACTGGCAGGAGCGCCTCGGCATGGTCAGCCGCGCGCCGCGTTGGGCCATCGCCCACAAGTTCGCCGCCGAGCAGGCGCAGACCGTCATCAATGATATAGACATACAGGTCGGTCGTACCGGTGCCCTAACGCCGGTGGCCAAGCTGGAGCCGGTCACGGTGGGCGGCGTGGTGGTGCAGAACGCGACCCTGCACAACGAGGACGAGATCGCCCGCAAGGACATCCGCATCGGCGACACGGTGATCGTGCAGCGGGCGGGCGACGTGATTCCGCAGGTGGTCGCCGTCGTGCTGGAGAAGCGGCCGAAGGACGCCAGGCCTTTCGAGTTTCCCACCGTGTGCCCCGCCTGCGGTTCCCACGCCGAGCGCGAGGAGGGCGAGGCGGTACGGCGGTGCACCGGCGGGCTGATCTGCCCGGCCCAGCGGGTCGAGCGCCTGCGCCATTTCGTCTCGCGGGACGCCTTCGACATCGAAGGGCTGGGCGAGAAGCAGATCGCCGCCTTCTGGCGCGACAAGCGGATCGACACGCCGGCCGACATCTTCCGTCTCGAGGC
The DNA here is from genome assembly GCA_016124315.1 of Alphaproteobacteria bacterium. GTDB lineage: Bacteria > Pseudomonadota > Alphaproteobacteria > SMXS01 > SMXS01 > RI-34. The sequence continues at coordinate 26,828 of WGNW01000021.1, forward strand.
GCACGAGGCCACGGCGGACCCGCCGCTGAAGGAGACCGAGGGCTGGGGCGAGAGGTCCGTCGCCAACCTGTTCGCCGCCATCGAGGCGCGCCGCGCCATCGGCCTCGACCGGTTCCTCTACGCGCTGGGCATCCGCCACATCGGCCAGGAGAACGCCCGCCTGCTGGCCCGCCACTACCTGTCCTTCGGCGCCCTGCGTCAGGCGGTCGACGCCGCCCAGGATGCCGAAAGCGAAGCCTACGCCGAATTGCTGGACATCGACGGCATCGGCCCCAAGGTGGCGCAGGCGCTGCTGGACTTCTTCGGCGAGGCGCACAACCGCCAGGCGGTTGACGACCTGCTGGGCGAGGTGACGGTCACCGACTTCGAGCCGCCCGCCATGGAATCACCGGTCGCCGGCAAGACGCTGGTGTTCACCGGCACGCTGGAGCGCATGAGCCGGGACGAGGCCAAGGCCCGCGCCCAGTCCATGGGCGCCAAGGTCGCCGGCTCGGTGTCGAAGAAGACCGACCTGGTGATCGCCGGCCCGGGCGCCGGCTCCAAGCTCGCCAAGGCCCGCGACCTGGGCGTCGAGGTGATCGACGAGGACGCCTGGATGACGCTGGCGGGAATGGCGTAGGGGCTGCGGTTGCTCGTGCCTCTGCTTCGTCGTTGTGAGGCGCGCAGCGCCACGGCAACCCAAGGCCACGGGACGGAGCTGGCCGCCCCTGGGTCGCTTCGCTCCGCTCGCGGGGACGGACTGTCGTGGCGGCGATCCGTCGTCCGCAGCCGCCTTCCCCTCAGCCCAGCGAGAAGCCGGGCGGCGGCACCGCCTCGGCCGGCAGGTCCTTGCGCAGCTTCAGCCGCACCTCACCCATGCCGCCGTGGAGCAGCAGGTCGATGGCTTCCATGGCCATCTCGCGGGGCGTCATGGTTACGGACTCCCTGCGCTCCGGCGGCAGCAGGTCGCTGGAGAAGCCGCCGGGACACAGGACGTTGAGCCGCACCGGCCCGTCCGCATAGGCCAGCGCCAGGCTGCGGACCAGGCCGACCAGCGCGTGCTTGGTCATGGCGTAGACCGGATCGAACGGGATGGGGATAAGCCCGGCGGCCGAACTGGTCACGGTGATGGCGCCGGCGCCCTGCGCGGTCATGCGCGGCAGCAGCGTCTGGATGCCGTAGAACACGCCGTCGGCGTTGACGCCTTGCATGCGGCGGTAGCGCTCGGGGGTCACGTCCTCCAGCCGCGCGGGCGCCAGGTCGGCGGTGACCGGGACAGTCATGATGCCGGCATTGAGATGGGCGTAGCGGACCGGCCCCAGCCGCGCTTCCACGTCGGCGACGGTCTCCTGCCAGGCCGCCGGCGACGACACGTCCAGGTGCCAGAAGGCGCCGCCGGTCCGCTCGGCGGTCTTCCTGCCGTCCGCGTCGTTCACGTCCAGCACGGCGACCCGGGCGCCGGCCTCGGCCGCCAGTTCGGCGGCGGCCGCTCCCAGCCCGGTCGCCGCGCCGGTGATCAGCACCGTCTGTCCCTGGAAATCGTTCATGGATTTCTCCTCCCCGGCTTGTGCGGGAAAGATACTGTCACGTGATCCAGTTTTTTCCGAGCGCTATCGTTCAGAGTAACGGGCGGCCAAGCGACGCGCCGTCGAGCAGCCCGGCCCTTATCCCTTGCCCACCATGAGGGTGACCCAGTCGCCCACCGGGAAACGGCGCAGCAGGCGCAGGCCGCGGTTGCGGTAGGCGGCGAAGACGCCCGCCTCCTGGTGTCGCAGGAAGCCGGAGAGGATCAGCCGCCCGCCGGGCCGCAGCGCAGCGCCGAGGCCACCGGCCAGGTCGACGAGGGGCCTGGCGAGGATGTTGGCGCAAATCAGGTCGTACGGTGCCCGGGCGCGGATCTCGGCGTGGCGCAGGCCGGTGGCGGCCACCAGGTCGAGGCGGCCGCCGACCCCGTTGTCGGCGGCGTTCTCGCGCGCCACCCGGATCGCCTCGGCGTCGATGTCGCTGGCCAGCACCCGGCATGGCCACGCCTTCGCCATGGCCATGGCGAGGATGCCGCTGCCCGTGCCCACGTCGAGCGGGTTGGCGACGCGCACCGTGCGGGCGAGGCTGTCCAGCGCCAGCAGGCAGCCCGCCGTGGTCTCGTGCTGACCGGTGCCGAAGGCCATGCCGGCGTCGATGCGGATCGACCAGCGGTCCCGGGCGGGCCGCTCGTGGTGGCTGCCATGGACGTGGAACCGGCCGGCGCGCACCGGCTTGTGGTGCTTGAGGGATTCCGCCACCCAGTCGACCGGCGGCAGCTCGGTGACCGACAGCTCCAACGGCGCCATCCCGAGCGTGCCCAGGGTCTCGTCGAGCCGGGCGCGCAGCGCGCCGAAATCCGCTGCGCCCTCGAGCACTGCGTCGACGCCCCAGAGGCGGTCGCCCGTGATCTCGAAGCTCATGACGACGGGCGGCTCGCCGTCGACGGACAGGCCGTTGAACACGGCCTCCACGAGGACCACCGCCTTGCGCGGTACCTCCACGTGGATCTGAAGGAGCGCCGGGGCGTCGCTCACGCGGGCTCCACGAACGAGTCGAGCACCCGCTTGGTGCCGGCCTTCTCGAACTCGATCTCCAGCTTGTTGCCCTCCACGTCGATCACCGCGCCGTAGCCGAACTTCTGATGGAACACCCGCTCGCCCACCGCGAAGTGGGACGGCGCGGTCTGGCTGACCACGATCTTGTCGACCTTGCCGATGATGGTGCGTCCCGCCGGCTGGGCGGCGCGGCGCTCGGCGAGGCTGCGCCGGTCGAAGCCGGTCGCGCCTGCCTCGCCCCCGCCCTGGCCGCCGCCATAGGCGTTGTAGCCCTGGTAGTCGAAGCGGCTGCCCTGGTAGAGGCCGGGCGCGGCGTCGCGCTCCACGTGCTCCTCGGGCAGTTCCTCGATGAAGCGCGACGGCAGCGACGACTGCCACTGGTTGAAGATGCGGCGGTTGGCGGCGGCGCTCACATAGGCCCGCTCGCGCGCCCGGGTCAGGCCCACATAGGCGAGCCGTCGCTCCTCCTCCAGCGCGGCGTTGCCCGACTCGTCGAGCGAGCGCTGGTTGGGGAACAGCCCTTCCTCCCAGCCGGGCAGGAACACGGCGCGGAACTCCAGCCCCTTGGCGCTGTGGAGGGTCATGACGTTGACCTTGTCGTCGTCGGCCATCTCGTCGACGCTGGTGGCCAGCGCCACGTGCTCCAGGTAGCCGCCCAGGTTCTCGAACGGCTCCATGGCGCGGATCAGCTCCTGCAGATTGTCCAGCCGGCCCGGCGCCTCCAGCGAGCGGTCCATCTGCCACATCTCCGTGTAGCCGGACTCGTCGAGGATCATCTCCGCGAGCTCGGTCTGCGGCACGCTGTCGAGCAGCTTGCGCCAGCGGCCGAAGCTCTCGACCAGACCGCGCAGCGCGCCGCGGGGCTTGGGCCGCAGGTCCTCGCTGTCGGCCAGCATGGCGGCGGCGGCGATCAGCGGCACGTTCTCCTTGCGCTGGACCTCGTGCAGCGCCTTCACCGCCGCGTCGCCCAGGCCGCGCTTGGGCACGTTGAGGATGCGCTCGAAGGCGAGGTCGTCGTCGGGCTGCTGCACCACCCGCAGATAGGCCAGCGCGTCGCGGATCTCCTGCCGCTCGTAGAACTTCAGGCCGCCGAGCACCCGGTAGGGGATGCCGACGGTCATGAAGCGCTCCTCGAACTCGCGGGTCTGGAAGCCGGCGCGCACCAGCACCGCCATGTCGCTGTAGGCCATGCCGTTGCGGTGCAGGTCGTCGATGGTCTCGCCGACCGTGCGGGCTTCTTCCTCGCTGTCCCAGACGCCGGTGACCCGGATCTTCTCGCCCAGGTCGGCGTCGGTCCACAGTGTCTTGCCCAGCCGGCCCTGGTTGGCGGCGATCAGGCCCGAGGCGGCGCCGAGGATCTGCGGCGTCGACCGGTAGTTCTGCTCCAGCCGGATGATCCGGGCGCCGGGGAAGTCCTTCTCGAAGCGCAGGATGTTGCCCACCTCCGCGCCGCGCCAGCCGTAGATGCTCTGGTCGTCGTCACCGACGCAGCAGATGTTGTGGTGCTTCTGGGCCAGCAGCCGCAGCCACAGGTACTGCGCCACGTTGGTGTCCTGATACTCGTCGACCAGGATGTACTTGAAGCGCCGGTGGTACTCGCCGAGCACGTCCGGATGCTGGGTGAACAGGGTGATGTTGTGCAGCAGCAGGTCGTCGAAGTCGCAGGCGTTGAGCGTCTTCAGCCGCTCCTGGTAGGCGCGGTAGAGCAGGCCGCCCTTGCCGTCGGCGAAGGCGTAGTTGTCCTCGTTGGAGATGCGGTCAGGCGTCAGGCCGCGGTTCTTCCAGCGGTCGACCAGCGTGGCGAACACCCGCGCCGGCCAGCGCTTGTCGTCCACGTTCTCGGCCTGGAGCAGCTGCTTGATCAGCCGGATCTGGTCGTCCGTGTCCAGGATGGTGAAGTTGCTGCGCAGGCCCACCAGCTCGGCATGGCGGCGCAGGATGCGCGCGGCGACCGCATGGAAGGTGCCCAGCCACGGCATGCCTTCCACCGCCTGGCCGATCAGCTCCGCCACCCGGTGCTGCATCTCCCGGGCGGCCTTGTTGGTGAAGGTCACGGCGAGGATCTGGCCGGGCCAGGCCCGTCCGGTGGTGATGATGTGGGCGAGCCGGGTGGTGAGCGCGCGGGTCTTGCCCGTGCCGGCGCCGGCCAGTACCAGCACCGGGCCGTCCAGGCTGGTCACGGCCAGCCGCTGGGGCTCGTTGAGGCCCTGCAGATAGGGCGGTTCGGGTGCATGGCCGGGGCGGCCCGAATGCACCGGGGCGGCGGCGAATTCGTCGAGATCGAAAGGGTCTGGCATGGTCTCCGCGTTATAGCATGGCGTCGGGCCGGTTCAGCAGATTTCCGCCCGATGGCGGGCCGTCTGGCACCGAGGGCCTATATATAGGTGTCAAGGACCGGCGGGGGTGTGGTTCGACGGAGAGCAGAGTGAAGCGGGTCCTCATTGGCATCGCCGCCGGCGCCGGGTTGCTCCTGGCTGCGGCCCTGGCCGTTCCTGCGCTCATGGACTGGAGCGGCTACCGCGACCGGATCGCCGGCCAGATCGAGGCGGTGACCGGCCGCGATGCTTCGGTCGGGGGCGACATCGGCTTCGCTTTGCTGCCCCGCCCGGCGTTCTCCACGGGCGCGGTGCGGATCGCCAGCGTGTCGGGCGCCGCCTCTCCCGATCTGGTCGCCGCGCCTGCCGCCACCCTCGATGTCGCTTTCTTCCCGCTGCTGCAGGGCAAGCTGCGAGTGACCCGCGTCCTGCTCCAGGAGCCGCGCATCAGCCTGGAGGTCACGCCCGGCGGGCGCAGGAACTGGGTATTCGCCGAGGCCGACAAGGCGCGCCGGCAGGGACGTGCCAAGGGCACCAGGCTGGCCATCCGCGCGCTGAGCGCCAGGGACGCGACGGTGAGCTACCGCGAACGCGGGCGGCGGCCGGTGACGGTCAGCCACCTGGACTTCGACGTGCGCGCAGAGTCGGCCCGTGGACCGTTCTATGCCAGGGGCCGCACCGTGCTGCGGGACGTGCCCCTGCGTTTCGCCCTCCAGGTCGACCGCCTCGACCCGCAACCCGTCTCGTTCGACCTGATGGTGAAGGCCGACGGCCACACCAGCCTGCATTACCGGGGCCGGGGCGCGGCGAAGACGGGCGTCGAGGGCAGGCTCGCCCTCGGCTCGCGGGACGCCGGCGTGCTGGCCAGGCTCGCCGGCCTGTCCCAGGAAGGCGCGCTGGCGGGCCGCAAGGTCTCGATCGACGGCGATCTGGCGGTCGCGCCGGAGCGGGTCGACGCGCGCCGGATCGACCTCAGCCTGGGCGACATCTCGGCAAGCGGCGAGGCGTCGCTGTCGCTGAAGGGCCGGCCCGCCCTGTCCGTCCGCCTGAAGGCCGGCAGGCTGGACCTGGATCCGCTGATCGAGAACTGGCCAAAGCCCGAGCCGCCGGCCGGAGGACAGACGGCGGACGGTGTGTCTCCCGGTCGGGAGGAGGGGCCAGGCCTCGATCTGGCGGTTGACCTTGCAGCGGATACGGTGGTGCTGCGGAAGCAGCCGATCCGGCAGGTCCGGTTGCGCGCGTCGCTGGACGGCGGTCGGCTTTCCGTCCCGTCTCTCGCCGCCGTCCTCCCCGGCGAGACGCAGGTGCATTTTACCGGCGATGCCGACGACGAGACGCCCACGACCCTCAGCGGCAGGCTGAGCGTCGCCTCGGCTCATCCCCGCGCGCTGCTGGCCTGGGCCGGACTCGATCCCGGGCCGGTGCCGGAAGGACGCTTCGCCCGTCTGTCGATCGACTCCCAGGTCAGCGGCGACGCCTCGCTGATCAAGTTCGACCGCATCGCCCTCACGCTGGACGACACCGCAGTGGACGGCTGGTTCCAGGTCAGGCCGGGTGGTGCCATCGACGGCGACCTGCGGGCCGACCGGCTCGACCTGGATGCCTACCGTGCGCCCGACGGCGCCCCGGGACGCCCCTTCGACTGGAAGCGGCTGGCCTTTCTTGGCCGACTTCAGGGCGAGCTGAGGCTGGCGGTGGAGCGGCTCACCGTCGGCGGGCTCCGGTTCTCCGGCGCCACCGCCGACCTGGCGTTCGCCGACGGCGTGATGAGCGTGCGGCGCGCCGGCGCGGAAGGGCGCGACGGCGGCATCGTCGCCCTGTCCGGCACGGTGCGGGAATTCGGCCGCATCCCGCTGTGGGACCTTGAGGGCCATATCAAGGCTGCCCGGCTCGGCGACCTGGTAGAGCCGGCCGGCGCCGGCGCGGCGCCGGCACTGTTCGACAGCCCGGTGACGCTGGAGGCGGCGAGCAGGGGCAACGCCGGCACGGCGACCCTCTCCGCCAAGGGCGTGGTAGGCCCCACCCGCGTGAGCCTGGACGGAGACAGCAAGTCCTGGGGCACGGCGGACCGGGAGCTCGCCCTGCGCGTCGAGGCGAGCAGCGACAGCTGGGACGCGGTGGCGCGCCAGCTCGGCCTGGAGCATCGGCGGCCGCTCGACGGTCGCGACAGTCCGGTCACGCTCAAGGGCACGCTCGCCGCCAAGGGCGACAAGGTCGA
>WGNW01000064.1 GCA_016124315.1 Alphaproteobacteria bacterium
CGTCCTTCACCGCCCGCGTCCGCAGCGAACCCAGATCCGAACCGGTGTTCGGTTCGGTAAACACCGCCGTCGGCAGGATCTCGCCGCCGGCCAGCCTGGGCAGCCATTGCTGCTTCTGCTCGTCGGTGCCGCGCGGCTTCTCGGCAATGAACATGCTGAGGCCCTTGTAACCGGGCGCGGCCGGATCGGTGCGCGCCAGCAGGGTCATCATGTCGGTGCGGGCGGCATGGGTGATCCAGGTCTTGTTGCCGGTGATCCGGTAGACGTCGCCGTCGCGGACCGCGCGGGTGCGCAGCGAGCCGAGGTCCGAGCCGGTGTTAGGCTCGGTGAACACGGCGGTGGGCAGGATCTCGCCCGAGGCGATCTTCGGCAGCCAGTGCTGCTTCTGGTCCTCGGCGCCGCCGTTCAGGATCAGCTCGGCGGCGATCTCCGAACGGGTGCCCAGCGAGCCGACGCCGATATAGCCGCGGCTCAGCTCCTCGGAGACCACGCACATGGCGGTCTTGCCCATGCCCAGCCCGCCATATTCCTCCGGGATGGTCAGGCCAAACACGCCCAGCTCGCTCATCTGGGCGACCACGGGCGCCGGGATCAGCTCGTCCTTGAGGTGCCAGTCATGGGCGTAGGGGATGACCTTGTCCTCGGCGAAGCGGCGGAACTGGTCGCGGACCATGGCCAGCACGTCGTCGAGGCCGGTGTCGCCGAACGCGCCGGTCGCCAGGCTGTCGGCCACCAGCTCGGCGATGCGCGCCCGCGCCGCCTCGGTGTTGCCGCTGCGCATCAGCGTGCGCACCGCCGGCGTGCCGGCGAAGGCGGCGATCTGCTCGTCGCTGGCGCCCATCTCGGACGGCCGGGCCCATTCCACCTGGCTCATCTGCAGGCCGCCGGCGAGCTGGGCGCAGTATTCGCCGAAGCCGGCCTGCAGGATCAGGTCCTCCAGCTCGCCGCCGCGGCCTTCCGCCTTAAGCGTTTTGGCCCAGTTGAGCGTCTGGCGCAGCGCCTCGACGTAGGTGGCGTACCAGCCATAGCCGTGGGCGACGGACTGGTGGGCCTCCAGCAGCCTGCGGTCCACCCGGCCGTCGCGGACGATCAGCGCCGAGACGGCGGCGCGCACGGCGAGCGCCAGCTTGTCCGCGGCGGCGAGGGCCTGTTCGCACAGCGGGACCAGGTTCTCCAGATGCACCGTCGCGGCGTCGTCCTTGGGCAGGGCAGCCGTTGCCATCGCTTTTCCTTCCGTTCGCGTTTCTTGTCGTTGGGTTCTCTTTACGCTCGGGTCAGCCGGCCAGACCAGGCTCGTTGCCGGCCTCGATCGCGTCCTCGATGGTCTTGAGGCCCGGATAGCGGGCCGAGACCAGGACGGCCATATTGCCGGGCTTGTGCTCGTTCTTCCACATCTTCGTATGGGCGCGCGGGATGTCCTCCCATGCGAAAACCTCGGACATGCACGGGTCGATGCGCCGCTCGATCACCAGCTGGTTGGCCTGGCTGGCCTGCTTCAGGTTGGCGAAGTGGCTGCCCTGGATGCGCTTCTGGCGCATCCAGACGAACCGGGCGTCCATGGTCAGGTTGTAGCCGGTGGTGCCGGCGCAGAACACCACCATGCCGCCGCGCTTCACCACGAAGCAGCTCACCGGGAAGGTGGCCTCGCCGGGGTGCTCGAACACCATGTCCACGTCGTTGCCCTTGCCGGTGATGTTCCAGATCGCCTTGCCGAACTCGCGGCAGCGCTTCATGTAGTCGCCGTAGACCGCCTGGTCGCCCACCGGCGGCAGCTGGCCCCAGCAGTCGTAGTCCTTGCGGTTCAGCACGCCCTTGGCGCCCAGCGACAGCACGAAGTCCCGCTTGGTCTCGTCGGAGATGATGCCGATGGCGTTGGCGCCGGCGGTGGCGCAGAGCTGGATCGCCATGGAGCCGAGGCCGCCCGAGGCGCCCCATACCAGGATGTTGTGGCCGGGGCGGATGATGTGCGGCCGGTGGCCGAACAGCATGCGGTAGGCGGTGGCCAGGGTCAGGGTGTAGCAGGCGCTCTCCTCCCAGGTCAGGTGGCGCGGCCGGTGCATCAGCTGGCGCGCCTGCACCTTGGCGAACTGGGCGAACGAGCCGTCGGGCGTCTCGTAGCCCCAGATCCGCTGGGAGGGCGAGTTCATGGGATCGCCGCCGTTGCACTCCTCGTCGTCGCCGTCGTCCTGGTTGCAGTGCACGACGACCTCGTCGCCCACCTTGAACCGCTTCACCCGGCTGCCGATCTTGTAGACCACGCCCGAGGCGTCCGAGCCGGCGATGTGGTACTCGGCCTTGTGCACGTCGAACGGCGAGATCGGGATACCCAGGCCCGCCCAGACGCCGTTGTAGTTGACGCCCGCAGCCATCACCAGGATAACCACCTCGTCGGGATCCACGTCCGGCGTGTCAACTACCTCGATTTGCATGGATTCTTCGGGCGGGCCGTGCCGCTCCCGGCGAATCGCCCAGGCGTACATCTTCGGCGGGACATGGCCCAGCGGCGGGATTTCCCCGACCTCGTACAGGTCCTTATAGACCTGATTGGCGGGGGCGGCTTCTGCAGTAGCAGGCTGTGCGGTCATGGTTTTTCGCTCCTAGCGCCGGCAGCTTTCGGGAGGCTGGCCTACCAAAGCTGCATTGTCGTTCAAGTCATTTTGCGGCGCAGCATCTATTATGATATTTCCGTTATGCGGTCCATCCGGAAATAAAACAATCCGTTACCGGGTGGTAGCGGCAACAAACGCGAGGAGATGCAATGAGCGCGACGTCAGGCAAAGCGGGCGACTCACGGGCGGGCAAGGCCAACCGCGACCGGCCCTGGCTGATCCGGACCTATTCCGGCCACTCGTCCGCCAGGGCGTCGAACGAGCTCTACCGCACCAACCTGGCGCGCGGCCAGACCGGGCTCTCCGTCGCCTTCGACCTGCCCACCCAGACCGGCTACGACAGCGACCACGCGCTGGCGCGGGGCGGGGTGGGCAAGGTGGGCGTGCCGGTGGGCCACCTGGGCGACATGCGCGCTCTGTTCGACGGCATCCCGCTGGAGAAGATGAACACCTCGATGACCATCAACGCCACCGCGCCGTGGCTGCTGTCGCTCTACATCGCCGCCGCGCAGGAGCAGGGTGCCGACATCGCCAAGCTCACCGGCACGGTGCAGAACGACATCATCAAGGAGTATCTCAGCCGCGGCACCTACATCTTCCCGCCGGCGCCCTCCATGCGGCTGACCGGCGACGTGATCAGCTACACCTACCGCGAGCTGCCCAAGTGGAACCCCACCAACGTCTGCTCCTACCATCTGCAGGAGGCGGGGGCGACGCCGGTGCAGGAGGTGGCGTTCGCGCTGGCGACCGCCATGGCCGTGCTGGACACGGTGCGCGACTCGGGCCAGGTGCCGCCGGAGGAGTTTCCCACGGTGGTCGGCCGCGTCAGCTTCTTCGTCAACGCCGGGGTGCGCTTCATCACCGAGATGTCGAAGATGCGCGCCTTCGGCGAGCTGTGGGACGAGCTGACCGCCGAGCGCTACGGCATCGGGGACGCGTCGCTGCGCCGCTTCCGCTACGGCGTGCAGGTCAATTCCCTGGGGCTCACCGAGCAGCAGCCCGAGAACAACGTCTACCGCATCCTGCTGTCCATGCTGGCGGTTACGCTGTCGAAGAACGCCCGCGCCCGTGCGGTGCAGCTGCCCGCCTGGAACGAGGCGCTCGGCCTGCCGCGCCCGTGGGACCAGCAGTGGAGCCTGCGGCTGCAGCAGATCGTCGCCTACGAGACCGACCTTCTGGAATATGCCGACATCTTCGATGGTTCCACGGTGATCGAGGCCAAGGTGGCCGACCTGAAGGCGCAGATCCGCGACGAGCTGTCGCGCATCGAGGCCATGGGCGGCGCCGTCGCGGCGGTCGAATCCAGCTACATGAAGCAGGCGCTGGTGCAGTCCAACAGCGCCCGGCTGGCGGCCATCGAGGCCGGCGAGATCACCCTGGTGGGCGTCAACGCCTTCGCCGAATCGGCGCCCTCGCCGCTGCAGGCCGGCGACGACGGCGGCATCCTGACCGTCGACGAATCCGCCGAGCGCGACCAGATCGAGCACCTGAACGCCTGGCGCGCCCGGCGCGACGCCGGCGCGGTGAAGGCCGCGCTCGAAGGGCTGGCGGCCGCCGCCAAGGAAGGCCGCAACATCATGCCCGCCTCCATCGAGGCGGCGAAGGCGGGCGTCACCACCGGCGAATGGGGCCAGGCCCTGCGCGAGATCTTCGGCGAGTACCGCGCCCCCCCCGGCGTGGGCCGGGCGGCCAACGACCGGCCCGGCGATCTCGGCGAGGTGCAGCGCAAAGTGGACGCGGTGTCGAAGAAGCTGGGTCGCCGGCTGAAGATCCTGGTCGGCAAGCCGGGGTTGGACGGTCACTCCAACGGCGCCGAGCAGATCGCCGTGAAGGCCCGCGATTCCGGCATGGAGGTGGTCTACGAGGGCATCCGCCTGACCCCGGCGCAGATCGTCAACGCGGCGCTGGAGGAGGGCGTGCACGTGGTCGGCCTCTCGATCCTGTCGGGCAGCCACGTGGCGCTGGTCACCGACGTGATGGAGCGCATGCGCGCCGCCGGCCTGGGCGACGTTCCCGTGGTGGTGGGCGGCATCATCCCGCCCGAGGACGAGCGCACCCTGCGCGCCGCCGGCGCCGCCGCCGTCTATACGCCGAAGGACTACCAGATCAGCGAGATCATGTCGGACATCGTCGACCTGGTGGACCGCGGCCAGGACGAGGCGGCGTAGCCGGATTAGCCGTCATTCCCGCGGAGGCGGGAATCCAGAAGGAGCAAGCCGGCTTAGGGCCGGAGGCGGGACGGCTCCATCCGCTCGTGGGTGGCCGGGGTCGGCCTGGCCCGTCGGTGCCTCGTGCGGCGAGCACAGGGCCGGAGGGCGGCATTCGTCGATAATGTCCTTCGCCTTGATGTCGACGACCGGCGGCTTCATGCCCGGCCGCCACAGATAGGGCGTCAGGTAGATGATGTGCTCGTCGTGGTCGACCTCGGACTCGCGCTGGTTGAACAGGGAGCCCAGGCCGGGGATGTCCTTCAGGACCGGAAAGCCGGCCTTGGTCCTGTCGCGCGACCGGGCGAACAGCCCGCCGATCACGATGGTCCGGCCGCTCTGTACGACCATGGTGGTCGACGCCCGGCCGCGTTCCACCTGCAGCGAGACGCCGCCGCCCGCCAGGAACCCGGACTGCTCGATCTTCATGTCGACCTGAATCATGCCGTTCCCCAGCGCCGTGGGCGTCACCAGCAGCTTGACGCCGGCGGAAACGGGCACCGCTGCCCGCACCGGGCCGATCGAATCCCCCGGGGCCTGCTCGACGGTGACGTATTGATCGGTGACGACCTCGATATTGGCGGGGCGGCCACTCACGGTCGCGGCATAGGGCCGCGCCAGAACCTCGGCTTCGCCGGTCGACACCAGCATGTCCAGTGCCGCGGAAAGCTGGTCCGCCGCCTGGGCGCCGTTCAGGTAGGAGAACACGATGCTGCTGCCCAAGGTGCTGCCGGGCCGCAGCGACAGCGAGCTGACATTGCCGGATCCACCCTCGAGCAGCTGGGTTCCGACCCGCTCGAGCGCGTTCTTTTCCACGCCGACGAGGAGCGCCTCGATCACGATGTGGGGAGGCTCCTGGTCTGCGCGCAGCAGCACCGTCGCGTACTCTTCGACGGCGGCGGCCGGCCCCGACATGTAGATCGTGTTGTGGCCGGGAAACTTGACGATGAGAACGTTGTCGCGGGTCACCATGGAGTGGCCGCCCGCCCTGACGGCGACCGTCGACTCCATGACGTCCGACAGGCCGAATTCCTTGCCGCTGTCGAAGGAGACCGTGTCTTCTCCCAGAAAGTCCTCTTCACCGCCTCCGGAGGTGCCCTCCAGGAGCTTGAAGGCCTCGTCGGCGGTGATGTAGTTCAGGTGGAACTCCCGGCGCACGGTCTGCAGCCGAGGATTGTCGGCGGGAGGCGGGCAGTGCTCGCCCAGACACAGCACGTAGACGTTGCCATGCCTTGCGGCAGCGAGCCCCTGCTGGTTGATCAGCGTGTTCAACGCCGCCACCAGCGGCATCCCGGAGAACTTCGCCGAGGTGGTGCCGTGGATGGTGACCGGCGCGCTGTAGCTGACGCCGGCTTTCCCCAGCATCTGGGCCACGACCGCCTGGAGATCCGCATTGTGGAGGTCCACCGTCACGAGCGGCTCGCCGCCGCCGGGCGCCGGCGCGACCTCGAGCGCCGCGATCTGGGGAACGCCGGGCGGTCTGTCGCGCGCCTCGGCCGCCGCGGTCTGCGCCCGGTAGGCTTCGATGAAGGCCCGGGCTTCGGCGTCCAGATGCTCATGCCTGTCGGCGCAGCCGGTGAACGACAGGACGGGCGCGACCGCCAGAACGACGGCCAGCCAGAGCGTCGACCGTTCGAACCAGTTCGCCAACGGCAGTTCCTCCCAAGCGCGGTCCCAAAAGTGTCCTAAAGAAAATAAAAACAACCCTCGGGAAGAATTCGCATCTACTATTGCGCAACCTTCCCGCAGGTGCTCTGCGTATCTACCGGCCGCGTCGGGCCTGCCCGGCCTTCAGACGGGTCTAATTCCTCTCATTCTTCCAGCATTGGACGACAAGATTGACGTATTTGGCAGTGTTCGAGGACCAGTTCGTACACTCCATTTTCATATATCTTATGCCCTTTACACTGTCCGAAGCCCCCCTGTTGGTCGCGCAGGTAATCCGCTCCTTGTCGCCGGAGCCCTTCGCCTCGCGGAAGTCACGGATCTGGGTCGTGCCGTCGGCGCACCGGGCCTTGAATTTCACTGTCTTGCCCTTGGGTATCTTATCGCTGGAACGTCCGAGGCACCGGCACGAATTGCCACTGCCGATCGCGCAGCGGCAGTTGTAGACATCGTTATTGCTGGAGTATTTCAGGTCTTCGACGTCGGACGCGTACGCATCGGCGGCCAGAAATGCCCCGACCGTCAGGGCAAGGAGAGCAGTCTTTGCATGGAAATGCCGTTTGCAATCCGTCATCGGCCGATCGGCCAAAGATTTGAACATCATGTTGATCCCCTGCGTGGGAACGGTTCCGCTCCGATCGGCTCGCACGCCGGCTTCGGGAAGCCTGGCACGGCGATCGGGGCTGTCCGCAGCACGAGAATCCTACGGGGTCGCGGTCAGGCGCACCTAATGACGGTTAGGTTACCGGGCCCGGACCGTACCAGTTCATTACGTCGGTGGTAATGGAGTAGTGATGTCGAGCCTGCGGGACACCCGATAAGACTCAATTGCGCTCTTGGGGCTGGCCCTCTCGCGCCTTCCGACATGGGCACCCGCGGAGGGAAGACGGCTGCCGGGCGGGGTTGCGGCCGCCTCGGCAGACCGGCATCCTCCCGGCCATGACCGACGTTCCCGAGAAACCCGACGATTTGTGGCTGGTGTTCGACCTGGGCGGGGTGCTGTTCGACTTCCACGGCATCGCCGGCTTGGCGGCGATCACCGGGCGCGCCGAGGACGACATCCACGGCGCGCTGCGGCATTCGCCCGCCTGCCGGCTCTATGAGACCGGCGCGGCGACCGGCGAGGAGTTCGCCGCGCTGCTGGCCGGGGAACTGGACCTCGACATGGCGCCCGCCGAGCTGCTCGGCCGCTGGGAAGGCTGGCTGGGCGGCGCCAAGCCCGGCGCGCGGGCGCTGCTCGCGGACGCGGGCGCCCGCTACCACACGGCCTGTCTCAGCAACACCAGCGCCGTGCACTGGAAGGGGCTCACCGGCACCCACGGCGTCGACCGCCTGTTCCGGCGCACCTTCGCGTCCCACCTGATCGGCTACTGGAAGCCCGATCCGCGCATCTTCGCCCATGTGGCGGGCGCGCTGGGGCCGGCCGTCGCGCGCATCGTCTATTTCGACGACAACCAGCACATCGTCGACGGCGCCCGCGCCGTCGGCTGGGACGCGCACCTGGCCAAGGGACCGGCCGACGTGCGCGGGGCGCTCGCGCGGCTGGGGCTGGCGGTCTAGCAGGTCGATCAACTCTGCGGGAAACCGGATGAATTGGGGGGCAAAACGGGTTTTCCCGGCGTATGATCGGGCATATCCGCGCATTACGCGGAGGGGCAGAACGGGCGGGTGGTCATGTCGGATCCGGTAGAACGATATCTTTCCTCCCACTCCATGGAGGAACTGGCCAGGCTCTATCCCGAGGTCCGCGACCCGCCGCCTGAGGATACCTTCGAGATCGCCATCGTGCTGGCCGGGGCCGTCTCTGCGGGCGCCTACACGGCCGGCGTCATGGACTTCCTGACGGAGACGCTCGACGCCTGGTACGCGGCCCGCCAGGACCCGGCCGCCGACGTGCCCCGCCACCACGTCCGGGTGCGCATGGCCTGCGGCTCGTCGGCCGGCGGCATGAACGGCGCGATCCTCGCCTCGGCCGCCCGCTACGACTTCCCCCATGTGCGCATCAATACCGGCGCCGGCGACCAGGCCGCCAACCCGTTCTACCGCGCCTGGGTCAAGCAGGTCGACATCCGGCCGCTGCTCGACACACGCGACATGGACACGGGCAAGCCCGAGGCGGTGCTGAACTGCGCCCTGCTCGACACCATCGCCGCCGGCATCATCGGCTTCGCGGGCAAGCCGGCCGATCCGCGGCGGCGCGCCTGGCTGGACGACCCGTTCCGGCTGTCGCTGACGGTGAGCAACCTGCGCGGCGTGCCCTACAGCGTGTCGTTCCGCGGCAGCCAGGGCATCCACCACGACATGGCCATGCATGCCGATTCTGTCTCGTTCGAGGTGCCGGTGTTCGCCGCGCCGGTGGAGGCGCCGCCGGACACGCTGGGCCTGCCGCTGGACAAGGCGGCCCCCGAATGGCGGCTGCTGCAGGAATCGGCGCTGGCCACCGGCGCGTTTCCGCTCGCCCTCAAGCCGCGCGCCCTCTACCGGGACACCGGCCAGTACTTCTTCCGCGACATCGCCATCGTCGACAACGTGGCGGTCTATTCCCGCACCATCGACGAGCGGCGCTGGGACTTCCTCAACGTCGATGGCGGCATGATGGACAACGAGCCGTTCGAGATGGGCCGCGTCTACCTGGCCGGCTCCAAGGGCCACAACCCGCGCGAGGGCGACGCGGCCAACCGGGCGGTGATCATGATCGACCCGTTCCCGGACACGCCCAAGGATGGGCCGGGCGCGTTCACCTCGCTGCTGGAGATCGCCGGCTCGATCCTCGACGCGTTCAAGACCCAGGCCCGCTTCAAGCACGACGACCTGGCGCTGATGCAGGACAACATCGTCTACAGCCGGTTCATCATCGCCCCGGACCGGGGCAAGGAAGGCCGCGGGAAGAAGCTGCAGGTGGCGAGCGGCGGCCTGGGCGCGTTCTTCGGCTTCTTCGCCGAGGCGATCCGCCGCCACGACTACCTGCTGGGCCGGGCCAATTGCCAGTCGTTCCTGCGCAACTGGTTCACCCTGCCGGAAAACAACAAGCTGATGGCCGGCGCCTGGAACGCCCACATCCAGCGCCGCGACACCTATGCCCAGAACGAGGACTACAGGGGCACCCACGAATACCAGATCATCCCGCTGGTCGGCGCGGTCCGGCAGCGCGAGGTGCAGGAGCCCTGGACGGCGACGGCGTTCAAGGGCTACGAGGAACTGCGCACCCTGATCGAGAACCGGGTCGACCGGCTCTACAAGGCGGCCGTCGCCCATCTCGGCTGGGGCGCCAAGCTCTACCTGAAGCTCGGCTGGAAGTTCGAGGTGCGCAAGATGCTCCTCGACAAGGTGCGCGACGCCGTCGACGCCGCCGCCAAGGAGCTCAGGGACGATCCCTGAGGGCGCCAGGCCCCCTCGCCCGCGCGAGCGAGGGGGCGAAGCCGCATCAGTCCTTGGGCTGCGCCACCACGCGCAGATAGGGCTTCACCGTCTTCCAGCCGCCCGGATACTTCTCCTTCGCCTGGTCGTCGCTGACCGAGGGGGCGATGATCACGTCCTCGCCGCTCTTCCAGTTCACCGGCGTCGCCACCTGGTGCCTGGCGGTGAGTTGCATGGAATCGATCACCCGCAGGATCTCGTCGAAGTTGCGGCCGGTGCTCATGGGATAGACCAGCATCAGCTTGATCTTCTTGTCCGGGCCGATGACGAAGACGGTGCGCACGGTGGCGTTGGTGACGGCGGTGCGGCCTTCCGAGGTGGTGCCCGCGTCCTCGGGCAGCATGTCGTAGAGCTTGGCGACCTTCAGCTCCGGGTCGCCGATCATCGGGTAGTTGACTGCGGCGCCCTGGGTCTCCTCGATGTCTCTGGCCCAGGCGGCGTGGTTGGTCACCGGATCGACGCTCAGGCCGATCACCTTGACGTTGCGCTTGGCGAACTCCGGCTGCAGCCGGGCCATGTAGCCCAGCTCGGTGGTGCACACCGGCGTGAAGTCCTTGGGATGGGAGAACAGGATGCCCCAGCTGTCGCCCAGCCACTTGTGGAAATCGATGGTGCCCTGGGTGGTCTCGGCCGTGAAGTTGGGGGCCTCGGAATTGATGCGCAGCGACATGTCGGTCTCCGGTCAGGGGGGTGTGAGGCGGAGTCGGAGATTACTGCGCCAGCCGCGTCGAATCCATGACGGCCTGGAGGCCGTGCCTCAGCCGCCGGGCGGACGCGGCTTGTTGGTCAGCCGCCAGTCCTGGCGCGCCGCCCATTCCCGCATGGTCTCGAGCTGGAAGGAGAACCGGCTCATCACCGGCTCCATGTCGACGCAGAACGGCCTGGTCCCGGCGAAATTGTTGTAGATGTAGAAGTCTTCCATCCGCTTGACCATGGCAGCATGGGCCTCGGGCGACAGCTTGTCGCCGAAGGCGTCGGCCAGCGCCTCGCCGAACTCGCGCGGGAAGCGGGGGACGAACCTGACCGGCCGGCCCAGGGTTTCGGTCAGGATGCGCGCCACGTCGTCGGGCACCAGCCGCTCCGGGCCGCCGATGTTGAGCCATGCGCCTTCCAGGTCGGGCCGGTCGATGGCCTCGATCATGAACCTGGCCACGTCGTCGAGGCTGATCCAGTTGGCCTGCAGGAACGGGTTGTGGGGGTAGGTGTAGATGCCGTCGCGGACGATCGACTCGAATGCCCAGCCGGTCAGCAGGTTGTCCATGAACAGCACCGAGCCGAACACGGTCGCCGGGCAGCCGGTGCGCCACAGCCGGTTGATGGCGGTGGTGTTCATGCCGTAGCGGCCGGGGTCGCCGGGCCGGTCGGGAATCCACATGGAGGTGTTCCAGACCATGCGTCCGACGCCGGCGTCGGCGGAGGCCCGGCCGACCCGCTCCACCCATTCGACCCGGCTCGGCGCCTCGTTCACCGGATGGGTGTAGAACACCGCGTCGACGCCCTGCACGGCCCGGCGCAGCGACTCGTCGTCGGCGACGTCGGCGGGTTGGACATCGATCTTGCCCGAACCCTCGAACTGCTCGCCGTAGAACGGGTCTTCGGCCCGCGACAGGGCGCGCACGTCGTGCCCCGCCTTCACCAGCTGCCGCACCTGCGCCAGGCCCTGCCGGCCGCTTGCCCCGAATACCGCCACCAAGGCCATGTTTTCCTCCTGCTGTTGGGTGGCGCATAGGAACACAGCCCGGCGGCGCGATCAAACCGATCGGGCCCTTGCCCGGCGGCCCTGAATTGCCGCGTCCCTTCGGGGCTCGCAAGGACGCGCTAGGGAGTCAGTCCGACCAGTCCCCGCACCTCTTCCGGCGTCATGCCGGCGGCCTGCAGGTCGCGCAGCGCGGGGGCGCCCTTGGACTTGGCGAGGCGCGCGCCGCTGGCGTCCCGGATCAGGCCGTGGTGCCGGTAGTCCGGCGCGGGCAGGCCGAGCAGCGCCTGCAGCAGCCGGTGGACGTGGGTGGCGTGGAACAGATCCTCGCCCCGCGTCACCAGGGTCACGCCCTGCAGCGCGTCGTCGACGGTGACGGCCAGGTGGTAGGAGGTCGGGATGTCCTTGCGCGCCAGAACCACGTCGCCCAGCGCGCCGGGATCGGCGTCCTGCCAGCCCGCGATCCGGTCGTGCCAGCGCAGCGGGCCGGCCGCCGCCATGGCCCCGGCCACGTCGAGGCGCACGGCGAAGCGCTCGCCCGCGTCGGCCCGCGCCCGTGCCTCCGCCGGGTCGAGCCCGCGGCAGAGGCCGGGGTAGAGCGCGCCCTCCGGCCCATGGGGCGCGGCCGGGCTGCGGGCGATCTCGGCGGTGATGTCCTTGCGGGTGCAGAAGCAGGGATAGGTGAGGCCCATGGCGTCCAGCCGGGCGAGGGCGGCGCGGTAGTCGTCGAAATGCTCGGACTGGCGGCGCACCGGCCGCTCCCAGTCCAGGCCCAGCCAGGCCAGGTCGTCATAGAGCGCCTGCTCGAACTCGGGCCGGGCGCGGCCCACGTCGATGTCCTCGATGCGCAGCAGGAAGCGGCCGCCCGCCTCGCGCGCCGCCCGCCAGCCGGTCAGCGCCGAGAGCGCATGGCCCAGATGCAGGTAGCCGTTCGGGCTGGGGGCGAAGCGGGTGACGGTCATCGCAGCATCAGTACGCGGTATTCCTGGTCGATGTCGCGTCCCGCGTGACGCAGGCTGCTCGTCTCGAGCCCGTAGACCTGGAAGCCGAAGCGGTCGTAGAGCGCGCGCGCCGGCGCGTTGTCCGCCGCCACCTTCAGCCAGATCAGGTCGACCAGGGGGCGGGCGTGGTCGATCACGGCCTGCATCAGCAGGGACGACAGTCCGCTTCCACGGGCCGACGCCCGGACATACATCGCATAGAGCACGCCGCGGTGGCGCTCCTTCGCCCGCGGCATCACGTAGAAGCCGACGATGCCTGCCAGCGATTCTTCGACGTAGCCGCCCCAGAACTGATGGTCCGCCAGGATACGGCGGAAGTCGGCGACGGGGCGTTCTCGTTCCACTTCCCAGACGGTGCCGAAGGCATCGGGGTGAAGGCGAAGGCATTCCAGCCGGACGTGCCGGAACGTGTCCGCGTCATCGGGTCCGAGCCGCCGAACGTCCATCCTGGTTTCGCTCCTCCTGCCGGGCCGTTATCTTGGCGCAAATCCGCCGACCCGCAAGGAGCTGCCATGTCCGACCTGCCGAAACTGTCCGGTCCCACCCTGCCGCCCTTCGCCGGCGGGCGCCCGCGCAAGATCGTGGTGCTGGCCCACGGCTACGGCGCCAGCGGGCAGGACCTGAACGGGCTGGCGCTGGGCTGGCGCGCCGAGTTCCCGCACACCGTGTTCTACTCGCCCGACGGGCCCGACCGGGTGCCGGGCATGGAGGACGGCTACCAGATCGGCTACCAGTGGTGGCCGATCCGCAACTTCTCCGCCGCCGAGAGCGAGGCCGGGCTGCGCTACGCCGCGCCGATCTTCAACGCCTTCCTCGACCGGGTGCTGGATCATGCCGGCCTCACCGAGGCCGACCTGGCGCTGGTGGGCTTCTCCCAGGGCACCATGCTGTCGCTGCACGTGGCGCTCACCCGCGAGCGGCCGGTGGCGGGCGTGCTGGGCTATTCGGGGGCGCTGGCCGCGCCGAAGATGCTGGAACCGCTGATCCGCTCGCGCCCGCCGGTGCAGCTGGTGCACGGCGACCTGGACTCGCTGATCCCGCCCATGGCGATGGATTCCGCCGCCAATTTCCTGCGCCGCAACGGCGTGACGGTGGAGACCCACGTGTCGCCGCAGGTGGGCCACGGCATCGGTCCGGACGGGGTCGACCTGGGCCAGGCGTTCCTGTCGCGGGTGCTCGGGCCCGAAAAATAGCGGGGATCGCACCGGGTCCGTGCAAAATTTGGTGGTGTCACAAACGCGTCATACCCCATATTGTATAACGCTGATGATTGAGGGAGCGGAGCATCCGTGGAAGCTGCCTTGCCATCGCTGGAGAGTTGCCCCGCGCTGGTCCTGAATGCGGACTATCGCCCGCTCAGCTACTACCCTCTGTCGCTTTGGTCCTGGCAGGACGCGGTCAAGGCCGTGTTCATGGACCGGGTCAACATTGTCGAGGAATACGACCGGGTCATCCACTCGCCCAGCTTCGAGTTCCGCCTGCCCAGCGTCATCTCGCTGAAGCGCTACGTGAAGCCGGCGCGCTACCCGGCGTTCACCCGGTTCAACCTGTTCCTGCGCGACGAGTTCTCCTGCCAGTATTGCGGCGGCCGGCACGACCTGACCTTCGACCACCTGGTGCCCCGCGCCTATGGCGGCATCACCACCTGGGAGAACGTCATCACCGCCTGCGCGCCCTGCAACCTGCGCAAGGGCGGCCGCACGCCGGGTGAGGCGGGCATGCACCCCCGCTCCATGCCGTTCCGGCCCAGCCAGCACGACCTGCAGGAGCGCGGCCGCCGCTTTCCGCCCAACTACCTGCACGAAAGCTGGCGCGACTACCTCTACTGGGATGCCGAACTGGAGCCGTGACCCGCGGCATCCTGCGCTTCGCGACGCGCTCCTTCGCACGGCGAAGCAGCGCTCCTCAGCGCGAACGGAGGAGCATATTGGATATTCAAAGCCGTTGGTGCTGAGGAGGCCTGCAGCGCCGTCGCGAAGCACCGCCGCGGCCATCTCCCACTCTCTCCCGTCATGCCCGGGCTTGTCCGGGCATCCGTGTATCGGGAGGTATGAACCCGTCCGCGTCGGCCCGGCACCCTGTCCCATCTCGGCCCCGTTCTTCCCGGTGCGCCGACGGATGCCCGGACAAGCCGGGCATGACACAGAGAGGAGACGGGCTGGGCGGCCTACCGCGCCATGTAGCCGCCGTCGACCACCAGCGACGAGCCGGTGATGAAGGCGGCCTTGTCGGAGAGCAGGAAGATCACCGAGTCCGCCACGTCGCGGGCGGTGCCGAAGCGGCCCAGCGGGTGCAGGCCGCGCAGCATGTCCTGGAACTCCTCGGGCAGGCCGCCGGCGCCGAGGCGTCCCTCGGAGATCACCCCGGGCGATACCGCGTTGATGCGGATGCCGTCCTCGGCATATTCCAGCGCCGTCATCTTGGTGTAGCCCTCCACCGCGTGCTTGGTGGCCGGATAGTGGCCCGAGCCGGCGATGGCGACGTGGGCCTGGATCGAGCTGCAGTTGACGATGGCGCCGCCCGTGCCCTGATTCAGGAACTGCCGGATCTCGTGCTTGAGCGACAGGAAGAGGCCGCGCACGTTTACGGCGAACATGTCGTCGAAGCTGTCGGCCGGCATGTCGGCCAGCTTGCCGCCGGCCGCGCCGATGCCGGCGTTGTTGAAGGCGCCGTCCAGACGGCCGAAGCGGTCCACGGTGCGCGCCACCATGGCCTCCACGTCCTCTTCCCGCGACACGTCGCCCTGCACGAACAGGCCCTCGCCGCCGGCCTGCTCGATCAGCCGCACCGTCTCTTTGCCCTCGGCCTCGCGCCGTCCGGTGACGCAGACCTTGGCGCCCGCCTCCACCATGGCGAGCGCCGTGGTCTGCCCGATGCCGCTGGTGCCGCCGGTGACCAGGATGATTTTTCCGTCAAGCATGCGTTCCTCCCCGTTTCTCGATCGTCATCCCGCCGGAGGGCGGGATCCCGTCCTGCACGATCCGTGTAGCGCCCACCGACTTCTGGATCCCGGCCTTCGCCGGGATGACGCGGAAGGGCCATGTTCTGTCCGGTTTCCCCTACACCCGGCTGGACAGCCAGATGGCGAGGCGCGAGCCGGCCTTGATGGCGCCGGAGAGCAGCGGGTAGCCGGGCGTCTCGCGGGCGCCCAGGCTTTCGGCCTCCTGCTTGTGCTCGACCTCCTCGGCGCGGCATTCCTCGATCAGGCCGCTGAGCTCCGGGTCCTCGTCCGCCAGCCGCTCGGCCTGACGGGCATAGTGCTCGTCGATCACCTCTTCCACCGCCACGGTGCAGGCCATCGCCGCCTTCTCGCCCATCAGCGCGGTGGCGGCGCCGAGCGCGAAGCCGGCCATGTGCCACACCGGCGACAGCAGCGTCGGCCGCACCCGGCGCCCGGTCATCAGCCGGTCGAACTTCTCCAGGTGCGTCGCCTCCTGGGCGGCCATGCGGCGGATCGGCACGCCCGAGGCGCGCGCCCCCAGCACGGCGAGCTGGCCTTCGTAGATGCGCACGGCGCCGTACTCGCCCGCCTGGTCGACGCGGATCATCCGGGAGGTCTCCTCGTCGCGGGTCGGCTCGCCCGGCAGCCGCCTGGGAATGTCGCTCATCACTTCGCCTTCCATGCCATGCGCAGGGTCAGCAGGCCCAGCGCGCCCGAGATGAAGAAATTGTAGCCGGCCATGGAGATGCCGAAAAGCGACCAGGGGATCTCGTCGCAGCGCACCAGCCCCTGGTTCATGATCGCCGCCAGCATGTCGCCACCCTTGCCGGAGAGATCGGGCGCGGTGCAGGTCTCCGGACCGGGCCACCAGTGGTACTCGACCCCGGCGTGGTAGCCGGCGATGGCCATGCCGGTCAGCAGCGCCAGCCCGGTCAGCACGAGCGGCAGCCGAGCCGCCGCGAGGCCCCGGGTCGCGGCGAGTGCCGTTGACAGGGCCGCCAGCGGGATCGCCACGTAGTAGGCGTAGCGCTGCAGGTAGCACAGGTGGCAGGGCTCAAGGCCGCCGATGTACTGGAAGCCGTAGGCGCCGAGCATCACCGCGATGCAGACGGCAAGGACGAATGCCGGGCCGGCGGCGGGGTGTCGAGCCAGTGGGATCATGGGCGTCTGCCTCCCTCGTGGTGCTTCTCGTGTAGCAGGCGCGGGCGCGACCGGCAATCGGCGCCGGACTTTTCGAATTGGGCGGCACGGGGCGGAGTGCGCCGGCGTCGGCGCCGGCCTAGATAGGGGTTGAAGCGGCGGCCCGCGCGGGGCCCAATCGGGAGCATGACCATGGACGCGCAGACGGAACGGCACACGAGGACGGCCTGGGACAGCGACGCGGCGCGCTGGCGGGCGGTGGCGGCGCGCGACCGCTCGGCCGACGGCGCCTTCGTCTACGCGGTCGAGACCACCGGCGTCTACTGCCGTCCCGGCTGCGCCTCCCGCCGCCCGCGGCCGGAGAACGTCCGCTACTTCGCCGGTGCCGCCGAGGCAGAGGCGGCCGGCTTCCGGGCGTGCCGGCGCTGCCGGCCCGACGGCGCCGAGCCCGCGGCGGCGGCCGTGACCGCGGCGTGCCGGACCCTCGAGGCCGCCGAAGAGATGCCGGCGTTGGCCGCTCTCGCGGAGTCGGCCGGGCTCAGCCTCTCCCGCTTCCAGCGGCTGTTCCGCGAGCGCGCCGGCGTCACGCCGCGGGCCTATTTCGCCGCCTGCCGTGACGGCCGGGCGCGGACCGCGCTGGCCAGCGGGGCGGGCGTGACGGCGGCGCTGCACGAGGCCGGATTCGGTTCCAGCGGCCGGTTCTACGAGGCGGCGCCCGCCATGCTGGGCATGACGCCCGGCGCCTTCCGGGCGGGCGGCGCGGGCGAGACCGTCCGCTTCGCGCTAGGCCACTGCAGCCTGGGCGAGGTGCTGGTGGCCGGAACGGACCGGGGCCTGTGCGCCATCGAGCTGGGCGACGATCCGGCGGCGCTGCTGGCCGGGTTCCAGCACCGGTTCCGCCGGGCGCGGCTGGAGGGCGGCGACGCTGCCTTCGAGGACCGCGTGGCGCGTGTGGTCGGCTTCCTCGACGATCCGGCGGCGGGCCTCGGCCTGCCCCTCGACATCCGCGGCACCGCGTTCCAGCGCCGGGTCTGGCAGGCGCTCACCGAAATCCCCGCAGGACAAGCCGTCACCTACGCCGAGCTGGCCCAACGGCTGGGCGTGCCCCGAGCGGTGCGCGCCGTGGCCGGCGCCTGCGCCGCCAACCGCCTCGCCGTCGCCATTCCCTGCCACCGGGTGGTGCGCACCGGCGGCGGGCTCGCCGGTTACCGCTGGGGGATCGCGCGCAAGCGGGCGCTGCTCGACCG
Organism: Alphaproteobacteria bacterium; assembly: GCA_016124315.1. Lineage (GTDB taxonomy): Bacteria > Pseudomonadota > Alphaproteobacteria > SMXS01 > SMXS01 > RI-34. The sequence goes on from WGNW01000064.1 coordinate 17,924, forward strand.
CGAGGCGGCGCCGTGACTGGCGATCTGCTGGAAGGCCTTGCCGCGCCGGCGATGGAGCCTCTCGCCGAGGGCGCGGTCGTCCTGCGCGGCTTCGCCCGCGCCGAGGCGCCCGCGCTGCTGGCGGCCGTCGCGGCGGTGACGGCGGCGGCGCCGCTGCGGCACCTGATCACGCCGGGCGGCCTGCGCATGTCCGTCGCCATGACCAATTGCGGCGAGGCCGGCTGGGTGAGCGACCGGCGCGGCTACCGCTACGACCCGCGCGACCCGGACACCGGCCGCCTCTGGCCGGCCATGCCTTCCGTCTTCCGGGCGTTGGCCGGCCGCGCCGCCGAGGCCGCCGGCTACGCCGCGCTCGCGCCCACCGCCTGCCTGGTCAACCGCTACCGGCCGGGCGCCCGCCTCAGCCTGCACCAGGACCGGGACGAGCTGGACCTGGACGCGCCCATCGTCTCGGTCTCCCTTGGCCTGCCGGCCACCTTCCTGTTCGGCGGCCTCGCCCGAAGCGACCGGCCGCGCCGCGTCCGGCTGGAGCACGGCGACGTGGCGGTGTGGGGCGGCCCCAGCCGACTCGCCTTCCACGGCATCGATCCGCTGAAGGACGGCGAGCACCCGCTCGCCGGGCGCTGCCGCTGGAACCTCACCTTCCGCAAAGCGCGTTGACCGCCGCCGCGCCCCGGCTATGATGCGCCTGCCTCCGCGCGGGCGTGGCGGAATTGGTAGACGCGCCGGACTCAAAATCCGGTTCTGGCGACAGAGTGTCGGTTCGAGTCCGACCGCCCGCACCAGCGGCCGCAGGGTGTATGAGACCCGCCGGAGACCGTGACCATGCCGGACAGCAAGCAGGGCCGCATCCGCGTCGGCATCGGCGGCTGGACCTTCGCGCCGTGGCGCGGCGCCTTCTATCCCGACGACCTGCCGCAGAAGCGCGAGCTGGACTACGCCAGCCGGCACATGACGTCCATCGAGATCAACGGCACCTTCTACGGCAGCCAGAAGCCGGAGACATTCGCCAAATGGCGTGACGAGACGCCGGACGGCTTCGTCTTCTCACTGAAGGCGCCGCGCTTCGCCACCAACCGCCGCGTGCTGGCCGAGGCCGGCGAGTCCATCGAACGGTTCGTCGCCGGCGGCATCGCCGAGCTGGGCGACAGGCTGGGCCCCATCAACTGGCAGTTCCCCGGCACCAAGAAGTTCGACGCGGAGGACTTCGGCGCCTTCCTCGACCTGCTGCCGGGAACCGCCGGCGGCCTGCCGCTGCGCCACGCGGTGGAGGTGCGCCACGACAGCTTCCGGACGCCCGAGTTCGTCGCCATGGCGCGGTCCCGCGGCGTGGCGGTCGTGGTCGCAGGGGATTCGGACTATCCGCAGATCGCCGATCCCACGGCGCCCTTCGTCTATGCGCGGATCATGGGCACCAGGGATGGCGAGGTGCTGGGCTATGCGCCGGGCGACCTCGACCGCTGGGCGGCCGCCGCCCGCCGCTGGGCCGAGGGCGGCACGCCCGACGGCGTTGCCTGCGCCGGCCCGCCGGAGCCCCATCCCCCCGCGGCCCGCGACGTCTATCTCTATGTCATCAGCGGCCACAAGGCGTCCAATCCGGCGGCGGCCATGGCGCTGATCGAGCGGCTTGGCGAGGGCTGAATCGGGCGGTGGCCGGTTTGACCGTTGCATCGGCTGTGGCCGACAGGGAAACTCGGCGCCTTTGGAGATTGCCATGATCCACCGTGTCCCACCCCTCGTCCGTCTCCTGCCGCTGCTCTGCGCGCTGGCGCTGGCCGCGTGCGGGGTGATCGGACCGTCGAAGGCGGACGTGGAGGATGCGGTGGTGGAGATGATGCCGGTGATCGCCCAGTGGAAACCGGACGCGCTGAAGCCCTATGGCACGGCCGCGTTCAACCAGCGCATCGACCAGCCGCGCCAGAGCCACCTGTTCCTGCTGTTCTCCGAACTGGGCGAGCTGGACAGCTTCCAGCCGCCGCGGATGACCGGGTGGGAATCGTCCACCGGCGCGGGAACCCTGGTGCGGGTCGAGGTGGACGCCAAGTTCGCCCACGGTCCCGCCACCATCGTCATGACCTTGCGCAGCGAGGGCGGCAAGCTGAAGCTGCACGCCCTCAATATCCGTTCGCCCGTATTCGGCGATCCCTCCGCCCAGCCCGAGGCGCCGCAGCAGGTCTAAGCCGCCTCCTCCAGGTCTCGCCGCAGGGTGCGGGCGGCGAGGAAGTAGAACAGCACGCTCAGCGCCATGGGCACGGTGAGGGTCAGCATCGCCCAGCGCAGCGACTCGCCGCCCAGGCTCGGCTCCAGCGCGTCGCTCAGCACCCCGACGTAGAACGGGCCGATGCCGCCGCCGATCACGTTCAGGCTGAACAGCAGGAAGGCGGCCGCCAGCGCCCGCATGCGCAGCGGCACCAGCTGCTGCACCAGGGCGTAGCTCGGGCCGGCGTGAAAGATGGCGATGGAGGCCGGCACGCTCAGCAGCGCCAGGGTGAGCCAGGGATTGTGGACCAGGAACGCGCCGGCCGCCATGGGCAGGGCGACGGCGGCGGCGATGCAGACGATCCACAGCCGCCAGCGGCTGTCCGCGCCGCCCACCCGGTCGGCCAGGTAGCCGCCGGCGAAGGTGCCGATGGTGCCGCCGATGCCGACGATCAGGCCGATGGGCAGGCCGATCTGGCCCGCGGTCAGCCCGTAGGAGCGGTGGAAGAAGGCGGTGGCCCAGGCGATGGCGCCGTAGCCGAACATGCCGGCGAAGGTGAAGCCGGCGATGATGAAGAACAGGGACGGCTTGGCTCCGATGGTCCGCAGCAGGTCGGCGAACCCGGCCACCGATGCCTCGTCGGCGACGTCCGGCCGGTCGGCGACGCGGCGCGGCTCGCGCATCACCGCCAGCACCAGCACCGCCATCAGCAGGCCGGGGGCGCCGACGACGATGAACGCGGCGCGCCAGTCGAACAGCGCGCTGAGCACGCTGCCGGCGGCGAAGCCGAGCAGGATGCCCAGGTTCGGCCCGGTGGCGAGGATCGCCATGGGCGTCGCCCGCTCGGCCGGGGCGAACAGGTCGGAGACGATGGACTGGGAGGCCGGCCCCGCGCCCGCCTCGCCCAGCGCCACGCCGATGCGGGAGAGGACGAGTTGCACGGCCGTGGCCGCCAGGCCGCAGAACACGGTCATGACGCTCCAGGCGGCGATGGCGGCGGCGATCAGCCGCGTGCGGTTGGCCCGGTCGGCCAGCATGGCGAGCGGGATGCCCAGCGTCGCGTAGACCACCGAGAAGGCGGCCCCGGTCAGCAGGCCCATCACCTTGTCGGAAAACCCGAACTCGGCCTTCACCGGCTCCACCAGCACGTTCAGCACCTGGCGGTCCACATTGGCGAAAATCCCGACCGCCAGCAGCAGCCACACGGTCGCCCAGCGCCCGGCGGTCTCGTGGGAAACGGCGTCGGAAGGGCGGGCGGGTCTCAAGCGGGCTCCTGCGCGGGTTGCACAGGACCATAGACCGGCCCGGACGGCCGCGCCAGCGCCGCAAACGAAGAACCCCGGCGCTTGCCGGGGTTCCGCAGTCCTTATGAGGCGTTCGCCTATTCGGCGTTGATGTACTCGTCGATCTTCGTGTGCAGGTGGCGCAGCCGGCTCTCCTGGTAGTTGGCCAGCGTCACGCCGCGCCTGAGCGACTTCATGCCCTTCTGCACCCGCGGCATGTTGGTCATGTCCTGCTGGAACACGCCGGCCAGGCCGCCGATCTCGTCCTCGGCCTCGATCCACTCCTGGTCCTCGCCCAGCAGGCGCATGGGCGCCGGCTCGGGGCGCGGCTTCGACTGGTCGTAGTCGCTGAGGATGAACACCTCCATCAGCGCCGAATCCGGGTTCAGGCCGTCGGGCCGGAACCGGTAGGTGATGTTGGTGCCCATGCCGCCCCAGGGGAAGAAGTTGGGGAACACGAAATACTGGATGGCGTCCAGCATCTCGCTGTCGGTCGCTTCGGAGTAGTCGTGGTTGAAGTTCTTGCCGACCATCTTGCGGCGCATCTCGGCCATGAACTCCCGCGCCGTCATGCCTTCCGGCACCTTGAAGTCGTCCATGGTCATGCCCAGGCGGTGGGCGCGCGGCGTCATGGAATCGACGATCGCCTGCTCGCCGATGTCGCCGATGTGCGGGCTGGTGACGCCCATGGCGGTGATCATGCGGTTGTAGTTCTGCGCCGGGTCGACGTCGTACTGGGTGTTGGCGTCGGCCGTCGAGGGCATGATCTGCGGATGGGTGGCGATCACGTGGAAGCTCTCGGCGAAGGCCTCGATGCCCACCTTCCAGTTCATGTCCACCCGCTTGGCGATGTGGTTCAGGATGTACTTGTTCTTGAAGTCCCAGCGCTCGAACTCGGGGATCAGGTCGCCCAGGTACTCCTCGAGGCTCGGCGCGTTCTCGTCCATGTTGATGAACACGAAGCCGCCCCAGGTGCCGACCCGCACCTCCGGCAGGTGGTATTCCGCCTAGGTGACGTGCGGGAAGTCCCAGCGGCAGGGCACCTCGGTCAGGTCGCCGTCCAGCGTCCAGGTGAAGCCGTGGAAGGTGCAGCGCAGCTCGGTGGCGTTGCCGTGGGTGCCTTCCGGCTTGAGCTGGTTGCCGCGGTGCAGGCAGGCGTTCCAGTAGGCCTTGATGGTCTCCTCGGCGGTGCGAATCACCAGGAACGACCAGTCGCCGATCTCGTAGGTGATGTAGTCGCCCACGTCCGGGATGTGCTCCTCGCGGCAGGCGAACTGCCACACCTTGGTCCACATCTTCTCCATCTCGAGGCGGGCGAACTCGGGATCGGTCCAGCGCGCCGTGGGCAGCCGGTCCGAGCCCATGTGAACGTTGTAGTTCTTGCGCAGCACCGACGGCACCGGCACCTTCTCCCGGTCCAGCAGACCCTGCACGGAAATGGCCTCAGAGCGGGCTTCGCCGGGCTTCAGCTTCTTCGGATTCTCGACGTTCACGGTTCCAACTCCTCGCTTCCCTTCGCACGCGCCCGCCATTGCTGGATCAAAACCCGGACGCGTTCCAAAATTCAAAAGTGGACCGACGGAAGGCGTCCGTCCAGCCCCAATGGCGCTTCCCTGAATATTTGTCACTTTCGTTCAAGGGGTGCAAGGCTTCTCCGGCGAGGATGACTTTTCCTGGCGCCGGGGCGACAATGCGTCCCAGACGGACGAAGGGGGGAGAGACATGGACTACGCCGACTACCAGCACCTGCTGATCGAGCGCCGGGAGACGGTGCTGCGCGTGACGCTCAACCGGCCCGAGGTGCTCAACGCCGTGAACAAGCGGCTGCACTACGAGCTGTCGCGCATCTGGGACGACGTGATGTACGACGACGAGACCGACCTCGTCGTGCTGACCGGCGCCGGGCGGGCGTTCTCCGCCGGCGGCGACTATCCGTGGCTGCTGGAGACGGTGCGCAACCGCGACATGCGCAAGGTGTCGAGCTATGAGGCCAAGCGGGTGGTGTTCAACCTGCTCGACTGCGAAAAGCCGGTGATCTGCCGGATGAACGGCGACGCCATCGGTCTCGGCGCCACGGTCGCGCTCTATTGCGACATGATCATCGCCGCCGAGAGCGCGCGCATCGGCGATCCCCACGTGCGCGCCGGCCTGGTGGCGGGCGACGGCGGCGCGGTGGTCTGGCCGCAGCTCATCGGCTTCGCCCGCGCCAAGTACTACCTGATGACCGGCGACCTGATCGCCGCGCCCGAGGCGGCACAGATGGGCCTGATCACCCGCGCCGTGCCGGCGGACGAACTCGACGCGGCGGTGGACGCGGTGGTCGGCAAGCTGGCCCGCGGTGCGCAGAAGGCGATCCGCTGGACCAAGGTCTCGGCGAACACGGCGCTCAAGCAGATCGCCCACGCCACCTTCGACACGGGGATGGCCTTCGAGCTGATGACCCAGTTCAGCGACGACCACGCGGAGGCGGTGACCGCCTTCGTCGACAAGCGCAAGCCCCGCTTCACGGGGTCATGATCCGCCTGCGGGCAGGATTCCGGTTGCGTGGCGGCGTCTCGGCGCCATATTGACGGACGAGCGGAGCCGAAGGAGACTCGGACGATGACGTTGGAAGAGGCCACACAGGGACTGAGCCGCCTGTTCGAAGGCAAGGACAGCGGCCTCGGCCGCACGCTGAAGCTCGATTTCGGCGACGACGGCGCCGTCTACATCAATGCGCGGTCGGCGCCGAACACGGTGTCCAACGATGGCGGCGACGCCGACACGACGATCTCCATCTCGCTGGACAATTTCGCCAAGCTGCAGAGCGGCGAGCTGGACGGCACCCAGGCGTTCATGAGCGGCGCGCTCAGCGTCGACGGCGACCTGTCGGGCGCCATGGCGTTCGGCAGCTACACGGCGTCGCAGAGGTAGGAGGGCGCCGCCGTGGAGACCGTCACGTCCGGTCGTGTCTCGCCTCTCCGGCTCGTGCCGCGCAACGGCCTGTGCGACAAGTGCCAGGTGCGCAACGTGGCGGCCTGCGGCGCGCTGGAGGACTGGGAGCTGGAGCGGATGGAGGCGATCACCGTCTCCAAGGACTACGTGGCCGGCCAGACCGTCTTCGAGGAGGGCGACGAGCCCAAATACATCTTCAACCTCACCGGCGGCATGATCCGCCTGTTCAAGCTGCTGCCCAACGGTCGCCGGCAGATCGTCGGTTTCGTCTTTCCCGGCGACATGCTGGGCCTCGCCGCCCGCGGCGCCTACACCTGCTCGGCCGAGGCCATCGGCGCGGTCAAGCTGTGCCGCTTCCCGCGGGAGAAGCTGCTCGGCCTGCTCGACGAGTTCCCGAACCTGAAGTCGCGGCTGCTGGACATGGCGGCCGACGAACTGAGCGAGGCGCAGGAGCAGATGCTGCTGCTGGGCCGCAAGTCGCCGGTGGAGAAGGTCGCGTCGTTCCTGTGGCGGCTGCACAACGAGAACCTGCGGGTCGGCGGACCGGAAAGCCGGATTGACCTGGGCATGGGCCGGATCGACATCGCCGACTATCTGGGCCTGACCATCGAGACGGTCAGCCGCACCTTCACCAAGCTGCGCAACGACGGCGTGATCACCCTGGAAGGCGCCAACCACGTGCTGATCGCCGACGAGGACGCCCTGCAGGAACTCGCCGAAGCGATGGGCGACTGACCTAATCCCTCTCTTCCTCGTCCTCCTCGTGGAGGATGCGCTCCGCGGCGCCGTCCAGGTCGTCGTACTGGCCGCTGTTGAGCGACCACAGGAACGCGGCGAGCCCGAGCGCGCCCAGGAACAGGGCGCAGGGGATGAGCAGCAGCAAATTGGTCATGCTGCGTTCCGGGCCCTGGCCGCATCGGCGCTGGAGGCCGCATCGGCGGGCGTCGTCCGGCCCCGGTCGCCGAAGCGTTTCAGGCGCAGGCGCAGCGCATTGCCGGTGACGATCAGCGACGACGACGACATGGCGACGGCGGCGATCAGCGGCGTCACCAGGCCCAGCATGGCGAGCGGCACGGCGACCGCATTGTAGGCGATGGCCAGCGCGAAGTTCTGCCGGACTATCCGGCTGGTGGCCCGGGCCATATCGACGGCGTCGACCACGGCGCTCAGGCTGTCGCCGGTGAAGACGAAGTCGGCGGCCGTGCAGCCGATGTCGGAGGCGGACGACGGCGCCATGGAGGCATGGCAGGCCGCCAGCGCCGGCGCGTCGTTGATGCCGTCGCCGACCATCAGCACGCGCCGTCCCTGCGCCTGCAGCGCCTCGATCCGCGCCAGCTTGTCCGCGGGCGCCTGCGCCGCCGCCCAGCGGCCGATCCCCGCCTCGTGGGCCGCGGCCTCCACCGCCGCCGGCCGGTCGCCGGAGAGGATTTCCACGGCCATGCCGCGGCGCCGGAGCGCCGCGACCGTGTCCGCGGCTCCCGGCCGCAGCCGGTCCTCGAATCGCAGGGTCACCGGTTCGCGGGCACCCACCCGCAGGCACAGCTCCAAACCGGTATGGGCGCTGCGGCGGTCTGCCTCGGCCGCGCCGCACCACGCCCGGCTGCCCAGCCGCACCAGCTCGCCGTCGGGCGAAAGGCCCTGGAGCCCCTGGCCCGCCGTCTCGTGCACATGGTCCACCGGCAACGTCGGAACGCCCCGGCCGCGGGCGGCCTGCACCACGGCCCGCGACAGCGGGTGGCGGCTTTCCCGCGCCAGTCCCGCCGCCAGACCAAGCTGCTCGGTGCCGATGGCGACGGGCTCGACGAGGACGGGCCGGCCCAGGGTGAGCGTGCCGGTCTTGTCGAACAGCACGGTGTCGACCGCGGCGAGTTTTTCCAGGCCCGCGCCGTCCTTCACCAGAATGCCGCGGCGGAACAGCACCCCGCTGGCGACGATCTGCGCCGCCGGCACCGCCAGCCCGAGTGCGCAGGGGCAGGTGATGATGAGCACGGCGATGGCGGCCATCAGGGCGGCATAGAGGTCGCCTCCGGTGGTCACCGCCCAGCCGGCGAAGGTGAGCCCGGCCAGGATGTGGACGGCGGGCGCGTAGAGGCGCGCCATGCGGTCGGCGATGCGCACGTAGCGGGCCTTGCCCTGCTCGGCCGCTTCCATCATCCGCACCACGTCGGCCAGCAGGGTGTCGGCGCCGGTGGCGGTCACGCGGACCTGCAGCGGGCCGCCCAGGTTCATGGTGCCGGCGTGTACCGGATCGCCAGCGCCGACCGGTTCGGGCCGGGATTCGCCGGTGACCAGGGAACGGTCCACTTCGCTGTCGCCGGTGGCGACGGTGCCGTCGACGGGCACGCGCTCGCCGGCGGGCACGGCGACCAGCATGCCGGGTACGACCCGCTCGATGGCGACAAGGTGACGCGAGCCGTCGTCCGCGACGACGGTGGCCGCCGCGGCGTTGAGCGAGAGCAGCTGGGTCACGGACGACCGGGCCCGCTGGCGCATCATGTGGTCCAGGTAGCGGCCGACCAGCAGGAAGAACAGCAGCGTCACCGCCGCGTCGAAATAGGCGTCGGCGGCGCCTCGGACGGTCTGGGCCAGGCTGAGCGCCACCGCCAGCAGCACGGCGAGGGAGACCGGCACGTCCATGTTCATCCGCCGCGCCTTCAGGGCGCCGGCGGCGGAGCGGAAGAAGGGCTGCCCCGCATAGACCACGGCCGGCACCGCGATCGTCGCCGACAGCCAGTGGAACAGAACGCGCGTCGCGTCCGCGGCGCCGGACCAGACGGAGACCGACAGCAGCATCACGTTGCCGGCGGCGAAGCCGGCCACGGCCATGGATCGCAGCAGCCGCTTGCCTTCGCGCGCCTCGATGGCGTCGGCTGCGGCCTGCTCCGTCACCGGCTGGGTTTCGAAGCCGAGCCCCTCCACCACGGCGACGATGTCGTCGGCCTTGGCCTCGGCGTCGCGCCAGTCGACGGAGACCCGGCGGGTGCTCAGGTTGACCCGGGCGTGCACGACCGCCGGCTCGGCCTGCAGCGCTCGCTCGATGCGGCTGACGCAGCCGCCGCAGTGCACGCCGGGCGCCAGCAGCTCCATGTGAAGCTGGCCTGGCACCACCTCGCGGACGCGGGGATCGATGTCGGGCGCTGCGATGGCGGCGTGCATCTCAGGCGCCCTGCGGGACCCAGAGCCGGAAGTCGCGGCGGTAGTGGCGGCCGAGGCGGTCGACGGCGACGATCTCGGCGTTCCACGTGCCCGCCGGCAGCGCCGCGGTCGCGACGTACAGTCCGCCCGTTTTCGCGGCGAGCGTCAGCTGCCGGTCCTCGCCCTCGTGGGTCGGGCGCTGCACCACGGCGGTAACCGTCATGTCGGGCAGCGGCAGACCCTGGGAATCGGTCATCTGCAGGCGCAGGCCGCCGTCGGCATAGGACAGCGCGGCGTGCCAGCCCAGCCCCTGCTGGCGGCGAGCGTCGGCCAGCTCCTCGTTGAAATGCTGGCTGGCCACATAGCTGTTCTCGACGACGAGGCCGGTCCAGGTCTCGTTGGCCGCCACCGCGAGGAAGATGTTGACGGCGATGACCACGGCGAAGAAGGAGACGACGACGGCCAGCATCTTGCGGCCGGTGAAGGGGCGGGCGGCGGGTGTCATGGCGCGTTCCTTCGTCATGGCCGGGCAAAGTGGGATTTGTAGGCGGCCGATTCGGTGTCGGCCGTGTCGCGCACCACGAAGCGCAGCGGCGTCTCGGCCTCGTCGGTCGCGGCGGGCGGCGCGGTGACGTAGACCTTCACCATGCGCAGATCGTCCGACGGCACGGCGATCTCCAGCGACGGTGCCGGCGGCGCGTCGGTGTCGGAGCGGGTCATCAGCGCGCCGGGCAGGCCTTCGAGGCTCAGCCGGAAGCGGCGCTCCCCCTCCTTCATGTTGAGGAGCTTGACCGTGTAGCCGTTGCGGATGGTGCCGTCGGAAAGCCGCACGGCGACCGGATTCCGGTCGTGCAGCACGTTGATGTCGAGCCGGTCGCGGGTCAGCAGGGCATAGAGCATGGCGAGGCCGGCCAGCGACCATACCGTCGCGTAGATGATCGTCCGCGGCCGCACCAGGGAGCGCAGCGAGGTATGAACCGGCGTCTCGCGGGTGCTGGCGTTGTAGTCCTTGAGCGTGGCGTAGGAGATCAGCCCGCGGGGCTGGCCGACCTTGTCCATGACGCCGTCGCAGGCGTCGATGCACAGCGCGCAGGTGATGCATTCCAGCTGCTGGCCGTCGCGGATGTCGATGCCCATGGGACAGACCGCCACGCACTGGTTGCAGTCGACGCAGTCTCCAACCTCGTGGCCGGCCTCGTGCTGCGCCTTCTGATGGCGCGACCGGGGCTCGCCCCGCCAGTCGTTGTAGGTGACGACCAGCGAGTCCTCGTCGAGCATGGCGGCCTGGATGCGCGGCCACGGGCACATGTAGGTGCACACCTGCTCGCGCATCAGGCCGCCGAACACGTAGGTGGTGGCGGTGAGGATGCCGATGGTGGTCCAGGCGACAGGCGGCGCCGCGAAATGGATCAGCTGGGCGGCCAGCGTCGGCGCGTCGGCGAAGTAGAACACCCAGGCGCCGCCGGTCGCCAGGCCGATCAGCAGCCAGATGGCGTGCTTGGACACCCGCTTGCGCAGCTTGTCGAGGCTCCACGGCGCCTGCTCCAGCCGGATCCGGGCGGCGCGGTCGCCCTCGATCCGGCGTTCCACCACCAGGAACAGGTCGACCCAGACGGTCTGCGGGCAGGTGTAGCCGCACCAGGCGCGGCCGACCGTGGAGGTGACCAGGAACAGCCCGATGCCCGCCATGATCAGCAGGCCGGCGACGTAGAAGAACTCCTGCGGCCAGATCTCGATGAAGAAGAAGTAGAAGCGCCGCGCCGGCAGGTCGATCAGCACCGCCTGGTCGGGGGCGCCGGGCCCGCGGTCCCAGCGGATCCACGGCGTCAGGTAGTAGATGGCGAGGGTGATCGCCATCACCCGCCACTTGAGCGTGCGGAAGAAGCCGCGGGCCCGCTTGGGGAAGATCTTCACCCGCGCCTTGTAGAGCTTGCGGTCCTCCCGCTTGTTGACGGGCGCGACCTCCAGGTGCTCCACGGCCGCTTCGGGCGGATCGATTTTGTTCGGCACGGCCATTGCGTCAGGGCGCCTTTTCCCCGGCGGCCTGTTCGCCGCCGCCCAGCGAGTGGACGTAGAGGGCCAGCTGCTTGATGGTCGCCTCGTCCAGCTTGCCGCTCCAGGCGGGCATCACGCCGCGCCTTGCGTTGGTGATGGTCTCGACGATGGTCGCCTTGTCGCCGCCATAGAGCCAGATGGCGTCGCGCAGCGACGGCGCGCCCACCTCGCGGTTGCCGCCGCCGTCGGCGCCGTGGCAGACGGCGCACTGCTCGGCGAACACCTTGGCGCCGCGGGCCGCCGCGTCGGCGTCGTGCGGCAGCTTCGACAGCGAGCGGACGTACTCCGCGGTGTCGTCGATCTGCCTGGCGTCGAGGATGCCGTCGCGGCCGAACGCCGGCATCAGCGACATGCGGGTCTGCGGGTCGGCCTCGTAGCGGACGCCGTGCTCCAGGGTGGTGTGGATCGCCTCCAGCGAGCCGCCCCACAGCCAGTCGTCGTCGTTCAGGTTCGGATAGCCCTTGCCGCCGGCCGCGCCCGAGCCGTGGCACTGGACGCAGTTGACCGCGAAGGCGGAGCGGCCGCCGGCCACGGCGAACTCGAACAGGGTCGGGTTGTCGCGGATCTGCTCCAGCGGCAGCGACCGGATCTGCTCGACATACTGTGCTTGCGCCTGGTGGGCTTCCGCCACGGAGCGGCTGAGGTTGGCCCGGCTCGAATAGCCCAGGATGCCCTTGGTCGCCCCGTGGATCATCGGCCAGGCGGGATAGAAGATCGTGTACACCAGCGCCCAGGCGATGCAGGCGTAGAAGGTCCACAGCCACCAGCGGGGCAGCGGGTTGTTCAGCTCCTTGATGCCGTCCCACTCGTGCCCGGTGGTCTCGACGCCGGAGAGCTCGTCGCGTTCGGTATCGGCCATGGCTCAGTCCTCGTCCAGGGGCATGCGGGCGGCGCGGTCGTAGGTCTTCTTCGCACCGGGGCGGAACAGGAAGGCGACGACGCCGACGAAGATCACCGTCAGGTAGACGAGCCCCCAGCTGTCGGCGAGATGGCGCAGTTGGTGATAGTCCATGACCGGCTCCTAGCGCTGGTTGGCTTCTTCGTTGTAGGCGTTGAAGTCGACGAGGGTGCCGAGCATCTGGAGATACGCGACCAGGGCGTCCATCTCGGTGATCCGGCTCGGGTCGCCATCGAAGTCTCGGATGACCGCCTTGGGGTAGCGGCGCTGCAGGTCGGCTCCGCCGCTGGCGTCCGGGTTGGCCTGGGCCTTCAGGTCGGCCAGCGCGTTGTCGATCATCTCCTCGCTGTAGGGCACGCCGACCTCGGCGTTGGCCTTCAGGTGGTCGGCGATGTCGTCGGTGCGCAGCGGCGTGTCGGCCAGGAAGGCGTAGTTGGGCATCACCGATTCGGGCACCACGGAGCGGGGTGCCTTGAGGTGCTGCACGTGCCATTCGTCCGAGTATTTGCCGCCGACGCGCGCCAGGTCGGGCCCGGTGCGCTTCGAGCCCCACTGGAAGGGATGGTCGTACATGCTTTCCGCCGCCAGGCTGTAGTGGCCGTAGCGCTCCACCTCGTCGCGGAACGGCCGGATCATCTGGCTGTGGCAGACGTAGCAGCCCTCGCGGACGTAGATGTCGCGGCCCGCCAGCTCCAGCGGCGTGTAGGGCCGCATGCCCTCCACCTTCTCGATGGTGTTCTGCAGGTAGAACAGCGGGGTGATCTCGACGATGCCGCCAATGGTGACCACCAGCAGGCTGAGCACCAGCAGCAGGGTGGCGTTCTTCTCGATGACTTCGTGACGGAAGTTCATGTCAGGCTCCCTGCGCGGCGGTCGTGCCGGCGAAACCCATGGGCACTTCGCGGCGCTGGTCGCCGCGGATGGTGCGGACCACGTTGTAGGCCATGATCAGGCCGCCCAGCAGGTACATGCCGCCGCCGGCCGCGCGGATGACGTAGAAGGGATGCATGGCGGCCACGGTCTCGGCGAAGCTGTATTCCAGGAAGCCGAGGTTGTCGTAGGCGCGCCACATCAGGCCCTGCATGATGCCGCTCACCCACATGGCCGCCGCGTAGAGCACGATGCCCATGGTGGCGAGCCAGAAGTGCCAGTTCACCAGTCGCAGGCTGTAGAGCCGCTGCCGGTCCCACAGCCGCGGCGTCAGGAAGTAGACGGCGCCGAAGGTGATCATGCCGACCCAGCCCAGCGCGCCGGAGTGCACGTGGCCGATGGTCCAGTCGGTGTAGTGGCTCAGCGAGTTGACCGACTTGATCGACATCACCGGCCCCTCGAAGGTGCTCATGCCGTAGAAGGCGATGGCGATCACCATCATCCGGATGATCGGGTC
>WGNW01000088.1 GCA_016124315.1 Alphaproteobacteria bacterium
ATGCTGTTCCAGGCTGAAGGCGTAAAACAGCGCCTCCTGCATCACGGTCCGCTCACCCATCATCAGCCAATCTCCCACATCGCCGGGAAATTGAATCAGCGCGCCGCTACCGCCGCAAGTCGGAGTTTTTCAACACAATCCCGACGTGGCCGACGCGCTCAAGGCACTTCGGCGCGAGCAGCCTGATTCCCGCTTCGGCTATCGCCTGTCCACACGGCGGGTGACGGAAACCATGAACACCGCTTACAGCCAAGCATCGCGCACACGCAAACGGTATCTGACCAACCCGGCCTTCATGAATCCCGAGGATATGGATGCCGAGGGACTGAAGGACGGCGCCAAGATTCGGATCAGTTCCGACGCCGGCAGTGTTATCGCGTATGTCAAAACGGATCAGCACACACGGCAAGGAGTGATTTCGATGATGGGTCAATGGGGCGCACTCAACCCGAACGACGACCCAGAAGGCAAAACAGGCGCCTTTACAGGACGACTGGTTTCGATCGAACGCGATCTGGAAGAGATCAACTTCATGCCGCGCCAATCGGGCATTCCCGTCAACATCGAGCGAATGGCGGAGTGACGGGAAGGCCTGGATGCTCGCGACCGGAACAGGACTTTGCCGATGGCGGTATAACCTTGGGCTTGAGCCCTAGCAGAGGACGTACCCGCCGTCCACTTTCACTGACTGTCCGACAATGAAGCTCGAGCGGTCAGACGCCAGAAAAAAGAACCGCATCGACAATCTCGTCCTCGCTTGCCACGCGGCTAATTGGATGCGCTGCCTGCTGGCAGAATTCGTATCGGGGAGGCAGTTGGGTGCATGCCACATCATCGAGACCCTGGCCACCGGCGCAGCCCGCGAGCGTTTGCTGGCCATCGAGGCCGACGGCTATCAGTACAATCGGTACCGGCCTCGATTTCTAAAGCCCCCACATCCCCGCCCGGAAACCGCAAACCTGTTCACGGTCCGAGCCGGGCGACCACCTCCAATAACTGACGCTGCGTCCTTGTGCCGATCCCGAGGCGATCAGCGACACCGGACGACGCACCGGAAACCCACATGGGATGTCGACGTGTCTATGGGCTGCGGATAGCGTGCGGCGGGCCGGTAGCGTTGGCAGTAGTTGGCCGCGCATAGATGTGAGCCGCCCTTGAGGACCTTCCTGCCGATCCTGACTTCCGGCATGCAGGGGTCGTAGCTCCTGCCTTCGGCACCCCCGCGAGGATTGCGCGGTGCGCAACAGGGACTCTCCTGAGGATCATGGCCACTCTCGTACCAATCGGCCGTCCACTCCCAGACGTTGCCGATCATGTCGTGCAGGCCGTAGCCATTGACCGGAAACCGGCCAACCGGCGACGTGCCTTCCCATCCGTCCAGCGCAAGGTTCTGCCAGGGGAAGGCGCCCTGCCAGTAGTTCGCCATCATCTCGCCCCGCGGCGCCAGTTCGTCGCCCCAGGCATAGGCTGCGCCTTCCAGGCCACCACGCGCGGCGCTTTCCCATTCCGCCTCGGTCGGGAGGTCCTTGCCCGCCCACGCGGCATAGGCGGCGGCGTCCTCATAGGCGATGTGCACCACCGGATGCTCGGCGCACCCGCTCAGCGAACTCCCCGGGCCACTTGGTCGTCGCCAGCAGGCTCCAAAGCGAAAGCTCCACCATTGCGTGAAATCCGTTGGCGGCACGGGGCGGTCGGGCTTCACGAACACCAGTGAACCCGCCCGTATCATCCCGGGTTGGATGCCCGGATATTGAGCCGGATCCGGCTTCCGCTCGGCCAAGGTCACATGGCCGGTGGCGCGCACGAACCGCGCGAACATCCGGTTCGTCACCGGGAACCGGTCGATCCAGAAGCCATCCACCTGCACCGGGTGCGCCGGCGCTTCCTCGGGATAGTGCGCATCCGATCCCATGGTGAAGCGCCCGCCTGGAATCCGGACCATCTCCCGAAACCGATCATCCGGAACTCCCTTGGTGGCGTGGTGTGCCCCGCCCATGCCGCCGGCCGTCATCTCTTGGGCAAGGCGAAGGCGACAATGTAGTCGCCCAGCGGACTCTTCAATGCGAGATGGCCGCCTGCAGCGATCACTACGAACTGACGTCCGCTGACGGGAGAGCGGTAGGTCATGGGCGTGGCATGACCGCCCACCGGCAGCTTCGCCTGCCAGAGCACCTTTCCCGTGCGCAGGTCGAAGGCTCGCACCGTCTGGTCCATGCTGGCGCCGATGAAGATCAGGCCGCCCGCCGTGGTGACCGAGCCGCCAATTGCGGGAACGGCGAGCGGAAGCGGCAAGCCGGACGGCATTCCGAACGGACCGTTCTGCCCAGCACTGCCGAAGGGGCGAGACCACAGCTCCTTGCCGGTCGCCAGGTCCACCGCCGTCAGGATGGCGTAAGGCGGCGCGACGCAGGGCACGCCGAGCGGCGACAGAAAGGCGCTGGTCTTTGCCGCATAAGGCGTCCCCGCCTGGGCGCTGGGCTGGCCCGGCACGATACCCTCCGGTCCGGGCCTGATCCCCATCCTGTCCGCTTCGGCGCGGGGGATCAGCCTGGTGTAGTTCGGCATCCGGCTCCAGTTGACGACCATGATCTGGTGCCTCGGGTCGACGGATACGCCGCCCCAGTCCACCCCGCCCAGGTAACCAGGGTCGGTAATGGAAGGGCCCGTGCCCGGCGGCGTCAGGGCGCCGTCGTACCTGGCCTGCCTGAACTTGATCCGGCACCAGAGCTGGTCGAACGGCGTCAGGCCCCACATGTCGCTCTCATGGAGACCGCCGCCGCCAAAATCCGGCATTCCGGTGGAGAATGGCTGGGTCGGCGCCAGCCATTCTCCAGGGGCCGCTCCCTGCGGCGCGGCGCGTCCCTCGACCGGCATGAGCGGCTTACCCGTACGGCGGTCGAGAACGAAGATCTGCCCGCGTTTGGTCGGCTGCACGAGCGCCGGCACCTTCTCGCCGCTGATCATGAGGTCGACCAAGGTCGGCTGCGATGCCACGTCATAGTCCCAGACGTCGTGATGCGTCGTCTGGAACGACCAGCGTGCCTCGCCGGTCTCGGCGTCTAGGGCCAGGACGGAACTGGTGTACGTCTCGGATTCACGCGACCGATGCGCCCCCCAATAGTCCGGCGTCGCGTTGCCGGTTGGCGCATAGACCAAGCCCAAGGTCTCGTCCACGCTCATCGGCGCCCACGAATTGGGTGTGCCCAGCGTATAGGTCTCGCCGGACGGCGGCTCGCCGTGGGCATGTGGCCGCCCCGGATCAAATGCCCAGGAAAATTCACCGGTGACCGCGTCGTAGGCGCGGATGACCCCTGGTGGCTCGCCGACATATTGATTGTCGGCGACCCATCCGCCGAGGACTATGCGGCCGCGGGCGATGACCGGCGCCGAGGTCACGTAATAGTAGTTGGGCAGCACCTTGCCCATTCCCGCCTTGAGGTCGACCAATCCGTCGTGGCCGAAGTCCGAGCAGGGCCTGCCCGTCCTGGCGTCGAGCGCCACGAGGCTCGCTGTCGCGGTGGTGCTGTAAATGCGCTCCGAGCACGGCCCACTGGCGTCCGGAACCCGGTAGTATGTCACGCCCCTGCACGTATGCACCCGATCGTTGGGCGGCGGCGGAGTCCAGCGCCAGCGCTCCTTTCCCGTCTCGGCGTCGAGCGAAATCACCTCGTTGGTGGGCGTGCACAGGTAGAGGCCGTCGCCGACCATCAGGGGCGTCGCCTGCAGATGGCTCTTGGGCTCTGACCCATTGCCGGTCCGATACACCCAGACCTTCTGGAGGCTGGCGACGTTGTCCGGCGTAATCTGGGCGAGAGGAGAATAGCGTGTTCCGGCCGCATCGTTGCCGTAGTGACTCCATTCACCGTCCTGAGCAGCCGCGCCTAAAGCGGGCGCCAGCAGAAGCAGGGTGGCCGCGACGACCGTCTTCCAAAGGTACTCCATCGTTTCGCCCCTATTGCAGGCCACGCCGGGCCCAGGGCGTCAGCAGCCACAGACCCAAGATGAGAAAGAAGCCGAGGCGCGGTAGAAGTTGCCACGGATCCAGACCAACCTCCCAGATTGCCCATACGGCCGTGGTGACAACCGTCAGTAGGTACATCCAGGCTCCGGCTTTCCGGCCGCGCCATAGTGCGACCGCAGAAGCGACGATGGCCGAACCGGCGACCACGTAGTAGGGCGAGCCTCCGAGAACCGCCAGCCAGAGGCCCCCGATTGCCAGGATGGCGCCGACCAGAAATACGAGGCCGGCGTAGACCCTTGGCGGCCGTCGTCCGACTCCCGCAGAAGAAGCATTCATGGGGCGACCCTTCGAGAGAATGGCAGATTCATCGATATTCCATTTCCATCATTCCAGGGTAATGACGACCTTGTCGATATCCCCGCTAAAGCGGCTGCCCGCGATCGTGTAATCGTCGTCGACCGGTGAAACGGAATCACCGCCTATATCGAGACCTTCCGTAGGGTTGATGGCGCCGCCACGGATCGTCTGCTCAATTCGGCCCTCGGCGACCTGGTCCCCGTCAATACGCAACCTCAGCATCCCGCCCGAACCTGCTTTTGCACTGTCGGACTCGAATTCGGCCGTGAACTTGTGCTTGCCGGCGGGAACCGGCTTCTGACCCGATACCGTATACTGGTGCGGATCGAGAGCATTGTAGTGGAAGAAGAGCCTGCCGCCCTTCAGGTAGAGGGCGTAGCCACCGAACCGACCTCCCTGGGTGACGATCACGCCCGAACCGCCGTCCTCGGGGATCGTGACCGATGCCTCGATGCGGTAGGACCGTCCAATGGTGGATGGGGCGCCGCTCGCGGGAATCCGCTTCGCCGGCCCGGCGTACACGAAGGTCCGGCGGTCGCCCTTCAATGTGGGCATGCCCTCGCGGCCTTCGGTGTAGCGGTGGATCGGCAGAATGTGCTGCCTCGCCGCCTCCAACCAGAAGGTCGCCTGCATGCTGGACAGCTTCTCGGGATGGGTCGCGGCCAGATCGTGAGCCTGGGTGAAGTCGCTTCTCAGGTCATAGAGTTCCCACTGGCGCTCATCCACCGGCGGCTTCGGGCTGTGATCGGGCGCCCAAGGGATGGTGGTCGGCGTCGAAACGGCCATCCAGCCGTCAAGATAGAGCCCGAAATTCTCCATCATCTCGAAAATCTGTTCGTGCCGCCTGGAAGGGAGGGCCGGCGCATCAAACGTGTAGATCATGCTGATCCCGTCGAGGGACTTCTGCTCGACGCCGTCGAGCACCTTCGGCGCCTCGACGTGGGCGGCCTCAAGGATTGTCGGCATGATGTCGCTGACGTAGTGAAATTGCGATCGGACGCTGCCCCTGCCCTGCTTGATGTGCGACGGCCAGAACATCACCATGCCGTCCCGGATCCCGCCAAGGTGGCTCGCGATCCGCTTGTAGTATCGGAACGGCGTGTTCATCGCCCAGGCCCAACCGACAGGGTAGGTGTTGTAAAGCTTGTAGCTGCCGATATCGTCGATGCGCGTCATCTGATAGGCGGCATCCTCCTTCATGCTGTTGATCATAGACTGCTCGAACAGCAACCCGCCTATTCCTCCCTCGGCACTGGCGCCATTGTCGCCCTGTATGTAGATGATCAGGGTATTGTCCAGCTCGCCGGTCTCGCGAATGGCATCAATGACCCTGCCGATCTGGTAGTCCGCATGGGCCACAGCGGCCGCATGGGCCTCCATCAGGCGCGCCGCGAACGCCTGCTGGTCTTTCGAAAGGCTGGACCAGGCAGGGATCGCAGCCGGCCTGGGCGGCAGGACCGCATCGGCCGGGATCACACCTGCCGCCTTCTGTCGCTCGAAGGTCTGACGGCGGACCACGTCCCATCCGCTGTCGAACTTTCCCCTGAATTCGGCCAGCCACTGCTTGGGCGCCTGATGCGGCGCATGGCCCGTGCCGGTGGCGTAGTAAATGAAGAAGGGTCGGTGGGGTGCGGCGGCCTGCTGCTCCCTGATCCAGGCTCGGGCCTTGTCGGCAAGATCCCTGTCCAGATGGTAGTCCGGATCGTCGGCCGGCCGCTCGATCGGCGTTCTGTTCTCCACGAGCGCAGGTTCAAATTGGCTCGTATCATGCTCGATGAAGCCGTAGAAATAGTCGAATCCAAGACCCGTAGGCCAGTGGTCGAAAGGTCCCGCGTAGCTCTGTTCCCATTCCGGCGTCAGATGCCATTTGCCGAACGCGCTGGTGCTGTAGCCATTCTGGCTGAGCACCGCCGCGACACTCCCCGCAGACTTCGGAATCACGGTCGTGTAACCTTCGAAACCAGTCGGGAGGTTAGTCGCGTTACCCATCTCCGCGTTATGCGGATTTCGACCGGTGAGCAAGGCCGCTCTGGTGGGCGAGCAAAGCGCCGAGACGTGGAACTCGTTGTAGCGCAGGCCCTCGGCCGCCAGCGCGTCAAACGTGGGGGTCGGTATCGGTCCGCCAAAGGTGCCGCTGGCGCCGAACCCGATGTCGTCGGTAAGGATCAGCAGCACATTTGGAGCGTCTTCGGCCGCTTTGACGGGCATCGGCCAAACCGGGGGCGGGGCGCCTTCGATTCCGTGGCTTGGAACGCCCGATGCCGCGCTGCCGTATCCGGCGCCATAGCCCGAGAGCACCGTAGCTCCCAATAACATACAGGCGAACCTGAGCGAACGGGCGGCCCGCCCCCTCATCGGCTCGACTGGTGTGGGATCAGTGGTCATAGCCTCTCCTCGAAGGTACATTTTTCGTGCCCTTCTGGACCGCCGCCCGGCGACCTCCTCCTTCGGTACCCAAAAAATTGGGGACGCCGCACCGGTTGCTTGCCGAGACGGCATCCCCCAGGGGAGGAAGTCGGGGATCAGAGATCCCAGGAAATCTCGATGCCCCAGGTGCGAGGCTCGCTGACGGCATAACTCGTCAGCAGCGTCGCAACCCGTGTCAGGCTGTTGAGGTAGATCTCGTTGGTGAGGTTCTTGCCGTAGAAGGCGATGCTGTAGCGGCCGTCAACGTCCTTGAACGTGATGCTCGCGTCCACAAGGTTGACGGAGCCCCGCTCACCCTCCGCCATTCCGTCGAGCGTCACGTTCAGGTTGCTCACATAGGTGTAGCGGCCGTTGAGCTGGAGGTAGCCCAGATTGCCCAGCGGAAATTCGTAGGTGACCCCCGCCGTCAGCTGCCAGGCCGGCGCCCGCTGCAGCGGGATGTTCGAGTGATCCTCGGACAGCAGATAGTTGCCTGGGCCGGTCGAGCCGGGGTTGGTGACGTTGACGCCCGGACCGCCGCAGGAAGACGTGGGCGCAGAGTCGTAGAATGTCGGCCCGTCGAGATCGGCGCAGAAATCTGAATACTTCGCATCGAGATAGCTCAAGCTCGCATTCAGCTGCAAACCCTCCACGGGCACTGCCGACAATTCCAGTTCGACACCCTTGATGCTCGCGCCCGCGGCATTCTCCGTCACCACTTCCTGCGGATTCACCGCGTTTGGCAGATAGCGAACGATTGTCCGCTGAAGGTTCTTGTAGTCGTCCAGGAACAGGGCGAGGTTCGCGCGCAGTCGCTTGTCGAACCAGTCGCTCTTCAGACCGAACTCGTAGGCGTTGACGGACTCCGGATCGAAGGGGCCAATGGAAGTGGGTGTGGACGCCTGCCCATTCCATCCCCCGCTCCGGAAGCCGCGCGAATAGGTGAAGTAGGCCATCGCCTCGTCGGTGATCTTGTAGTTGATGCCGGCCTTGGGCCCGAAATCGGTCCAGGTCTTGGGATCGGGTTCGAGATGACCCGCCGTATTGGGATAGGCGCCGGGAGGCTCCTGGATGAAGCTCTTCTTCTCCCACGTGTACCGGCCGCCGGCCGTCAGCGTGAGCCGATCCGTCACGTGATAGTTCCCCTCGCCGAACACCGAGACGACCTTGTGCGTCTGTTCCGTATAGGCCAGCAGATGAGACTGGGCTGCGGCGGGCGTGGCCTGCAGGAAAATCTCCCGCGTCAGGGAAAATTTCTGGCGGAGGGCGTAGACGCCGGCGACAAAGTCAAAACTGTCCCACGCCGTCGACGCAAACCGCAACTCGGTCGATTGCTGGTTGTGCGGCTCGTCGCGGGTGGTGGACCACATGGGCGCGGACGTTGGATCCACTTCCAGCAGGAAGAAGGACTTTGTCTTGCGATAGTTGGAAATCCAGGTGATCTCGCCCGGGCCGACGTTCCACACCAGTTCGCTGGTGATGCCCCAGATCTTGTTGTGCATGACGTCGTCCTGCCCAAGATCGGAGGAGACGTTAAAGGCGTCCTTCGAGAACTTGCTCCTCGGCACCCTGGTCTGACCACAGTAGCCCCATGCGGTGCAAAGCAGCTGCGGCGGCGTCGAGGCGTTGATGGCGGGCGACTGGCCGACGTCGTTGTCGATATATTCGCCGATCAGCGTCCATGTCAGGTGATCGTTGGGCCGGAACCGGATCATGGGGCGGAAATTCAGCGTGTTCTCGCCCCCGAGTTTTTCGCCGGGATGAAACGTGTTCTTGTAATAGCCGTCGAATTGCGATGCCAGGACGGCCACCTTGGCGTCGACCTTTCCCTGAACGATGGGGACATCGACGGCGGCGCGGAGTTCCAGGAGACCGTAGTCGCCGACCGTCACCTTGCCCCGCACACCGAATTCACCGCTGGGCCGGCGGGTCCGAATCTGGATGGCGCCTGCAGATGTATTGCGGCCGAACAACGTTCCCTGCGGACCACGAAGGATTTCGACCGATTCGACATCGAACATGTCGAGCGCGGTGTTGTTGGGACGGGGCAGGTAGACACCGTCCACGAAGAGCGCCACGGGAGGAGCGACGGTCGAATCCGGACGATCATCGCCGATGCCGCGGATAAAGAAGGTCGCGTAACCGGAGAAGCCACCGAGCCGCGCGATATTCACGTTAGGCGCGGCAAAACTCATGTCCTTCAAGTCGTTGGCGAACTGCACCTCCAGTGCCTGACCGGAAAGCACGGTCGAGGCGGCGGGCGTTTCCTGCAAGGGTTCCTCACGCTTCCTCGCTGTCGAGATAACCGTCTCCACCGCCGAGATGGGAACGACCTGGCGAGACTGCGGGCCCGGCGCCGGATTGTGTGCCGGCTCGGGAGGCGGATCCGCGACCGGCTTGACCATGAGCACGTTGGATGACGTCACTTCATACGTAAGACCACTCCCCGAAAGCAGGAGCGTCAAAGCCTGAGTGGGCGTGTACCTGCCCGAGACCGCCTTTGCCTGGTGGCCCTTTACGAGGTCCGCCGAGAACAGCACCTGCTGATCCGCCTCGACGGCGAATTGGGTGAGTGCGGAATCCATAGGCTGCACGGGGATCTCGAACACCCGCGCATCCGATTGAGCGTGGGCGACCAGCGACATCATCAAGCTGGCGATGAAAAGCAAGGCAGAGAAACCAGCGACTCTTGAGGCCCGATGATGAACGAGATTGCCTTTGAACATAGGATGTCTCCCCTCTTATTGGGCGGCCCAGCTTCCCCTTGCTCCGCCTTCATTGGGAAAACGCGATCCCCACAAAAATCCTCAGCAGAAAATTACAAAAATGTCAGCGTTTTCTATTTGAATCGACTTTCTCTTGCACCACGGCCATCACATCCGTCCACTATGCGGCGGGGACATGGGCCACGACGCCCGTGCCAGATACAGGGTGTCTCGGGTCCAAATGGGGACGACTCATCTACGGACCTGCTACTCGAGCCTGGCGAGATGCAGGTGGATTTCGTTGTCCGCAGTAACATCACGTTCGATGTTGAAATATTTCTGAATGGCCTCAATGAAGGCGTCCGTATCGCCGGCGTTGAAGACGCCGCTGACCTTCAGATCCTGAGCGTTCCGGTCAATGACCACGCGTTTGTTGGAATACCGGTTCATCAACCGAGCGGCGGCCAACAGCGATTCATCCTGAAAGACGACCTTGCCCTGCCGCCAGGCCGTGATGACGGACATATCCTGCACCCGCCGCTTCACCTCCGAACCGTCCGGCGCGAGGCTGAGTTCCTCGCCCGGCGAAAGCACGACGGAACTGGAGGCCGCCGCCGTGTCATCGGACCGATCGCGGCGCACCACCACCCGCCCTTCGACAAGCGCTACCGTCAGCCGTCCGTCGGAGGCGTTCACGTTGAATTCGGTGCCGAGAGCAGTGATCGTGTGCCCGCCTGCCGTCACCTCGAAGGGACGATCAGGATCTTTCGACACCTCGAAGAAGGCCTGCCCTTGATCGAGGCGGACCGACCGCAACTGCGGCGTCATCCTCACCACCGCTCTCGACTGTGTGTCGAGCGTCATACGCGAATTGTCGGCGAGCGTAAGCGAGCGGCTTTCCCCCTTTTCCGTGACATAGGCAATGCGGTCGCTCGCCGACGGCTCCATAAGGGGACGAAAGAACAGCGAGAGCGGAGCAAGGCTGATCAGCACAAGCGCCGCTACAGCGGCCACGTAACGGAATGCCGTTCGGCCCCGTTGCCGCTCAACGGTCTTGGGCCTCGCTACACCGACATGCGCCCGATCCAGTGCGTCGCGGCGGAGCCTGGCCATCTCCGGATCTTGGGCGGCCGCGTCGAGCGTATCCAGCATCGCTTCCACTTCGGCAAACGCAAGCCGATGTTCTGAATCTGCCTCGAGCCACCGTTCGAAGGCCTCGAGGACGTCGGCCTCCCGCCCTGCGAGCCGGACGTGCCATTCGGCGGCCTGATCGAGAACCTCGTCGCTCGGTTCAGCCTTTCCATTTTCCTGGCTGGTCATCTTGATCTCATGCGCTTGGTCAAATGCGCCAGCGCCTTAATGATGTGCTTCTCGACCGCACTCACGGAGATACCATAGAGTTCGGCAATTTCCTGATGCTTCATCTTCTCCAGGCGGTGCAGGAGGAAGATGTCGCGAGTCTGTTCGCGGAGTTGACCCAACGCCTCCATGGCAACCTTCAGGTTCTCCTTTGCTATAAGAACGCGCTCCGGCGAGACTTCCTCAACGGCAAGCTGCTGATGCGCCAGCTGCTCGAGGCCGCCGGCTCTCACCCGGCGGCGACGATGGCGATCGCGCAGCAGGTTGACGGCCGTTCTGAACAGGAACGGCTCCGCGAATTCCACCGCAGGCACAGTGCCGCGACGCGCAACCCGGAGGAAAACCTCCTGAACCAGGTCCTCCGCCTCCGCAGCGTTGGCCACGTGCTTCATGAAGTATCGCGTAAACGGCAAGCGATACCGCTCCGCCAAGTATTCGAGCAGAGCCTGGCGCTCCATACCGCGATGCGCCGTATCCATCTCCCCTTGCGGCACTGGGCTCTCGCCACCCATTTCACCGCACCTTCCCAGTTACGCGTCCATATTAAGCTACGAACCGCCAATTGCTAATCGTGCAGCTCGCGGCCTCTTGGCGGTGATCCAGCGAACGGATACCGCCTCCGTCAGCGGATGGTGAATTTCACCTCCTCGATCGTCCCGGAGAAGACGCTCGTCGCGCTCGAGTAATCCGGCGCGACAGCCGTGATCGCATCCTCTCCGATGTCCAGCCCTTCAGTATGGGAGAGCCACTTGCCCAGCGTCTGTCCGACCTTGCCTTGCCCGGCGACCTCCCCGTCGATCTTCAGGGTTGCCGTTCCGCCGCGGCCGGCGCCCGGCCCGTCATAGTCGAAATCGACGCCCACTTCGTGTTGACCCGGGGCCAGCACCTGCGTCGACTGGACCGAGTAGTGATGGGGATCCACGGCGTTGTAGTAAAAGACGAGATGACCGCCCTTCACGAAAAGCGAATACCCGCCGAAGCGCCCCCCCTGAGCGACGATGACCCCGTCGCCCCCGTGCTCCGGTATTTCGACCTTTGCCTGAATGGAGAAGGACCGGTTGACCACCGGCGGGGCCGCGTCTTCGCTCACGTGATTGACGCCGGCTGGGTAAACGAATGTGGTGCGCTTTATGCCGAGGGACGGATGATCTCTCGTCGAGGTCGCCAAGCTTACGATCGGCAGGATCTGGTTCTCTCGAGCCTCTTGCCAGAACAACGTTTCCATCGTCTGCAGCCGTTCCGGATGCTGGACCGCCACGTTGTCGGCCTGGCTGAAGTCCTTCGACAGGTCGTAAAGCTCCCACTTGGAATTGTTCACCGCCGGGGGAGCAAACGCGTCTGTCTCGAATGGCGCGGCCGCAAGCCAGCCATCGCGGTAGATGCCCCAGCTCGCCAGCATTTCCATCACCTGGTTGTGCCGGCGGGTTGAGGCGGCTGCATCGTCGAACGTATAGGTCATGCTGATACCGTCCACGGACATCTGCGGCACCCCGTTCAGCACCTTGGGCTCCTCAACGCCAACCATGTCGAGGATCGTCGGCGCGATGTCCGTAATGTAGTGGAACTGGCTGCGGATGCCGCCGCGGTCCTTGATCCGGTCGGGCCAGCAGATGACCATGCCGTTCCTGATACCGCCGAAATGCGCCGACGCCCGCTTGAACCAGCGGAACGGCGTATTCATCGCCCAGCCCCAGCCCGTGGGAACCATGCCGTATACCGAAGGCCCGCCCAGATCCTCCTTCCGGGTCAGCATGTAATCGAAATCTTCCTTCTGACCCGCAATGGCCGATTGCTCGAACAGGCGCCCGTTGGGGCCACCTTCCCCGCTGCTGCCGTTGTCGCCCTCTATGAAGATGACGACGGTATTCCGCCATTCCCCGCTCTTGCGGAGCTCGGCGATGAGACGGCCGACCTGCGAGTCCATGTAGGCAATCGCGCCTGCATAGACCTCCATCATGTGTGCATAGAGGTGCTTCTGATCCTCCGACAGAGACGACCACGGGGGGATGATATCGGGCCGCGGCGTCAGCTTCGCATCAGCAGGTATCACCCCGAGCACCTTCTGGCGCCGGAAGCTTTCCTCCCGGAGCTTGTCCCATCCCTGGTCGAACTTGCCACGATACTTGTCAATCCATGCCTTGGGCGCATGGTTCGGCGCGTGAGCGGTCCCAGTGGCGTAATAGAGGAAGAATGGCCGGTTGGGAGCCAGTGCGTTCTGCTGATGGAGCCACTGGATGGCGTGATCAGCGAGGTCACGGTCAAGAATGTAGTCGGGGTCGTTGGCGGGTTTGCTGACTGGACGCGTGTTTTCGATAAGACTGGGGTCCCACTGGCTCGTGTCGGCGCCGATGAAGCCGTAGTAGTATTCGAAGCCCTCGCCCGTCGGCCAGCGATCAAAAGGCCCAATCAGGCTCTGCTCCCACTCAGGCGTGAGGTGCCATTTTCCAAAGGCCGCCGTGCTGTAGCCGTGCTGCCTGAGGATTTCACTGATCATGCCCGCGGACTTCGGAATGACAGTGTCGTAGCCGGGAAATCCCAACGGATGATTTTCGGTCCGCGCCATGCCAACGCGGTGAGGGTTCCGCCCCGTCAGAAGGGCTGCCCGGGTTGGGGAGCACAGCGCGGTGGTATTGAATTCATTGTATCTCAGCCCGTCTCGCGCGAGAGCATCGAGAGTAGGCGTCGCAATCGGTCCGCCGAATGTGCTGCTCGCCGCAAAACCGATGTCATCGGTCATGATCAGCACGATGTTGGGTGCACCGTCTGGGGCATGTCGCTGGTCGGGCCATCGCGGACCCGGCGCACCCTCAATGCTTCGAGCGTCGACCAGGGCCGCCTTGTTCGGCACCGTCGGCAGCACTTCCTGGGCCGATGCTCCCGACCAAAGCAAGCCAATCGCCACCGCAATCATCCCCCTCGTCAGCGCCAGCCTCGATGCGCCGCTGAGGTGCAGCGGCGGTCGCCTACGATGCGGCCCGGGCCGATGCTCGCCAGAGACTTCCGCGCTACCCTCTGTCATGCCAATCTGCCTCCCCAGCAATCGGCTATGCGATCCATTCCTGGCGGGACCACCTCCCCTGCCGACATGTTCTTCAACGCCGGCAAACCCAAAATCCTCAGCAGGAATATCGACTTTCTGGGCAGATCGATGGCAGGGGACGCGGGGTCAATTCGGCTGGTAGTCCAGCCTGCAGCGACTGATGGGCCCCAGCGTGTGGCGGTACATGTCAGACAAATGCCGATTCAAGTCTTCATCCTGCGGCCATCACCCCAGCGACGGCCCGGCTGCGCGGGAACTGCTCTCTCAGCCTGAATCAAAAGCCACGACGAGAAATATGGGCCAGTCCCTGATTGTGCGGACCAGATTCCCTGCAAATCCGATAAAATTTCGCTGATAGCGAGGGGCCGAAACTTACGTCGAAGGGGTGAGAACCGAGCTATTTCCGGATAGATAGCTTTCATTGAACGACTTCGGACCGATGTGATGTAGCTAAAAGTCCCGGTATTTTCGCAGATGACAGGGAAATCGAATGCGAGAAGGGTTCGCTCCAGGCTAGGCGCACCGCCATCCAGTTTCCGGACATTTCCCGCACCACGGCCCTTCCGAGGTAACCCTTTGAGGCCGCAGACCGGGCGATCCGCGGAGAGTGCCGCTCTTCACCCGGGCCCGAACAGGCCGCTTTCCTTGAGGTCGCTGGCGCGGGCGAGTTCCAGTTCCTGGTTGTAGCGGCGCAGCGCGTAGGCCTCGGTCACGTAGCCGACAACCCTGCGGTCGGTCTCCGAGGCGACGACGGCGAGGGTCTCGCGCTGGCTGGTCCTGAACAGTTCCAGCGCCTGGCGCACCGGCTGGAGGGGCATCAGCCACGACTCCGGGGCGGCCGCCAGATCCTGCGCCGTCAGCTCCGACAGGCGGCTGTCGAGATCCGGGCTATGCACGTCGGCGGTCTGCACCATGCCGGCATAGCCGCCGCCCGGATCGGTGAGGAACACGGTCTTGGGACCGCCCAGCGGGAAGACGCGGCGCAGCTCCTCCAGCGGCAGGTCCAGCGGCGCCAGCGCCGGATCGCGGCGCATCAGCCGGCCGACGGTGAGATCGAGCGCCCAGCCGATGTCGGACGCGCCGGTGATCGGCACGCCGCGCAGGTGGAAGCGCCAGGTGGCGAACGAATAGCCGAAGCTGGTACGCACCACGGTGGCCGCGATGATCACCGCCGCGACGACGCCGGCGGCGATGGCGAAGTTGGCGGTCAGTTCGATGACCAGCAGGATCATGGTGACGGGCGCGCCGACGATGGCGGCGGCGACCGCCGCCATGCCGACAAGGGTGTAGGCCAGCGGATCGGCGTGGACGACGGGCGCGACGGTGACGATCAGCCGGCCGACGGCGCAGCCGAACAGGCTGCCCAGGAACAGCGACGAGCTGAACAGGCCGCCGCGGAACCCCGCGCCGATGGACAGCGCCGAGGCCAGCGCCTTGGCCGGCACCAGGCAGATCAGCAGCAGCAGCGAGATGTTCATACCGGCCACCGCCTGGATCGCGCCGTGTCCGCCGCCCAGCACCTGCGGGAACGCCAGCGCGACCAGGCCCAGGGCCGCGCCGCCCAGGGTTGGCCGTATCCATGCGGGAATGTCGAAGGCGCGAAAGGCGCGCTCGATCCTGGTGACCGAAAGCATGGTCACGATGCCGAGGACGCCCGCGCCGAAGCCGACCAGGGCGAACACGGGATAGTCCCAGCCGGTGACCCGGATGAGGCCGGCCGGCGGAAGCAAGGGCTGGGGCCCGAACGTCCAGTGGGAGACGAACATGCCGGCGAGGGCGGCGACGCTGACCGGCGCGAGGGCGACCGGCGCGTAGGAGCCGATGACGAGCTCGAAGGCATAGAACGCGCCGGCGAGCGGGGCGTTGAACGCCGCGGCGATGGCCGCGGCCGTGCCGCAGCCGACCAGCATGCGCAGGTCGCTGCGGCGGACCCGCAGCGTCTGGCCGACGCGCGAGGCGATTCCCGCGCCGAACTGGGTGTAGGCCGCCTCCAGCCCGACCGAGGCCCCGAAGCCGCCGGACAGGATGGTCATCAGCGTCAGGTTCAGGCTGTCGGTCAGCGACAGCTTGCCGCCATGCAGCGCATTGGCCTCGATGGCGTCGACGATCTCGCGCGGCCGCCAGCGGCGGATCAGGGCATGGGCGATGCCCAGCAGCAGGCCGCCCAGGATCGGAATCAGCAAGGCGCGCCACGAGGCGATGCCGACGCCCTCGCTGAGCAGCCGGCCGGGCGGCAGCTTGAACAGGAACTCGTGCAGCGCCTGCAGCAGCTGGTGGACGACCACCACGCCCGCGCCGACGCCGATGCCGATCAGCGCCGAGATGACCAGCAGGGCGACGCCGTTGTCGCGGACCTCGCGCGTGCCGATCGCCCGCAGCAGCGAGCGCCAGCGCACGCGCAGCAGCAGGGACCTTCGCTCCCAGTACCCCCGCCGTGCGGACTGTTCGGGTGGGACGTCGAGCTGGGGATCCGCCATGGCTTGGATACTTCGTAGGACTGTGGGCGGCGCTCGTCGCCTTGGGGGCACGCATTCCGCCGGCCGGACAAGGGATCGGGAACCAGAACGAGAGGGCGGCATCGCCCGACGACGGCGCGCGGCACGCCGACACGGGCGATCCTCTCCGATGGCGGCGCCATCGTCAAATGCGGGGCGAGTCCGCCCGGGACGGGACGCACCGACCCGACGGCGGCCGCGGCGGCGACGACGGGCACCTCATCACCCTGAGACAGCGCACCCCGTGGATTTCCAGCTTCATCTGGATATAGTGTCCCTGTGCGATCGCTTCCCGGGAGGCGGGCGCGGGCAGACGCCTGTCTCGGCCCAGGGCGACTTCCCAAGGTCCCGCTCCGACGGATCCCGGCGGCGCCTTTCGTCCGGATGGAAACATGCACCTGAAGCTAGTCTGTGGCAGCGAAACCAGGACCCTCGACGAGGGGCAAATGGTTCTCGGTGCGTCCGGCGACTGCGACTGGATCCTCCACGACGACTATATTTCCGGACGGCACTGCCGGATCGAGCGCGCCGGCGACGGCTACGTGCTGACGGACATCAGCCGGAACGGCGTCTTTCTCAACGGCGCGGACTCGCGGATCCGGGGCGGCACGGTGCCTCTCGCCAACGGCGACAGCTTCCGGCTCGGCACGCTGGTCGTCCAGGTCACGTTCCAGGATGCGGCGCCCGAACCGATCGCCGCCACGTCGCCCCCGCCCGCCGACATCCCCCGGCCGTCCCATTCCGAGCTGCCGCCTATCCTTGCGGGCCGCGCCGAGGCGCCGCCACCCCCGGCAACGGACGCCGGACGATCCTTCAGCCCCTCCGGGACCGGCAATCCGGCGGCGGCCGACACGGCGCGCAGGACGAGCACGCAGGACCCCGGCGCGCAGCTGCGCAGGACCAACATCCGGCTGTCGAGCGTGCTCGGCAACGACAGCGCGCTCGACGCGCCGGTGCCACTGACGTTCAACGAGTCCCGCAAGCACAGTCGCGACGTGAGCACCAGCCTGAAGAAGCTGGCCGATTTGCTGGACGACTACGGTATCGACCTGCCCGGCACGGCCGCCCAGCCGGCACCGGAGTCGGCCCCGGAACCGGCGACGTCCCCTCCTCCCCGGCCAGCATCGGCGGCCCCTCCAGCACCCCGGCAGGACAACGGTTTCCAACCCACGGCGCCGAGCGAAGGCGACCTGCTGCGCGCCTATCTGGAAGGGGCAGGCCTCCCGCCGGACGCCGCCACCGTCTCCGACCCCGCCGCCCTGCTGCGCCAGCAGGGCGAACTGATGCGCCAGCTGCTGCAGGGACTGCTGTCGCTGCTGGCGCTGCGCAACCAGGTCAAGCGGGAGTTCCGGGTGCCCGCCACCCAGCTGGGCCCGACGGAGAACAACCCGCTCAAGTTCGCCGGGTCGGCCGGCCGTGCCCTGGAGTCCATGGTGGCGCCGGCGCAGCCCGGCTTCCTGACGCCGACCCGCGCCGTCGCCGACATCTTCGAGGACCTCATCCGGCACGAAGCCGCGATGACCGGCGCGGCCCGCGACGCCCTGTTCGCGGTGGTCGAGACGCTGGCGCCCGAGGCGATCAACGACAGCATGAAGGGTCGGGGCTGGTCGCTCTCCAAGGACGCCGCGCTGTGGAAGCGGTACAAGGAGGCCTTCGCCGCCGCCACGGAACGCGGCGAGGAAAGCACCCTCATCAAACAGTTCCGCCAGGCCTTCGCACATGCCTACATCAAGCATTTCCGGGACTGAGGGCGCCGCCCAAGATTGCCCTTTGGAAAGGTTTCGCCTTTAGCGATAATGACCTGACGGCGGACAGGGGGGTAACGTGTCCTATTCCAACAAAGTGGTCTGGTCCGAGGGCCTGTTCCTGCTGCCGCAGCACTTCCAGCAGCAGGAGCGCTACCTCGAGAACTATGCCCGGCAGTCCGCCCAGCCGCTGCATCCCGCCGGCTGGGGATTTCAGAAGCTGACGCTCGACACCGGTCTGCTGGAATCGGGCAAGGTGGCGCTCGCGGCATGCAAGGGCATTTTCCGCGACGGCACGCCGTTCTCCGCGCCCGACCTGGCGGCGCTGCCGCCGGCGCGCGACGTGCCGTCCGATCTGCGCGACCAGATGGTCTATCTGGCGATCCCCGCCCAGCGGGACGGCACCCCGTCCCTGGTCAGCAGGGACCGCGGCCTGGCTGGCGCCCGCCATGTGGAGCAGGACACCGAGGTCAAGGACTACAATGCCGAAGGCAGCGGCACGGTCCGGAGCATTGGCACCGGTTCGCTGAAGCTGAGCCTGCTGTTCGGCGGCGAAGACCTGGAGGACTACCAGGTCATCGGCGCCGCCCACATCCAGGAGGTGGGGACCGACAAGCGGGTCAGGCTGTCGGCCGACTACATCCCACCCTGCCTCGCCGTCGACGCGCCAACCCCGCTCGTCCGGCATCTGGCGGAACTGGACGGGCTGTTCAAGCAGCGGGCGCAGCAGCTTTCCTTCCGGGCGGCGCAGGGCACCGGCGGCGTGTCCGAGATCGCCAACTTCCTGATGCTGATGGCCATCAACCGGTTCGGGCCGGTCGTACAGCACATGCTGAACCTGCCGGGCCTCCACCCGGAAACGCTGTACCGCTTCCTGGTTTCCGTCGCCGGGGAACTGTCCACCTTCACCACCATGGACCGCCGGCCGCCGGACTTTCCGGTCTACCGGCACGACGACCTGCGGGCCACGTTCGCGCCGGTGATCGCGCTCATCCACAGTGCGCAGACCATGGTCATCGAGGAGGCGGCCATCCAGATTCCGCTGGTCCGCTCCCGCTCCGGCATCTATGTCGGCGAGATCACCGACCGCAGCCTGTTCGGCGACTGCGCCTTCGTGCTGGCGGTCGCCTCGCAGGTCCCGCCCAAGGACCTGGAGGCCGCCTTCCCGGCCCACACGATCATCGGTTCGGTGGAGCAGATCCGCAACCTGGTGGCGGCGCCGGTCCGCGGCGTGCCGCTGCGGCCGCTCTCGTTCCCGCCCCAGCAGCTGCCGTTCCACAACAACACGGCCTATTTCGGCCTGTCCAAGGACAACGACTACTGGACGGCGCTGACGCAGTCCGCCGGCATCGCCATCCATGTGGGCAGCAGCTTTCCCGGGATGAACCTTTCGCTCTGGGCGATCAGGGCCTGATCGATGGCGGATTCCGGCGACGAAAACGAAGAGCGTCGGACCCGGTTGATGCCGATGCCGGGCGGCCGGTTGCCGGAAGGCGCGACGATGGCTGCGCGCGCCGCCGCCTTGCCGCCGGTCGACCTGAACCTGGCGGAGCAGGGCTTCAGCCGCAATCCGCTGATCCGGGCCAGCGCCACGATCTGCGCCATCACCCGCCACCTGCGGCAGTTGCCGCAGCACGGCGCCATCGACGAACTGCGCCGCAACCTGATCGAGCAGGTCGGCAAGTTCCCGGTCATCGCGCAGCGCTTCGGCGCCTCCGAGACGGACGCGCGGCGCGCCCAGTACATCCTCGCGACCATGGTGGACGAAGCCGTGCTCTCGACCCCCTGGGGACACGCCAGCAACTGGAGCCAGAGCTCCGTTTCGGCCGCCGTCGCCCACGACACCCATGGCGGCGACGTCTTCTTCCAGATCCTCGACGAAGCGAAGCAGCGGCCGTTCGAGGCCATCGATCTCCTGGAACTGCAATTCATCTGCCTGAAGCTGGGCTTCGCCGGCAAGTACATCCCGTCACTGGTGCGCGACGGGCGCGCGCGCCTGCTGGAGATTGAGGAGGACCTGTACCGCGTCATCAGGGCGCAGCGCGGCGAAGCCAGCCGCGTTCTGTCGCCGGCCTGGGAAGGGCTGAAGGACAAGCGCTACAGGATCACCCGATTCCTGCCGCTCTGGCTGTTCCCGGCCCTCGCCATCGCCGTCCTCGTGCCCTTCTACATCGCCCTCTCGTCCCTGCTGGGGCAGAAGGCGGACGTGGTGAGCGAGAGGCTGGCCGCCATCCCGCCGCTGCTGCACGTGCCGCAGAGGCACGTTCCCGTCGCCGCGCCGGAACCGGCGCCCCTGCACGCGACCCTGGCGCAGAGGATCCGCGACCGCTTTCCCAGGGAGGTCGCCTCAGGGCTGATCGAGGTCTCCGAGCAGGACGGCGAGACCTCGGTGCTGGTGCACAACGACCAGGGCCTGTTCGCCTCCGGCACCGCGGACGTCAGCTCGGCCTACGTGCCGATCTTCCAGGGCCTGGCGGACGAGCTGCACCAGGAACGGGGACCGATCCAGGTGATCGGCCACTCGGATTCCCAGAAGATCTCCAACTGGCGGTTCAGCTCGAACATGGAGCTGTCGCGCGCCCGCGCCCAGAGCGTGATGGACATGCTGATCAAGTTCGGCGTCGATCCGGGCAAGCTCAGCGCGCGCGGCCGCGGCGCCCTCGAACCGCTGGCAAGCAACGACACCGAGGCAGGCCGTTCCCGCAACCGGCGGGTGGAACTGGTCGTGTTCGGCGGCGAGGGAGGATAGCCGATGTCCCACCGCGCCATCCGCCTCGCCGCGGTCTTCCTGCTCCTGGTTCTGTTCTGCCTGCTGTTCTTCTTCCTCTCCCCCTACGTCTCCATCGCCGGTGCGGCGATCTTCGCGCCGGTCTGGCTGCGGCTGCTCATCGTCGCCCTGATCCTGCTGACCTGGGCGGGACTCGAAGGCTACAAGTGGATGCGGCGCGGCAAGCGCGACAAGGAGATGGCGGAAGGCCTGGAACACGCCGCCGGGGATTCCCGGGGCGGCGGCGCGCGCGACGACATCCAGGAAA
The DNA here is from genome assembly GCA_016124315.1 of Alphaproteobacteria bacterium. Classification (GTDB taxonomy): domain Bacteria; phylum Pseudomonadota; class Alphaproteobacteria; order SMXS01; family SMXS01; genus RI-34. Next base: position 21,104 of record WGNW01000088.1, read on the forward strand.
TCAACGAGAAGTTTCGCCGCGCCCTCAAGATGCTCCGCCAGCGCCGCTTCGGCGGCAGCCGGCAGCGCCTCTACGAGCTGCCCTGGTACCTGATGATCGGTCCGCCCGGCTCGGGCAAGACCACCTGGATCCGCAATTCGGGCCTGCGCTTCCCGCTGGCGGAGGTGTTCGGCAGCGATCCGGTGCAGGGCATGGGGGGCACGAGAACCTGCGACTGGTGGTTCACCGAGGAAGCGGTGATCCTGGACACGGCGGGGCGCTTCTCCACCCAGGATTCCGACCCCAGCGTCGACAGCGCGACCTGGCTCGGTCTGCTCGGCGCGCTCCGGCGCAACCGGCGGCGGCGGCCGCTGGACGGCGTGATCGTCGCCATGAGCGTCGCCGACCTGGCCAGCCAGCCGCCGGAGAAGCTGATCGAGCGGGGCATCAAGATCAATCGCCGGCTGAGCGAGATCGCCGAGAAGGTCGGCACCACGGTGCCGGTCTATTTCGTGTTCACCAAGACCGACCTGGTCGCCGGCTTCACCGAGTATTTCGAGGACCTCACGGCCGACGAGCGCGAACAGGTCTGGGGCGAGACGTGGCCGCTGGACCGGTCCGGCGACGTGCCGGACATGGTCGGGCACTCGATCGACAGGCTGCTTGGGCGGCTGGACGAACGGCTGGTCGCACGCCTGCACGCGGAGACCGACCCGCAAAGGGACGCGCTCATTCACGGCTTCCCGTTCCAGTTCGCCAGCCTGAAGCCGGCCATCCGCAGGTTCCTGGGGGAGGTGTGCCGCAAGGGCCCCTATGGCGACGCCGCCATCCTGGCACGGGGCGTGTATTTTTCCAGCGGCACGCAGGAAGGCGACCCGTTCGACCGCATCCTGCAGAGCGTGGCGCGCGACCTCGGCCTGCCGCAGCCGGTGCAGGCCCGCGCCCGGGGCAGCAGCCGGAGCTTCTTCATCGGGCGGGTGCTGAAGGACGTGATCTTCCGCGAGGCCGGCCTCGTCGGCAACACCGGCTTCCTCGACCGGTACCGGACCTGGATCCAGCGCCTCGTCATCTTCGGCTCCGCCGCGATCTTCCTGCTGACGGCGGTGCTGCTCTATGTCAGCTATGCCAACAACCGGCAACTGCTCGCCAGTCTGGACGCCAAGGCGGCGGGCATGACCGAGCAGGCCCGCGCGCCGCTGCCGCCCGACGCGCCGCTCTTCGGCCTGCTGCCGACGCTCAATGCGCTGCGCGACTTTCCAGCGGGCTTCGCCAGGGAAGACGAGCCGACGCCGGCGTGGCACGGGCTTGGCCTCTATCAGGGCGACGCCTACGGCGCGACCGCGCGCGATGCCTATGCCGACGCGCTGAGCGGCGCGTTCGTGCCCGCGCTGATGCACGATGTCGAGGCGGTCCTGCGCTCCGACGCCGAACCCGGCCGCCGCTATCAGGCGCTCAAACTCTACTTGATGCTGGCCGACCGCGACCGGTTCGATCCCGCCTACGTCACGGCAGCCAGCGTCGGCGTCCTCCGGCAGCGCTACGGCGCGCTGACGCCCGAGGCCGAAGCCGCCATCCAGGCCCACGCCGCGGCGCTGGGGGACAAGCGGCTGGCGGCCGCCCTGCGACCGGTGGCGCTGGACAAGCCGCTGGTCGAGCAGGTCCGGCGCGACCTGACCGACATGGACCCCGCCGTGCAGGTCTACGCGTCCCTCAGCCAGGCGCTGGCCGACACCGACATTCCGCCCTGGCGCCTGCGGGACCATGTGACCGCCGCCGAACGCTATTTCGACACCGAAGGCCGCCAGCTTTCCGTCCCGCCCCTGTTCACCCGGAAGGGCTATGCCGAGCTGTTCATGAAGCAGGCGCCGGCCGCCGTCCATGCCGCAGCCGGCGAAGGCTGGGTGCTGGGCGCGGGCGAGGGACGGCCGGGCGCGTTCGACGAACGGCGGCTGCTGCGGGACGTGACGCGGCTCTACTTCCAGGACTACCGGCAGTCCTGGAACGACCTGATCGGCTCGCTGCAGTTGCGGGTGCCGCCGACCCAGGACCTGCGTCCCTTCGTCCGCCGGCTGGCCGACCGGGACTCGCCGCTGCGGGAAGCCCTCAAGGCCATCGTGGCGGAGCTGGATTTCGCCGCGCCCGGTGCCGACAAGGCCGCCGCGGCGCTGAAATCCAAGCTGGGCGCCGCCGCATCGTTCATGCCCGCCGGTGTCGGATCCCATTCGGACGAGATGGATCCCCGGAAGGCCGTCAGCGCCGAGTTCCGCGACCTGATCCAGCTGGTCGGCGGCCCCAAGCCGCCGCTCGACGGCATCCTCGATCAGCTCGGACAGTTCTCCGACTCGCTGCGCGACATGGAACGCACCGGCGACTCCGGCAAGTTCCAGGACGCGGTCGACACGCTGCGCGACGACGCCCGCGGCCGGCCGGCGCCGCTCGATGCCTGGATGCTCCAGCTCGCCGACATCGGACACCAGGCGTTCGTACAGGATTCGGGCGAGCGGGTCGCCGGCGCCTGGGCCGCCGCGGCGGACTCGCGCTGCGCTTCCATCAACGGCCGGTTCCCGTTCCGGCCCGGTGCGCGCGAGGACGTCAACCTGGCCGACTTCGCCGACCTGTTCGGTTATGGCGGCGTGCTGGAGAGCTTCTTCAACGAGCACATGAAGCCCTATGTCGACCGCTCCGGCGGCACCTGGAAATGGCGGGACCCGTCCCAGGCGCCCGACCTGCCCTCGGGCGCGCTGGGCCTGTTCCAGCAGGCCGACGAAATCCGCAGCGCCTTCTTCCGGCAGGGCGCCCAGGAACCGAAGGTGGAATTCCAGATCAGCTCGCGGAGCATCGATTCCCGCGCCACCAACGCGACGCTGGTGCTGGGCGGCAAGACCATGGTGTTCCGCCCCAACATCCCGGCCACCTACAAGCTGACCTGGCCGTTCGACCCCAACGACGAGGCCTCCTATCTCGTCTTCATCCGCGCCGGCGGCGGCACCACCACGCCGCAGGAGTTCCAGGGCCCCTGGAGCCTGTTCCGCCTGTTCGCCGGCAACCTGCGCTCCGGCGGCAGCCGCGACCGCTTCGTGCTGCGGCTGGAGCGCGACGGGCTGGTCGCCGAATTCGAGGTCAAGGCGCTGTCGGTCGACAATCCGTTCGGCCTTCGCCTGGACCGGTTCAGATGTCCGGCGAACCTCTAGACGCCGCCGGCCCGGGCTTCTTCGGCAAGGTGCCGGCGATCGGCGATTTCGTGCGCCGCGGCCTGCCGGGCAGCTTCGTCGAGCCCTGGGACGCCTGGATGCGGGCGCTGCTGCAGTCGGGGACGTCCCGGCTGGGCGACGACTGGCTGGAAATCTACCTGACCAGCCCGATCTGGCGGTTCGTGCTGCCGCCGGGGACGTGCGGCCCCGAAGCGGTGGCCGGCGTGATGGTGCCCAGCATCGATGCCGTGGGACGCTGCTATCCCCTCACCCTCGCCGAACTGGTGCCCGCGGCTTCGGCCGGCGCGCCCGGGATCGTGCGGTCCCTGCCCTGGTTCGAGGCTCTGGAACAGGCCGCGCTGGGCGCCCTGGCGGAGACCTTCGACCTTGAGCAGTTCGCCGCTGGGGTGGCCGCCATCGGCCCCGTCGTCGCCGGCGCGCCACCGGCCGCCACGGAGTCCGCTCAGTCTGACCGCCCGGGCGGCGTGGTGGCGGAACTCACCGCCTCGCCGGCGGGCCAGGACGGCGACGTCTCGGCGCTTTCGGCGGGCCTGTCGCACCATCTGGCTGCGCCCCTCGGCCTTTGGTGGACGATCGCGGGCTCGCAACGCCTGCAGGCGACGAGCCTGCTGTTGTCCATGTCGCCGGCCGAGCCGGCCGGTCCGGCGCTGTTCGCAGGGCGCGGCCTGGTCGCGGCGAAGCTCCCGGCGCCGCCGGAAGAATCCCCGACTGCTACCGGTCCCGACGGCGCGCAGCCATGAGACGAAACCCCGAACAGCGGCAACCAGCATGACAACCGATTCCCGCATCGACAGGCTCAAGGATCTCAACGTGCCCGCCCTCAAGGTGATGGTCATCAACGAGTGGCGCAAGGCCGGGCCCAACACCCTGGTGAAGGTCGTCCCCAAGGAACGGCCGCTCGCCGTCGACGCGGGCGCCAAGGCGCCGCTCGCCGCCGGCTACGTCACCCAGATCAAGTTCGTCACCGGCGCTTCGCCCGCGGAGATGGAGCGGCGGCTGGGGTTCGGCGTCAGCAAGTACACCGGCCGGACCATCCTGTTCGGCGGCGCCATCGTCTACCGCCTGCTGCGGCTGCCGACCGCCGAGGAGTTCGACTTCCGGGGCTACAGCCAGCTTCCGGACGGCTATTCCACCAGCGACCAGGAATACGCCGACGTTGAGGAGGAGAACCGGAAGATGTATCCGCCGGGAAGCGGCGTTCCCCAGTGGGAACTCTGCAAGGGGGTCGGCATACCCTGCAAGGAGATCGCCAGCCTCGCCTATCACGAGGTGTTCAAATACCCCACGCCGACGCTGGAATACGGGGCCGACGGCTGAGAACCCACGGAGCGGCGCGGGCCCCCGGACTCACCGCCAAGTGGCTTGAAGGTCGTTCTCGATCAGACGCCATTCGTTTCCGTGCCGGGTCCACAGGGACGACGCTCCTGGCTCCAACTCCAGCACGGGGCCGCTGATCATGGTCGTCGCCGCCACCACCCTGAACCCGCACCGCGTGGTGTAGTACTCGAGCAGGTGGTCGTTTTCCGCGATGAGCCGCACACGGCCGGCATTGCCGTGCTTCTGGGACAAGGTCGCCGCCGCTTCCAGCAGCGTCAGGCCGACGCCCCATTCGGACGCGTCGCTCAACACATACCGGACGGTCGCGCTGCCCGGCTCCTCGGTCAGGCTGACCACCGCCACGCCGCGAAGGCGATGCAGGTGGAAGATCAGATAGGTGCAGTCGTCGTTCATCCTCGCCGGAATGTCCTGGATGAGCCGTTCCGCTGTCTCCAATTTTTCGCCGCTCAAGTGGCTTCTGACCCGGCGACACAGCGTTCTCCAGCCCTCCGTGTCATTCATGAACTGCTGGTAGGTCTGTTCATGGACCGGCGGCAGCGAAATCCACACCATCCGTTTTTCGGGCAGCGGGTACTCATCCGGTTTATCGGGCGGCGGCATACCATCGGGTGGGTTGCTTGACATCTCTCACTCGCGCGAACACGACGAATGGCCCGACGTATGCCAGGCCGACAACCCCAAGAAGAAGCCTTCCCGATACTCAGTTCGGAACCGCCCACGCCCGGATGGCCCACCCGGTTGCGGAAGATCTAACCCCCGATCAGTACATTCGGCATCCCGGCGACGATCACGCCGCCGTGGACGGTCATGTCGCCGACACGGGCCGCGGGCAGGCCGCCGATATAGACGGTCGTCGATCCCTTGGCGATGACGTCGGGCGGTCCCGTGCAGGTCGCCTGGTCGGAGACCCGCGCGGCCGGAAGGGACCCGATCAGCACCGTGGGCAAGCAAGGCGGGATGATCGGCCCGCCCACATGGGGCACCGTCCCGGTCACCATCGGGCAGGTGTGCATGTCGGTAACGCGGGCGGCAGGCGGCATGGTCTCAGCCGAGAATTGGAATCGTCGGAGTATAGGGCATGGCGGCGGCGGCGTTCACTTTCACACGACCGTTCGCCGGGTCGGCCAACCCGCGACGAGCGTCGGCGGCGCACCCCCGGAACCGATGTCGGCGACGAGCTGCGTGAACTTCCTGTCGGCGCTCTTCTGGAAGTCCATCCGGCTGACATAGGAGGATCTGACGTTGTAGCTGCTCGCCTGGGTTCGGATGTTCTCGAGATCGTTTTCGGCGGTCAGCCAGTCGATCAACTTGTCGGACCAGCCGAGATAGGCCTCGTCCGTGGCATAGATCGCGGCCCCCAGCAGACGCCCGATATAGTAGGATGCGAGGACGCCGCCGGCCATGGACGCGAGTTCCCCCAGGGTGGCCGCCCCGATCGCCGTCCCCAGGGACATTGTCCGCGCAACCGCGATCAGTTGCGCGACAGTGATGGCGTCCTTCGCGGCAACGGTGATCTTCAGCGCGTTGTACAGCGCCCCGATGCTGCTTATGGCAACAGCCGCCGACGTATAGAGGCTTGCCGGTACCGGCATCGCGGGTGGAGACGCCATGCTCTCTTCGAAATAGTCGGACCACGTCTTCGTCATCGCATTCCCTTCCGATTGAGGGTTCCCTTCCTTCCGAATCCCGGCGAACCCGCGACCTAGCCGGATCCGCTCAGCAGCACCGCCATCGCCACGGCGATCCCCGTGAGATGCTCGGGCGGCGGCACCGGAGTGTCGTCGCCCCGTACCATCGAACCGCCGCTCCAGGCGACCGCGTAGGCCAGCCAGACCGAAGGAGTCTGCGGATCGACGTCGTCGACGCAATCCAGCGCGGCGCAGCGCGCCTGCTCTCCCGGCGCCACGACCCACGCATAGACGGCATGGAGCGCACCCATGTCGAGCGGCGAGACCGGCGTATCGGGCTTGAGTCCGCCTCGCACGAGTTCATAGCCCCAGCGGATCGCATCCTCCTTGGGAAGCGCCTGCGCCGAGAAGCGAATGGCCGCCTCTTCCTGCCCTGCCGACCACAGGCGCGCCGCATAGCCCGAGGCGGACATGTCCGGCTCCAGCAGCGCGGTGTGCTCCGCTTCCATGCCGGCGCGCCGACATGCCTCACGGATCTGCTCGGCAGTGAGGTCGGGCAGGTTCGGCAGAGTCATCACCACCTCAGTTGATCTTGACGACGCCGCCGCGCGCGGTGAGCACCGCGTCGGCGGAGATGCTGACCATGGGCGCCGACTGCTGGATCTTGCCGGTTCCCTGGATGGTGACGGTCGCCGCCTTGATGGTGATCGACATGGGATCGATCTTGATGCTGCTGGCGCCGACCTTCAGTTCGATGGACTGCTTGGCCTCCTCGCTGATCTTGCCCATGGAGACGCGGATCGTCCGGTTGCCATTGGTGATGGTGATGCTCTGGTCGTTCTTCACCTCGATCGTCTGCTCGTTCTCCACCTTCAGGCCGTCGTCGTGCTCGACCCGCCGGTTGAAGTCCTTCTGGGCGTGGAAATAGACTTCCTCGCTGCCGGGCTTGTCCTCGAAGCGCAGCTCGTTGAAGTCCTCCGTCCCGCCCTTCTCGCTGCGGGTCTTCACGCCGCTGCGGGTCTTGGCGCCGGCCAGGGCATAGGGCGGCATCTGCTCGGCGTTGTAGACCGAGCCGATCACCAGCGGCCGGTCCGGGTCGCCGTCGAGGAAGCTGACCACCACCTCCTGGCCGACCCGGGGCCAGAAGAACGCGCCCCAGTTCTTGCCGGCCCAGCCCTGGGCGACCCGGATCCAGCAGGAGCTCTTCTCGTCGTTCTTGCCGTAGCGATCCCAGTGGAACTGCACCTTTATCCGACCGTACTTGTCGACCAGGATGTCGTCGCCCGACGCACCGGTGACGATCGCCGTCTGGCTGCCCGGTATCCGCGGCTTCGGCGTCTGCCGCGGCGGCCGGAACAGCACCTTCGACGGCATGCACTGGAAACTGTTGGAATAGCCCGTCTCGCCGCCGGGACCGCCGGGCACGTAGCTGCCTTCCGCGACCTGGTGGCTGATCCGCGTCACCACGAATTCCTGGCGGTCGTCCACCGGGAAGTCGGTGCTGCGGAACTGGAAGGTGCGGGCCGGCGCCAGCGTGCGGCAGCCGCCCGCGCCTTCGGCGGTGTCGTAGCCCGCCTCCTCCTCTTCCATGCGGATCTTGGCCAAGTCGCGCCCTGGGCCCTTGGCGGCATAGCGGCCGGGATATTCGAACCGGGTGAAATTGTCGGCGTTGCGCAGCCGCACGATGCTGGTGACCGCGGCGTTGAGCTTCTCCGACGGGGTCTCGAAGTTGAAGTCGGTATGCTCGAAGCGGCCGGTCCTGAAGGCGTGGCGGTGCTCCCAGGCCCACAGATGGTCGCCCGTCTGCGCCCCCGCCGAGCCGCCGGTGTATTCGATCTCGGCTTCGTCGGCCTTCTTGTATGCCGAGAGGCCGTCGGCGAGGACCATGACATGCTGGTCCTTCTCATGACGGAAGAAGTAGAAGATGCCTTCCTCCTCCATCAGGCGCGACACGAAGTCGAAATCGGACTCCTGCCACTGGACGCAATATTCCCGGACCGTGGCGCCGCCCTTGATGCCGGACAGGTCGGCGTGGCTGCCGAAGCCCTTGTCGCGGAACACCTGCTGGATGATGTTCTTCGCGGTCATGTTCTGGAAGATGCGGGAGTTGCGCTCCAGGCCGAGAAACCACAGCCAGGGCACGATGCGCAGGCGGAAGCTGCCCAGCCGGTCATGCATGGCCACCGCGTAGCCGTGGAAATGCCGCTCGCCGCCGTCCTTCAGCGTCAGGTCGCAGCCGACGGGATGGCCGACGATGTCGGACGGCGCCACCTTGGGTACCTGCAGGAATCCCTCGAGTTCCATGTCGAAGGGCATGGAAAGCCCTTCCTCCACGGAAAGGTTGCGCGCCGCCAGGACATCCTCGCCCAGCGGCGTGCGAACCTTGAGAATTCTCGTGTCCTGGTCGAAATCGGCCACCGGCAGCTCATCCCAGCGCGCGGCCGGCCGGCCGCGTCTTCACGACGGGGTCCGAGCCGGCGGAACGCTTTGCGGCCACGAACGCCTTCCGGCTACATCTTCACGCCCTTCTGGATGTCGTAGCCGGCCGGCACCGGATTGCCCGCCTTGTTGTTCTTATCGAACGGCGTGTACTTCATCATGATCTTGGCGAAGCTCATGCTGATGGTTTCGACCGGGTCGCCCGAGCCGCCGCCAGACACCGAGTAGCCGGTCAGCAGACAGTCCTCGAGTTCGTATTCCAGGTATGTGGCCAGCTGTTCGCTCGACCGCACGAAGTGAACCTGCACCTTCTTGCCCGTGCCGACGCAGGTTTCCGCGAACAGCTTCGGCGAGGACAGATCGAGCTGCTTGGTGACGGTGACTTCGCTCAGGGACGGCTTCGAAACGGACCGCTCCTTGCCGCCACCCGTTTCGATCATCGCGCTGCGGCCGACGCCGAAGCTGAATGAATCCGCCTCGATCCATTTCTCATGGCCCTTGGCAGTCACGATCCCGTCTATGCCGTCTATCTTCAGGTAGATCACGTTCGTTCTCCGTTACCCGTGTTACTTCATCTTTCGACATTCATGGGGAGTCAATTTCGTGAACAGCCTGTCGTCCCCTCGCCGACACTTTCCCCGCTCATGTCAACTCTATCGAGAAGTTGCTGACTTCGTCGACTCCTAGTTTCACACCCGAAACGACACTTCCCTCGGCCATCAGGGCAAGGATGCGCCGCGACAATTCGGGCAGCAGATTGGCGTTGATGATGTGGTCGATGTTGCGGGCGCCGCTCTCCACCTCCGTGCAGCGGGCGGCGATGGCCGCCGGCACCTCGTCGGCGCACTCGAACGTGGCGCCGTAGTTCTCGCCCAGCCGCTTGCCGATGCTGCGCAGCTTCAGGCCGGCGATCTTCCGGATCATCTCGTCGTCCAGCGGCACGTAGGGCGTGACCTTCACCCGTCCCAGGAATGCCGGCTTGAAGTATTTCGTCAGTTCCGGACGCAGCGCCTCTTCCAGGTCCGCGACGGTGATCTCGTCCGACGATGCGTAGAGGCGGGAGATCAGGTCGGTTCCCGCGTTCGACGTCATGATGATGACGGTGTTGCGGAAATCCACGTCGCGACCCTCGCTGTCACGCAGCACGCCCTTGTCGAACAGCTGGTAGAACACGTCCTGCACGCCGGGATGGGCCTTTTCCATCTCGTCGAAGAGCACCACGCCATAGGGCCGGCGGCGCACCGCCTCGGTCAGGATGCCGCCCTCGCCATAGCCGACATAGCCGGGCGGCGCGCCCATCAGGGTGGAGACCTTATGCTCCTCCTTGAACTCGGACATGTTGATGACCGTCAGCGCGTCCTTGCCGCCATAGAGCATGTCGGCGAGGCACAGCGCCGTTTCCGTCTTGCCGACGCCGCTGGTGCCGACCATGAGGAACACGCCGACCGGCTTGTTGGGATCGGTCAGCCGCGCCCGCGACGTGACGATGCTCTCGGCGATGGCCTGAAGCGCGTGGGACTGGCCGATGACGCGCTGTTCCATCTGCTCGCGCAGCGACAGCACGCTGGAGATCTCGTCGGCGACCATGCGACCGACGGGAATGCCGGTCCAGTTCTCGACCACCGCGGCGACGGCCTGGGCGTCCACCACGGCAAACACCAGCGGATCCTCGTCCTGGATCTCCCGCAACTCGGCAGCCAGCTGGTCGTGTTCGGCGATCGCCGCAGGCAGGTCCTCCGGCTTGCCGTCGGCGCCCGCGTCCAGCCTCTTCTTCAGATCGAGGATCTTGCCGACCAGTTCCTGCTCGCGCTTCCAGCGGTCGTCGAGCGCGCTCGCCTCGGCATCGTTCTTCGCCTGCTCGTCGGTCAGCTGGGCGATCTCCGCGTCGAAGCGCCCGTCGAGGTTCTCGCGCTGGAGGCTCTGCAGCGAGGCGTCGAGGGACTGGCGGCGGCGCTTCACGTCGCTGATCTGGGACGGCGTCGACGTCTGGCTCAGCGCCACGCGGGCGCACGCCGTGTCCAGCAGGCTCACCGCCTTGTCGGGCAGCTGGCGGCCCTGGATGTAGCGCTGCGACAGCTTGACCGAGGCAATGACGGCCTCGTCGAGGACGCGGACCCCGTGGTGCTTCGCCAGCACGCCGGCCACCCGGCGCATGATCTCGATGCCGACGCCCTCGTCCGGTTCGTCGACCTTGACCACCTGGAAGCGCCGCGTGAGCGCCGGGTCCTTCTCGAAGTACTTCTTGTATTCGGCCCATGTGGTGGCGGCGATGGTGCGCAGTTCGCCGCGCGCCAGCGCCGGCTTGAGCAGGTTCGCGGCGTCGCCCTGGCCGGCCTGGCCGCCGGCGCCGATCAGCGTGTGGGCCTCGTCGATGAACAGGATCACCGGCTTTTCGGACGCCTTGACCCCTTCGATCACGCCTTTCAGCCGGTTCTCGAACTCGCCCTTGATGCCGGCCCCGGCCTGGAGCAGGCCCAGGTCGAGCACGCGCACGGAAACGTCGCGCAACGCGCTGGGCACGTCGCCCTGCGAGACCGCGAGCGCGAAGCCCTCGGCCACCGCCGTCTTGCCGACACCGGCCTCGCCGGTCAGGATCGGATTGTTCTGGCGCCGCCGGGTCAGGATGTCGATCACCTGGCGGATTTCGGCATTGCGGCCGATCACCGGGTCGATCTTGCCGGATTTGGCCTGTGCTGTGAGATCGATCGTGTACTGGGACAAGGCGTCGCTGGCGCCCGATGGCGCCCGGGGCGCGGCGGCAGCCTCGCCGTCCGCCGCCTTTTCCGGCTCGCCCTCGCTTTCGCCGGAACCGGCCAGGATGGACCCGAAGCCGGCGAGCAGGTCGTCGGGCTTCACCAGGGCGAACTGGCTGGAAATCTCCCGTGCCTGGCGTGCCAGCGCCTCGTCGCTCAGCAGCGCGAGGACGAGAAGCCCCGAGCGGACCCGGGACGATCCCAGATCGACCGAACCGATCAGCCAGGCCTCGCGGATCAGGGAAATGAGCGAGGGCGACAGCGCCGGCGGCCGGGCATTGCCGGTCTGCAGCCGGTCGAGCGACCTGTCGATGTCCTTGACCAGTCGCCCCATGTCGAGGCCGAAGTGGCGCCCGATGAGCTCGACGTCCGTTCCGCCGAGGTCGCAGAGCTTCCTGAGCCAGTGTTCGACCTCGACATTGTACTGCGTGCGCGACAGGGTGAGCCCCGCTGCGCCTTCGAGCGTCGAGCGGCACGGCTCGTTGAGCACGCCGATCAAGGCCTTGAGGTTGACTTTGCTCACCCCTCACCCCCCGATGAGAATATCGCGTCAGCCAGTTCGACATCCATGGTGTCGCCCGCCAGCCAGGATGTCCACCCCAGCCGGCTTCCCCCTTCGGAACCGTCCCCCAACCGGCATCCAGGCGCCTCGGAGCCACGGAGAACGAGCTGAATATCGAAATCAGTTTCTGCCCGAGTGTAGCATTGCGCAAGCGCCCGTGCCTGTCTGATTGCCGGTCGGTCGGGTAACAGCGCCGTGAACTGCCGGAGGCTCATCGGTCCCAGCCGGATACGGAAGGACGCGTCGGGCCTGAAGACGCATTCACCCAGCATGGCGCGGCGCGACAGCCTTGCGTCGCCGGGGTTCCGGCCGTGGCTGCCGAGCGCGCGCCGTTCGTCGGCGTCGAGCGTCACCCGGGTGCCCCGGAACTCTTCGATGCGGGCGGACACCCCGAGCAGGTCGGCGAGCATGATGCTCAGCCCGGCGGCCGGACGGGTCCGGTTGGCCCACAGGCCGACATATTTCAGGAAGATCCAGTCCGGCAGCCCGGTCCGGCGGCGCACGGTAGCGTCGCCATAGCCGGTGAACGCCAGCATGGCCTGCAGCAGCGGGCTGACGGTCCGCCGGCCGACAAGGTCGTCATAGACCGACTGCAGCGGCGCGTGCTTGAGCCGGGCGCGATAGAACAGCGACACCAGGCGGTGGGACAGCAGGTCGAGAAAGTCGTGCAGCGCCGTGTTGCGGGCCCGGTTCTGGCGAATGACTTCCTTGGCGTAAGGCGGCGGCAGCGGGGTGTTCCGGCCCGCCAGCCCCATGAACGCGGCCCAGACCTCCGCCGTCTCGCCGCCGTCGCGGTTCCGGCCGGTTTCGATGCGCGCCACGGCGCGGGCGGCAAAGCGGAGGCTGGGTTCGGACCGGAACCGCACCGGTTCGTCCGAGGGATGGGTGTCCCGCCCGACCCGTCTCGCCTGCTCGTCGGCCGACCCCAGCAGGCGCTCCAGCAGGAAGACGGCCTGGAAGAAGTCCAGGCGCCCGACGGGCGGCAGGTCCGGTCGCGCCTGGCGCGGCTCCGTGTCGCTGCGGCTCTCCTCCGTCGTCCCGCGGCTCATCGCCGGCGCTCACAGCACATGGCCCGCCCCCAGGCGCGGCGCCCAGCGATGGAACTCGCCGTCGCTGCCGGCGATGCGCACGACGAGTTCGACGAAGGAATTGATCGACGCCGAGCGGGACAGGAAGCGTTCGATCACGGCCATGAACAGGAACGTGCTGCTGCCCGCGTCCTGCGGCGGGTCGAAGACCAGCGTGACCTCCAGCCCCTGGCAGACGGCGACACCCTGCGGGAACGCAACCTTGCGGGCGACGCGCCGGGACGAGACGGAGAGAATGCCATCGATCAGCGCGCGATTGGCGGCGGATCCGCGAAAATCGTGCAGCGCCAGCACCTCCCGCAGCGACTGGCCGCCCGTATCGTCGCCCACGAGCGCCAGATGGCTGAGCGAGAGCTGGGAGATCAGATTCCAGGCGCGCGCGTCGCCCAGCTCCGGGCGGACGGGCTTTTCCAGCGCCGCCCGACACCCCACGGACCCGATCGGCGCGGCCACCTCGGTGAGGAAGAGCTGCGGCTGGCCGCCGCCGAAGGGAAGCCGCGAGGCCATGTCCCGGTTGAAGCAGCGTGTCTCGACGGTGAGTACCCACTTGTCGAGCGACACCGCCTTGCCCGCGAAGTCGACGATCGACATGTAGAGGTCGGATCCGCCCCTGGCGTGCGGCGCGGGACGCCGGACGGCGTGCCAGTAGAACGTCGCTCCCGACTCCTGGTCCGGCCTGCCCACCGCGTAGAACGGCGCCACCGGCACCGCGTCGCCGCCGTCCGGCGGCAGAAGCGACACCGCGGTGACGTCGTATATCTCCAGCGCGTCCAGATTGTAGCGGTCCGGCTCGACGCGGATTTCCGGCACCCCGCCCGACAGCGAGACCGGATCGCAGCGGTGATCGAAGACGTTCATGATCGGGACGCAGCCCAACGAGAAGTTGGCCGCGCCAACCGACTGTCCCACCCCGGCCGGCACATCGCTGAGATAGACGAACAGATCCCATTCGGAACCGGCCAGCGACCCTGCGGCCCCCAGGTCGATGTCGACGAACAGGAACTTGCGCGGCATCAGGAAATACTCGGTCAGCAGCCGGTAGCCGGGAAAGGTGCGCGGCTCCGGCGGCAACAGCGCCTCGTCGTCGTCGAAGCCCACCTGGCGCACCGCCTCGCGGCCCAGCGCCACACTGCCGCCCGACCGCTCGCGGGACACCACGGCGACCCCCACCGCGCAGCGGCACAGCATCTCGTAGAGACTGCCCGGCACCTGGCCGGAGCCTTCCAGGTGAAGCCGCAGGGAGCCGATGCCCAGCTCTGCAAGCTTCACACCGGCATCGAACGTCCGCAGCCGCAGCCGCAGCACGGCGCTGGCCTGACCGGCGTTGGGGTGCGCGGGCGCGTCGTGGCGTCCGGTACGCAGTTCGGCCGCCGCGAGCGTCACCGGATGAAGGGCGGTGTCGAAGCAGGTCGTGAACCGCACCGGCTGGCCGCCAACAGGCTGGCTCTCGATCTCCGTGCCACGCGGCACCACGGCTGAATCGGTCGCCTGCCGGTCCAGTTCCATGCGCACGACACTGGCCGGCGGCAGCGGATTGGCGTAGTGCGGATAGACCTCGCCGACGAAGGCGTCGCTGAGCTCCGGAAAGGTGTCGTCCAGCTTCAGGCGGACCCGCGCCGACAGCAGGGCGACCGCCTCGATCAGGCGCTCCACATGCGGGTCCGCACTCTGTCCCGGTCCCAGGCGCAGCCCTTCCGCCGCCTGGGGATGCGCGTCCGCGAACTCGCCCGCCAGGTTGCGGATGAAGTCGAGCTCCCGCTCGTAATAGGTCAGCAGCCGGTCAGCCATCCGCTTCCACCGTCAGTTCGATGCCCGTACCGGCGGGCCGGAGGATGGAATCGAACACGATCGGCTCGATGACCGGATCCGCCTTCAGCACGGCCTCGACCCGCAGCCGCAGCGCCCACTTGTCACCGGCCTCGTCGCGCCGCACGTCGACCCGCACCCGGGTCAGCCGCGGCTCGTGCACGTCGATCAGCCGCGCGATCTGCCGGCTGATGGCGGTGCGGCGGAACTCCATCGACTCGCCGACGCCCGTGTAATCCGGCAGTCCATAGTTGAGCACCGAGGTCGCGGTCTCCGGGCACTCCTCGGGCAGGCGCCAGAGCGGAGCGTGGCTGTTGAGAAGGCTCTCCAGATCGCGGCGGACGCCCTGGCGCAGGCGGTCGACGCTGGCCTGCCGGTCCATGCCGGCGGTAGCGCCCGGCTCCAGCAGGCGGTCGAGCACCGAAAGGCGAACGGGACTCCGGCTGTCCGTCATTGCGTGGTCCTGTTGAATTCGACCGTCAGCTCGAAGCTCGCGTCCAGTTCGTCGAACTGATAGTGGGGCTGCACCATGACGCTGGCCGACAGGACGCCGGGCATGCCCGGCACCGACATCACGCGGCAGTCGAAGTCGCGCAGCGGATCACGCGCCTTGGCTTCGCTGGTCGCGTCGTCCGTGCCGATGGTGTAGCCGCGCAGCCAGTTGCGGATTTCCTCTTCCACCTCGGCGGCGGTCCGGTGGGTGCCCACCTTCTGACGGCCCATCATCTTGAGGCAATGCCCGAAACGGGAAACGCACAGTACGTAGTTGATCATGGTGTTGAGCCGCTGCGTCTGGCGGCGTTCGGCGTTCGGCGCGGCGCTCCGCCGGTGCAGCGACGGGCATTCGAAGAACGCCGCCAGGCCCGTCCGGGAGCACGGAACCAGGGGCATCACGCCGAGGTCGAAAAGGTCCTTCTCCAGGTCGGGGGTGATCAGCACGTCGGTGCTGCCCTTGGTGGCCACGCCGGGCGAATCCGTCTCGAAATCGTCCCGGGTGAGGTTGTCGACCAGCCCCGCCATCTCCTCGCCCGGCCGGGCGCCGCGCATGGAGGCGAACCAGCCCGAGGTCGAGAACTCCCGGCCGGCGACGGCCGCCAGGGGATAGACCGCGCTGCCCCAGACGATGTCGCCCCGCCCGTGATCCAGATATTCCTCGAACGGCAGGCCGCCGCTCGCCCGCTCCACGGCCCGGTACGGCCGGCGGAACATGACCCTGGGGACGACCAGTCCGACGAAGCGCGCGGACGGATGGTCCCTCAGCGCTTCCCAGCGGACATATTCCGGGCTCCGGAAGGCGGCCGGAAGGTCCCTCAGGGTTTCCAGGTCGGCGAAGTCGTCGAGCCCGAACAGCACCGGGTGCGCGCCCAGCACCACGGGACAGAAGACGCTCGCTCCCAGGTCGGCGAGGCCCCTGATGGTGGTGATGTCGTCCATGCCGCCCGCCACCGGCTGGTGCGCCACCTCGTAGTCCCCGATGAGCAGGCCGAACGGCTCGCCGCCCAGCAGATCGTATTCCTGGTTGTAGAGCCGGTCGAACAGCACGGTCTGCTCGGTGTCGGCGGCCCGGTCGAAGTCCCGGGACAGTTCCTGCCAGGAGGCGCTCATCATCCGGATCTTGACCCGGCGCGCCCGGTGCAGGCTTTCGGTCAGGTAGCGCAGGCCGCGCCACGACGCCTCGAGGCGCTGCAGCCGAGGCGCATGCAGAATCTCGGAAACCTGCTCGCCGACCAGGCGGTCGATTTCGGCGATGGCCCGGCACAGCTCGCCGGCGAGGCGCTGCTTCGTGGTCGGCAGCGACACGGCGGAGCGTCTCAGCCAGGGCACGAGGTCGTGCAGCAGGGCGCGAATATCGGCGCTGAGCGGGCCGAGCGGCTGCCCGCCGGCGGCGGCTTCCTCTACTGGGGCTTCCCTGCCCGATCGGCTGGCGCTGGACAGGTCCGGCACGGCACTCTCGACTTCTCCCACGTGGCCGTCAGGACTTCTTCGGAATCTCCGCCACGAGTTGGAGCGATGCGTTCAGCTCTTCCATCTGCAGCCAGGGCTGCATCTGCAGCACGGCGTCATAGGCGCCGGGCTTGCCCGGGATAGGCTTCACCTGGACCTCGGCCGAGCGCAGCGGATAGCGGGCCTTGATCTCGGGCCCGGTGTCCTTGTTGCTGTTGACGTAGGTCTTGATCCAGTTGTTCAGCCAGCGCTCGCAGTCGTCGACCTCCATGAAGGAGCCGATCTTGTCGCGCGCCATCACCTTCACGTAGTGGCCGAAGCGGGAGGCCGCCATGATGTAGGGCAGCCGGGTCGAGATGGCGTAGTCCTCGGTCTTGGCCACGTCGGTGCGGAACACCTTGGGACGCTGCACCGACTGCCCGCCCATGAACACCGCGTAGTCGGAGTTCTTGTAGTGCAGCAGCGGCAGGAAGCCGAGGTCGCTGAGCTCCTTCTCGCGCCGGTCGGTGATGCCGATCTCGGTGGGGCACTTCATGTCGACATCGCCGTCGTCGCTGACGAAGGTGTGCACCGGCAGGTTCTCGACCTTGCCGCCGTTCTCCAGACCACGGATCGCCGTGCAGAACCCGGTCTCGGCGAAGGCGCGCGTCAGGTTGGCGCCCATCACGTAGGAGGCGTTCATCCAGCAATAGTCGTCATGCTCCATGGCCTTGGGATTGCCGGCCACGTCGAAGCCGGCTTCCTCGAAGTCGAACTCGTCGATCTTCAGGGTGTTGCGGCCGTAGGGCAGGCGCGCCAGCACCCGCGGCATCACCAGCGACACGTAGCGCGAATCCTCCATGTCGCGGAAGCTGCGCCACTTGGCGTAGGAGGCGGTCTGGAAACCCTTCGCCAGGTCGCGGACCTTGGTCATGTCGCTCCACTTCTCCAGGTCGAAGAGCTGGGGCGATGCGGCGGTGATGAAGGGGCAGAGCGAGGCGGCGCCGATGCCCGCCATGTTCTGCAGGAACTCGATGTCCTCCGGGTTGTTGGTGACCTCGTAGTCGCCGATCAGCGCGCCGTACGGCTCGCCGCCGGCGGTGCCGAACTCGTCCTCGTAGAGCCGCTTGAACAGGTCGCTCTGGTCGAAATCGAGCGCCTTGGACAGATCCCTCTGCACCTCGCGCTTGCTGGCGTGGAGCATGCGGATCTTCAGCGACGTGCTGGTCTCGCTGTTCATCACCAGGTGATTGAGGCCGCGCCACGAGCCTTCCAGCGCCTTGAATTCGGGGGCGTGCATCACTTCGGACAGCTGGTCCGACACCACCGAATCCAGCGCCTTGATGGCGTTCTGCAGGGTCACGACGACGTTCTTGTCGAAGCTGACCGTCCCCTTCAGCGCCTCTTCCGTCAGCGCCTTGATGAGCCCCTTGGCCTCGTCCGGCGCGGTCATCGGCGTGACGCCGATCACCTGGTCGAGCAGGCTCGCCTCGGTCGTGGTGACCTCGGCGGCCGCTTCCGCCGCCTTGCGTTCCTCGGCCATCACTCGCCTCCCTCCGCCGGCGCATCCGATCCGATGCCCAGTTCATGGGACAGCTTGTTCAGGTCGTCGGAATTCTTGAGCACGGTCTCGAGCAGCGTCTCCAGCTCCTCCGACCGGTCGATCTTGGTCAGCAGCTGCACCAGCTTGGCCCGGGTTTCCAGCAGCTTGCGGATGGGCTCGACCTGTTGGGCGATCCGCGCCGGCTCGAAATCCGCCATGGACGAGAAGTTGAGCTGCACGGCGATCTGGCTGCCGTCCGGCGCCAGCTTGTTGTCGGCCCGGAGGCTGACGCCGGGTGTCATCCGCTGCATGACGCCGTCGAAGTTGTCGCGGTCGATCTGGACGAACTTCCTGTCCTTGTAGCGCTTTACGTCCCCGGCGGGGCTGTTGCCGGCGAAATCGCCCATGACGCCCACCACAAACGGCAGCTCCCGTTCTTCGGTCACGCCGTTGGTGTCGACTTCCATCTTGACGTGAACGCGCGGCTTACGATTACGCGCGATCTTATCAGGTGTGCTAGACGCCATCGTTTTCCCCCTGCATGAGGCCTAACTACTTCAAGGTATCCGCAAAGAGCCTTACAGCGCAATGCGTGTTTCCCAACGCTGAACCGCGTCAGCCGTTCTCGTCCTCGGCCTTCGGGATGCCCGTTACCCTGAAGTAATCATCCCGGGCCGTCGTATCGGAGGCCATCAGCTCGCTCATCAGGTCCGGCAGCGACATGCGCCCCCAGCGGACCGCCTGCCTGAGCAGGAAGGAAATCGGCGAATGAGGCTCACTCGTTTCGAAGTACCGGGCGATCCGGTCGATTTCGGCAAAGGCCTGCTCGCGCGACGCGAGGCCGCCGGCCCGGGTCGACGCGGCGGCAGGCGTTCCTGCCGGGCCCGCGGCCACAACCTCGCCGGCCGGCGCCGGCGCGGCGGCATCGTCGGACACGACGGGAAGCATCCCGGCCGTCAGCAGATCGAACATCTGCAGGCAGTCGTCGAGCGTCGCCTCGGTGCGGGAGGAGGAGAGCCGGTAGGCCCGCACCCTGGTGCCCTGCGCCTCGGACGCCGCCTCGGCCGAGGCTTCGCAGGCCTGGTTGATCGCCTCGATCATGGCCAGATAGGCATCCCGGCACGCCGCGATCTCGCTACGGCGGGCGACGAGCACCTGCTGCGGCACGCCGGCCAGCAGCGACCGGATCGCCGCCAGTTCGGCGCTTTCCGCATGGGAGGTGTCGTCGTCGTCGGCCGCCGGCTTGCGCGCCATTTCCAGCTTGACCTGCCAGAACTCGGGTGCGTCCGACCCCAGGCCCTCGACCACCGGCTGGCGCAGCATGGGCGCCGACAGCGCCTCCTCGGCGTCGAGCTGGGAGACGGGTTCGGCCCGCGCGAGGACGCCCGGGCCGTGGTCCTCGTCGAGGTCCTCGTCGTCATCGGACTGGGGATGGAGCGCCGGCCAGAAGTCCCGCACGAGGCCGGCGCACAGCTCGAACCCCGAACGCAGACCGCCGAATCCGCCGGTCCGCGCCAGCGCCTGGATCAGCGTGGCCGCCACCTCCATGTCCTTGGAATGCTCCCGCAGGATGCTCTGCGCGCGCTCGGACACGGTGCCCCACAGGACATCCGGCGGCGGATCGGAAACCACGCCGCGCAGCGAGCTCCGCTCGGCCGAGGTCGCCATCTTCTGCGCGTCGCGCATCTCCCGATAGGCGGCCCCGCCGGCGCCTCCCTCGCGCACGTCCGCGCCCGTCGGCTCGGGCTCGCCGATGGGCGCCAGCAGGTTTGCAACGGTGTTGTCATCCATGGCGGACCTTCCCCCCTCGTCTGGCCACGTTCAGCCGCTCAGGCACGTGACGCCCGCGCCGCACCTAGCCGCCCCCCGCGACCTTGCGCACGGTTTCCAGGCCGCGCTTCGCATCGGCGAGCGACGGCGTGATATCCAGTGCCTTGGTGAAATCCCGCTCGGCGGCATCGTATTGCCGCAGCGCGTAGTACCCCCACCCGCGCTGGCTGTACAGGCCGGCATTGTTCGGCGACAGGGAGATCGCCCGGTTGAGCACGTCGATCGCCTTTTGCGGCTGGTTGATGAACAGGTTGATCGCTGCGCTCGCCCACAATGCCTGAACGAAGTTGGGATCGATGGCCAGTGCCTTGTCGTAGTCGGCGAGGGCTTCCTGGACCTTCTGCATCTTGTGATAGGCAGCGCCCCGACGATAGTAGATCGACGCATCGGCGCCGCCGGCGTCGATGACCTTGGAATAGCTGGCGACGGCGCTCGGCAGGTCTCCCGAGGCGCTGTAGATGTCGCCGAGGTCCGTCGGCAGCGTCTTGTCGTCCGGCTTCAGGCCGATCGCCGTATTGATGTCGGCTACCGCCGCATCGGTCTTGCCCATCTTCTGACGCACCCACGCCCGCCGGCGCCAGACATCCGCGTCCTTCGGCCGTTGCTGCAAGTAGGCGGAATAGAGATCGTCCGCCTTCGCGTAGTTCTTCCGCCCGTCATAGTACTTGCCGATGTAGTAGAGGTCGTAAGCCTCATCGGGCGCGAGCTGGAGCGTCTTCTCGAACGCCTGGTCGGCATCGGCGAAGCGTCCCTGGCCTTCGAGCGCCTGCCCCAGGCCGAACTGCGCCGCGGCGGAGTCCGGCATCTGCTGCAGGGCATCTCCGAACAGCTTGGCGGACACAGCGTAGTTGTGGCTGGCCAGGGCCGTCTTGGCGGCGACCAGAAGGTCTCCGGCCTCCTCACCGGCCGGTGCCGCTTCCTTCGTCGGAGCAGGGTTGGCCGGCGCGGCGGGCTTCGCCGGCCGCGCGGAAGCGGTCTTGCCTGGGGCGGGCGCCTCCGGCGCCTGTGCGGCCGCCGCGGCGCGCTGCCGCGCCGCCTCCTCCGCCTTCGCGGCCTCCTCCCTGATCCGCTGCAGCGCCTCCCAGCGCTGCCGGGCCGCCCGCTGCTCGGCTGCCGCCTCGGTGTCGGGCGCGGCCGCCTCCGGCGCCGTCTCCGGGGCGCCGGCCTCCGGGAGCGGTTCGGCCGGCGTGGGTAGCGCGGATTCGGGTGGCGTGGATTCGGGTGGCGCGGTTTCGGGTGGCGCGGTTTCGGGCGGGACGGCTCCGGGCGGGGCGGCCTCCGGCGGCACCGTCGCGGGCGCCTCGGCCACGGTCGCGGGACCCGGCCCGGCCGCGTTGCGCGACTGGAGGAAATACCACCCCCCGGCAAGCAGGGACGCCAGCACGAGGACCGCGCCGACGGCGATCCCCGCGGTTACCCCCGGCTTCCGTTCGCGCTTCTCGGGCGGCTTCGAGTCCACCCAGGCCGGTCGCTGCGAAATTCTGGTCCGCCGCTCCCCGTCCTCTGCCGCGGCGTCATCGGGCGCCGGGGTGTCGGCTGCTGCGGCGCCGGTCGCCGCGGTGCTTGCCGCAGCGCTGTCGACCACGGCCGCTGGAGGGGCCGACGGCGCGGCGGCATCTTCCGCCAGGATCAGCGCCTTGAGCGCCTCGGCATCCGCCGGCCGGCCCTTGGGCTCGACCGACAGGCACTGGTCGATGGCCTTCAGGAAGTTGGGCGGATAGGACCCCGCAGCCGCTTCGACGGCGGGCTTCAGGTTGTCGACCTCCCGCCTGATCAGGGGAATCGGAATGTCGTTCGATTCGACCCCGGTCACCGTGCGGTAGAGCACGACGCCGAACGCGTAGAGATCCGTGCGGGGGCCGACCTTTTCGATCGGCACGTACTGCTCGAACGCGCTGTAGGGCGGCGAGAAGAAGCCCATGCCGGACAGGGTCACGGCGCTGGCTTCCTGTCGGGCCGCGCCGAAGTCGATGAGGACCGGAGAGCCGTCCCTGCGGATCAGGATGTTGGCCGGCTTGATGTCCCGGTGGATCACCTGCTCGCGGTGCGCGATGGCCAGCCCGTCCAGCAGCGCCAGCGCCATGGGCCGCAGCCGGTCCCACGGAATGACCTTCTCGCGCTTGAGCACGTCGCTGAGCGACTCCGCGTCCTCGTAGTTCATCACCATGTAGGCGGTGCCGTTCGCCTCGAAGAAGTGACGCACCTGGATGAGGCTGCGATGGTGGTAGCGCTCGCTGAGGCGCAGCAGGATGTCGGCCTCGGAGATGAACTTCCTCAGCCCGAATTCGTAATCCTGCGTCCGGTCGGTCGTCGTCGGCACGACCCGGGTCAGCTGCGTCCGGTGGGCGAGCGAGGATGGCAGGTACTCCTTGATGGCGACCTGCATGGAAATGCCGGGATTGGAATGGCGCGCGCGGTAGACGATGCCGAAGCCGCCGGCGCCGAGCACTTCCTCGATGACGAACTGGTCCAGCTGATAGCCGATGGGGAGAGCGTGGCCGAAGAACCCCTCTGTCATCTGACCACCCTCATCCGCTCCGGCACCATCGCGACACCTACTGACAATATTCGGGGATGAAGCAGTCGGGCTTCTGGGATTTCGGCTGGTCGTCCCGCGCGGACTGCGGCTTCGCGGTTCGCCTGACCGCAGCGCCGCCGACGGCGCCAAGGTCGAATATCGGCTCCTCGAATTGCAGGTCGGCGAGCCTGATCCGGCCGGTAGCCAGCCTCTGCGCCGCCTGCGCGTCCAGGTGGCGTCCGCCCGAGGTCTGGAAGAGGGCGCCCCAAGGCGGACTTACCGGAGCGAATTCGGCGTCGTCCGCCGGCCACGAAAGGGTCTTGGGGACGATGAATTCGATCCAGGCACAGCCATCGCAGTCCGGTGCATCGACCTTCGCGCGCAGCACGGCGCCGCGCGCCAGCTTCACCTGTCGGCGGTCCCGTTCAGACCGGATGCCCACCTTCCTGTCGTCGATGGTTCTGGCCTGAGCGCCCGGTTTCCACTTGATGCCGTACGTCAGATAGGGCTCGCCCGCCTTGGTGGTCAGCGACCAGGTCAGCTTCAGGTTGTCGACATCGACCGTGTCCGGCCGGTCGGACTTCCAGCCGGCGACCGAAATCTCTCCATTGTTCACCGGGTCCGAGGCATGGGCATTGCCCGCCGCGCCGAGCAGGACGGCCAGCAAGACGCCAAGACCGGCCCGGGGGACGTTCATGGGCACCCTAGCGCAGGCGTTCAAGACGTTTGGCCGCTTGTGCCTGACCCTGGTCGGCGGCACGGGCATACCAGCGTTGGGCTTCCGCCTTGTCCTTCTTGACGCCGCGCCCCTTCTCATAAGCCATTCCCATGGCGAACTGCGCGTCTGCATTCCCTAACTCGCCAGCCTGACGGTAGTATTCGGCAGCTTTGATCTCGTCGGATTTCACCCCCTTGCCCTCATCATACATGAATCCGACCCAGTACAAACCCAGAGCGTCTCCTCCGGCCGCCGCCTTCTGAAACAAGGGATAGGCCTGGTCGCGGTCTTCCTTCACCCCGGTTCCCTCGTAGTAGAGGACGCCCAGGTTGGCGAACGCGGGGGCGTAACCCTGCTCCGCCGCGCGCTTGAGCCATGTCACCGCCTCGGGAAGCTTTTCCGCGGCAAACTGGCCCGAGGCGTAGAGCCGCCCGAGGGCCTGTTGCGCCGGAGCGTAGCCCGCGTTCGCAGCCTTGGTGTACAAGGCGACCGCCTGGGAAAGATCGCGCTGCGTGCCCGCCCCGTTCTCGTAGGCCCAGGCAAGTCCGGTCAGGCCTGCCGGCACCCCCGCATCGGCGGCGCGGCCGTACCACTTGACAGCCATCGCCAGATCTTTCGGGACGCCTTCGCCCTGGCGGTAGAAGTCGCCAAGGCGCGCCTGCGCGGCGCCGTCGCCGTGATCCGCCGCCCGGCGGTACCACGTGGCCGCCTCGACGTCGTCCTTCGGAACCCCGCGCCCCTCGTCGTAAAGCTGCCCAAGGCGCGCTTCGGCCGAGGGCATGTCGGCCTTGGCCGCCTTGAGCAGGTCGTCCTTCGCCTTGGCGGCGTCCGCCGGGCTGGCATCCGGTCCGGACTCCAGCAGCGCAAGGCCGAGTTCGCCGTAGAGGGACTGCTGCGCGGCCGCCTTGGCATAATAGTCCCGCGCCTTCGCCGGATCCTTCGAGACCCCCTTGCCGTAGGCGTACATGTCTCCAAGCGCCGCCGCGGCCGGGGCGTAGCCGGCGGCATAGGACCGTTCGAACTTGTCGCGCGCGCCCAGGGGGTCCCGTGGACCGTCCCAGCCGTTCAGCGACATCAGACCGAGGCCGTAGAGTGCCCGCTCGTCGCCGTTCGCCTCGGCCGCCTCGAACAACGTCCGGGCCTCGTGGAGCAGCTTGCCGGCTTCATCGGGATCGCGGGCGTCGAAATTGCCGGCGGCGAGCAGCGTCCTCGCCAGTTGCAGCTTGAGCCGCTGCGACTGCGGATAGGCCTCGCTGGCCTGCCGGCACGCCGGCACGGCCTCGCTGGTGTCAATCCGGTGCAGGTAGACCCCTGCCGCCCAGGCCGGGCGTTCCGCGTCGTCGGGATCGGCGGCGAGGAAATCGCACTGGTTGGCCTGCGGCACCTGCGCCTTGAGCGCGCTGACGTCGCCGCAGGTCAGATCGCCCGTCACCGTGATCGAGGCGGTCTCGGGCGCGCTCCTTCTGTCCATTTGCAGCTTGGCCACGGCCTGCTTGAAGGCCGGCGTGTCGGCCTGGGCGGTCCGCGACAGGTAGCCCATCTCCCTCAGCATCTTGAGTGCCTGTTCCTTTTCGTCCGGTCCCACCTGGCACGCCACCGCCGGCGCGAACCCTTCCGTCCCGTCGCCCTCCGGCGGAACGCCGGGCGGTCCTGCCAATTCCGGGGGCGCTGCGCCCAACTGAGGCGGCGCGACGGCTGGTTCCGTGGCCGCGACATCCGGTCGCGGCTGTCCGCCGCCGCCAGCCGACCCTGCACCCCCGCCTGGCTGTCCCGGCAGGGGGTTGGGCGGCGGGCCGGCACCGGCGCACCCGGCATTGGCCGCCATATTCTGCGTATGGGTGCGCATCTGCTCGGCTTCCCGGTAGCCTTCCTGACCCGGCACGGCGTGCGTGAAGTAACTCTCCACCAGGGCATAGGCCTTGCAGGTCTGCCCGAGACCCAGACGCGCCTCGGCCTCCGCAAGATCGAGGCTGGCGGGCAGGTTGCAGAGATTCGTCGAGCGGATGTCCTGGATGATGCGCAGCGCCCCCGCATAGTCGGTGGTCCTTCGCTTGGCGATCAGTTCCTGCTGATATTCCGTGATCAGCTTGGTGCGCCAGCCTCCCTGAGCCCCTTCCGGCTGTACGCAGGCCGCCCCTCCATCCGCCGGCTGCGCGCGCGCAGCCGCGGGAGCCAGCAAGGCCGCCGCAACGGCCCACATCATCGCGCTCGCCAACAGCAGGGGAATGTCGCGGCGAACTACCTTGGCGCCCCCCGCGCCAAGCCGACCCGTCTTTCGAACCATCAGGAATTCTTCATGTGGCTGTAGAGAAGGACCGAGACGTTGTCCTGGTATTCTCTGTTCTGCTGCTTCACCGCCGCAATCAGCGCCTCGACCGTCGTCTGCGCGTCGCCGAGCTCGTGGCGCAGCAGAGTCTCGACGATCTGCTCCGGCCGGAGGCTATCGATTCCATCGGTGGCGACGATCAGCTGGTCGCCGGGCATCAGCCGATACGGATCGCCGGGCAGATCCACCAGCGTCAGATCGGCACCCGACAGCGCCGACCTCAGCATGTGGGATCCCTTGGGCGAGCTGGCGTCGTCCGCCGCAATCCGCCCCTCGGCCATCAGCTGGGCGTAGACCGGCTTCATGGAATGATCCTCATTGAGCCGGACGAGATCGGATCCCCGGAACAGGAAGAGCGGGGAATCGCCGATGCTGATCCACCACAGCGAGTCTCCGGCGATCAGCGCGGCGACCAGGGTGGAGCCCATGCCGCGAAGCGCCTCGTTTTCCTCGACGGCCCGCCCGATCGCCCTGTTTGCCTCGATCGCCGCATCGTTCAGGCGCTTGGGGATGCTTTGCGCGTCCTCGACATGGCGTCCGGGGTCGAAGGCTTCGACGAACCGGTTGACCGCCGTGGTGCTCGCCACGTCGCCGCTGGTGTGGCCGCCCATGCCGTCCGCCACGATCATCAGCAGGTACTGCAGGACGCCCGTATCCGGATCCACCAGCCCGTGGACGTCGTAATTGTCTTCCTGCCGTGACCGGCTGCCGACATCCCGCGCGGCGCCCACGAACTGGTTGTTGGCCACATGACCCTCCCTTGTGCCCTGAGGCGGAAGTCTATTACGCCGTTTTGCTCGGCGGAACGCATAACTCCGTACCGCCCCATCAATCTATCAGCGCACCATTGCGGCATCGCCGACCTTCTGGATGGGCAGGGTGCATTCCGCATTCGATTGCCGGCGCGACCTCATGCACTATCGAGGGGAGCATCCACACCAATCGGGTAGACTGACGGGGAGACAGCAATGATCGACTACGACGTGGGAATGGCCGGGGCCGAGCTGACGCCCGCCCAGGTATCGGCGCAGCTGGCATGCCGCAACGTCCTCATGGTGTTCATCCACCTGATCGACGAAGGCCGCTCGCTCGAACTGGTGGAGCTGTTCGCCGAGGACGGCGTGATGGAGGCGGTGCCGCACACTTTCCGCGGACGCAGGGAGATCCGCGATTTCCTGACCTCACGCGCCGGCGGCGAGGGTACGCGGCGCACCGTCCACGCCCTGGCCAACATGCAGTTCCGCCACGTGTCGGACACCGAGGTCCACTGCAGCTCGGTGTTCACCCTGTTCGCCTACGACGCCGCCCAGCCCAGGGCGAACCTGACGCCCGGGGCGCTCTATTCCCTGGAGGACAGTTTCCGCAAGGACGCCGACGGCGTCTGGCGCTTCGCCCATCACCGCCGCGCCCTGATCGTCGAGGGCGGCGCCTGAACCGCCCCTGAAGAGCCGCCGACGAGCGGGACGGCGCGCGTCGCCGTCACTCACGCCCGGCTGAGCACCTGCTTCAGCGCGTCGAGCTGATGAGCGATGGCGCGCCGGCTGACCGTCGCCTCCGGCACGACCAGATCGAAGCCGTGCGGGGCGCCCGGAAACACCGCGAGGTCGACGGGAATGCCCGCCTCCATCAGGCGGCTGGCGTAGCGGATGCACTCGTCGCGGAACAGGTCCAGGTCGCCGGTCATGACGTAGGTCGGCGGGAGCCCTCCGACGTCCTGGGCGCGGGCCGCCGCCGCGTAGCATGACGCTCCCGCCTCCTCGACGTAGAGCGACCACGCGGTCAGCGAGACGTCGCGGGTCCACACGCCGGGAGGCAGATCGAGATTGCCGGATGCCGTGTCGTGGGTGTCGTCGATCATCGGGTAGATCAGGAGCTGGTAGAGCAGCGCCGGCCCCTTCCGGTCGCGGTTGAGCAGCGCGGCTCCGGCGGCGACTCCGCCGCCGCCGCTCGGTCCCCCGAGCACGATCCTGGCCGGGTCCAGCCCCAGCGCGGCGGCGTTCGCGGCGATCCATTCGATCACGGCGCACGCGTCGCGGGGCGCGGCGGGCGCCCGGTGCTCGGGCGCCAGCCGGTACTCGACCGAGATGACGGTCATCAGGGGCGTGTAGCGAAATGCCCATGGATCGTCCGCGGCGCCGATCACGTAGCCGCCGCCATGCAGCCAGACCAGCACGCTTTCCGGCCACAGCGCCCGCGGATCCCGGTAGATGACGACCGGCACGTCGGGATCGCCGTCGAGGCCCGGAACGGTGCGGCGCTCCGTGGTCCCGTCGAACGGATACTGGCCGGCCTTCGTATCGTCCAGCCGCCCGTTGCCCGCCGCGCGGGCCGCCGCCATGTCGGGCCCGATAAGGGCGAATATCTCGCCGACGGCCTCCGGAAAGGCCGGAGCCACCTCCGGATCGATACGGTCCTTGACTGTCTTCATCGCGTCCTCCCTCCTCGCAGGCCCCATCCCGCCTCCTCAGATTGCCCCGGCCCGTTCCAGCATGCAAAGAGTTGACGGGCACGGCTTCGGCCGCGGCGATCACCGGCGTATGCGCGAAAACTGCAGGACCAGCGCGGGCAGGAAGAGCAGGACGAGCGGGACGGCCGCCGTCAACCCGAAGATGATCGCCGTCGCGAGCGGCTGCTGCAGGCCCGCCCCGCGGCTGAACCCCAGCGCGAGCGGGCTGAGCGTGAGGATGGCGATCAGCGCCGACATCAGGATAGGACGCAGCCGCTTGGACCCAGCCTCCCGCAGCACGGCGACGTCGACCGGCCGGTCGGGGTCGATCTCGGCGAAAAAGAAGACGATCAGTTCGGTCACCATGCCGACCACCATGGTCAGACCCATGAGCGCCGAGATGTCGAGTTCGATGCCGGTGATCCACAGGCCGCAGAGCACGGCCGCCGCGGCCATCAGGACGGTCGCGATCGCCGCCAGCGTCCAGCCGATGCGCTCGAACAGGAACGTCAGCAGCAGAGCCGACAGCAGCAGAGCCGCGGCGAAGACGAGAGTGAGGTCACGAAAGCTCTTCTGCTGCTGGGCGTAGAGCCCGCCATACTCCACGCGGATCGACGGCGGGAGCTTGAGCCCGGAGACCACCTTGCGGATCTGCTTCATGGCCGAGCCGAGGTCGCGTCCCTCCAGCCTGGCGGTGACGTCGACGAAGGGCGCGAGGTCCTCGCGCGTGAGCTGCTTCTGCCCGGCGGCGACGCTTACCGACGCGATCTGGCCCACGAAGACGGTATGCCCGCCGGGCGTCGTCAGCGGCAGCCGGGCGATCTGGGCGGCCCGCTGGCGCATGTCGGCGGGACCGCGCACCCGCACGTTCACCAGCTGCTCGCCGATGCGCACGTGGGTCGCGCCGGAGCCGCCGATCAAAGCCTCCACCTGGTTGGCGACGGCGTCCGCATCGAGGCCCTGCTGGGCGGCGGCGCCCGGGTCGACCTTCACACTGATGGCGTCGCCCGCCACGCGCAGGCCGTCGACGACCCCGACAACGCCGGAAACCTTGCCGATCGCGCCGCCCACCTTCTTTGCCGCCTTCGACAGCGCCCCGGCATCATTGCCGAAGAGCTTGATCTCGACCGGCTGCGGCACGGCCGTCAGGTCGCCGATGAGATCCTCCATGAGCTGGGTCAGTTCAATGTCCAGCCCGGGCACCCGGGTCTGGACCCGGTGACGGATGTCGGCCATCACGGCGTCGATCGGCCGGCGAGAGCCGCCCTTCAGCCGAATGAAATAGTCGCCCTCGTCGGCCTCGGTCAGGCCGCCGCCGAGCTGCATGCCGGTCCGCCGCGAATAGCTGGCGACCTCCGGGGTCGACTGGATGATCTGCTCCACCTGGCCCAGCAGACGGTTGGTGTCGGTGAGCGCGGCGCCGGGCTGCGCCTTGTAGTCGAGCACAAAGCCGCCTTCGTCCATCTTCGGCATGAAGCCCGAGGGGACGTTGGACCAGGCGAAATAGCCGGCGACGCCGAACCCAAGCACGACGGCGGCGACCAGCAGGCCCGGGCGGCGGAAAGCGCGGTCGCCAACCTGCGTGTAGGCGCGCAGGATGCGTCCCATGAAGCCGTCGGCCCGCTCGGCCGCCGCGGCATCCTTGTCCCGCAGCCAGTGCGCGGACACCAGGGGAATGGCGAACCGGGCGTAGAGCACGGAAATCCCGAGGGCTGCCACCATGGTGATGGCAAGCGCGGTAAAGAACCCGCCGCTGACACCGGAGATGAAGGCCAGCGGCAGAAAGACGACGATGGTGGCGCCCGTCGAGCCGAACAGCGGCTTGCCCATTTCCGCCGCCGCGCCGAGGATGCCGGGCGCATCCTTCGCCTCGCCTTCCTGCATCCGGCGCATCATGTGCTCGAGCATCACCACGGCATCGTCGACCACCAGCCCGACGGCCGCGGCCATGCCGCCCAGGGTCATCATGTCGAAATGCATACCCAGCCCGTAGAGGATGAGACAGGTCGCGGCGAGCACGGCGGGCAGCACGGCCGCAGTGATCGCCATCAGCCTGACCGAGCGCAGGAACAGGAACAGCACCAGTCCCGCCAGCAGCGCGCCGATGATAATCGCGTCGCGCACGGCGTTCGCGGCGCCCGAGACGAGCTCCGACTGGTCGTAGAACGGCGTCACGGAAACGCTGGGCGGGATGTGGAGCGCCTTGAGTTTCGCCGAGACGTCGCGGACCACCTGGACGGTATTGCCGTTGAGCGCCTGGCGCACGTTGACCAGCACGGCGTTCTGCCCGTTCGACGTAACCCTCGTATAGCTGGGCGCCGCGGCCGGACGGACGGTGGCCACGTCGCCAAGCGTCACCACCGCGCCCGACCCCGACTTGACCGGGGTCGCCGCGATATCCGCCGCGGACGCGAGCCGGTTTTCCACCAGCACGAGGTAGAGCCGGTGGCGGTCCTCGATGCGCCCCGCGCCCCGCACCGTGTTCGCCTTCCCCAGCGCGTCGGTCACGTCCGACGCGCTGAGACCGAGCGCCGTCAGCCGGGCGGGATCGAGGTCGACCGAGAACTCGCGCGGGCTGCCGCCCTGCACGTCGACCGCCGCCACCCCCTGCACGGCCGCAAGAGCGGGGCGAATCTTGAGCAGCGCGAGCTGCCTGAGCGCTTCCTGGTCGAGGGACGGCGAGGTCAGCGCGACGCCGTAGACCGGGAAGATCGTCGGGTCCGACCGCCGCACGTCGAACCGGGTCCCCTTTGGCAGGTCCGGGAGGACGGCCGCAAGCGCGCTCTGCGTCGCCAGCGTCGCGGCGGTCATGTCGTGGCCCCAGTTGAAGTTCAGGGCCAGTTCCGCCGAGCCCCGGCTGGTGGTCGACCGCAGGCGCGTGACGCCCGGCACGGCCCGCAGGGCGAGTTCGATCGGGCGCGTGATCTCCGCCTCCATCTGCGCCGCGTCCCGCTCGCCGGCGTCGATCGACACGACCACGCGCGGATAGTCGATATGGGGGAACAGGCTGACCGGCAGGCCGATCGCGCCGACGACGCCGCCCAGGGTGAGCAGCAGAACCGCCAGCCAGATGGAGCGGGCGTGCCTGGCGATGCCGGATCTCACTTGGTGCGGACCTTCATGCCGTCCTCGACGGCGGTGCCGCCCTGCACGACAACGGCATCCCCCGGCGAGACGCCCTTGAGGACCGCGATCCGCTGGCCGTTCGACGCGCCGGTTACCACGTCGTGGCGATGCGCCACGCCGTTCCGGAGGACAAAGACGTAAGGCTGCCCGCCATCGTCGAGCAACGCCGCATAGGGGATGACGGTCGCCTCCCCCGATTGCCGGACGGGCACCTGGGCCGAGAGCGGCTGGCCGGCGGCCAGTCCCCGGTCGGCCGGGATGTCGATGAAAACGGAAGCAAGGTGGGTATTTGGATCGATCGCCGGATCGACGGACAAGACCGGCGCGGAGAACGGTTTGCCGGCCCCTTCGGGCCGGACGCTCAACGTCACGCCCGCCGAGAGCTTGCGCGCCGCCGCCGGATCGATGCCGAAGCGGGCGCGCTGGGCGCCGACCCGGGTGATGGTTGCCATGGTCGCGCCGGCCGACACCAGATCCCCGGGCTTCACGGGGATCGACTGTACGTGCCCCGCTCCGGGCGCACGGAGTTGCAGCCCCTTGGCCCGCGTTGCGAGACTGGCGTGCGTCGCCTTGGCGCTGTCGGCGGACTGGCGAGCATTCTCGACGTCGGCATCGCTCGCCAGCCCATCGGCCCGAAGCCGCTTTGCGCGGGCATAGGCCGCTTCTGCCGCCCGAAGGTCACTGGTCGCCTTGGACAACTCGGCGCCCGTCGCGGGGCTGGGCCGCAGGCTGACGACCAGTTGTCCCCGCGCCACCGGCGTTCCCGCCGGGGCCACGATCTTCGCCACGGTGGCTTCGACCGGCGCCGAGAGCGTGTAGGCGGCCTGCGCGCCCTGTTCGACTTCGCCGTAGAGGGTGACCGTTTCGTCGACGCTGCCTTGTTCGGCCTTGCCAAGGGTGACCAGGGCGACGGGCGCCGGGTCCTGCTGCTGATTGCCGCCGGAACAGGCGGCGAGCAGCAGAGCGAGCGCAAGCGCGGAATAACGGATCATTTGGGCCATGCCTCCCTGGGTGCGCCGGTGAGCAGTTCGAGCGCGATCGTCTGTTCGGACAGGTCTTGTTCGCTCTGGGCGATCTGGATCAACCGGTCCCGCAGCACCTGCTCGGCGTTCTGGGCAGCTTCAAGCGACAGGTCGCCGCGCTTGGCCGCGCGCTGCGCCGCGTCGGCGTGCCGGCGGACCTCGGGCAGGTCCTGCATCGCCTCCTCGCGCTGCCGGAAGGCGACCCTGATGCCCGCGACCGCCGCGCCGATGTCCGCGCGTGTCTGGAACAGCCGGGCGTCGTATTCGGCCTTGAGAGCCGCGCGGGTCGCCCGTTCGACGGCGATGCCGCCCCGGTTGCGGTTCCAGATCGGCAACGTGAAATCCACGGCCGGCCCCACCAGCAGGTTGCCGGCGGAGTCGCGGTTGGCATTCATGGTCAGGTTGAGCGTCGGAAACTGGTCGAGCACAGCCTTGTGAACGGCTGCTTCCTGCGCCGCATAACCGGCCCTGAGCGCCGCCAGGTCCGTGCGGCTGTCGCGCGCCAGCGCAAAGAGCGCTTCAGCCGAAGGTATCTCCGCGGGCACGGCTGGCGACGCCACCGCGAGGTCGGTACCGGGCGGCAGGCCGAGCAGCTTATCGAGATCCTCCCGTGCGGCGGCGAGATCCTTCTCGGCGGTGCGCAGCCTGTTCGCGGCGTCGAAGGCGGCGGTCCGCGCCGCCTGCAGGCGGTCTCCGCTCACGTCGCCGCGGCCGGCGGCGCGCTGGATGCGCGCCAGCAGCGAGTGCTCGACGTCCCGCGATTGCCGGTCGAGGGCGACGATCCGCTCCAGTTGGGCGACGCGCACCGCCCGGATGCGCGCCTGCCCGGCCGTCTGCCACTCCGCCCAGGCCAGGTCCAGCCGGACCTGACGGGCTTCGGCCTTCGCCTTCCGCCGCGCGACGCCCGCCGTGCGAAGGGCGTTCAAGTCGGCGGCCAGGGAACTGGCGAGATCGACGAGCGGATCAGGACCGGAGAGGACCTTGCTCGCACCGAGCGAAATCGTCGGGTCGGGCAACAGCCCGGCGGCGAACACCTGGGCGTCCGATACGCCCGCGCGTACCCGTTGCGCCTTGAGATCGGGATTGTTCACGACGGCGATGACGGCCACCGCCTCGCCGGTGAGAGGGGCGGCGAGATCGACCGTGACGGGCTTCAGCCAGGGCCGATCGATCCGGTCGGCCCTGGCCTGGAGGACCTTGGCGACCGGCGGCGCCAGCACCTCCGGCGCGCTGTCCAGGGGCTGCGCGCGGTAGGTCGCGCAGGCCGACAGGAGGAGCAGCGCCGACGCGCCGGCCCAAAGCCGCCTCATGGCGCGACCTCCGGAAACACGATGGCGACGTCGAGGCCCGGCTCGTTGTCGGCAAGGCGCAACGTCGCCCCGTGGGCATGGGCGACGGCCGCCACCAGGCTGAGGCCGAGGCCGTGGCCGGGGCTCGACCGGGACGATTCGAGGCGGACGAAGCGTTCCAGCACCCGCTGGCGCGCGTCCGCCGGGATGCCGGGGCCGCGATCGGCCACATACGCCATGACCCGGCCGTCGAGCCGCCGGACGCCGAGGAGGATCGGCGTGCCCTCCGGCGTATGGCGAAGGGCATTCTCGATGAGGTTGATCAGCGCCTGCGCGATCAGTTCCCGGTCACCGACGACGAGATGGCCAGGGCCTACGGAAACCTCGAACGGCCGGCCCGCGTCCTCGGCCAGGGGGCGGTGGGATTCCCACAGGTCCTCGACCAGGGCACCCAGGTCGACGGGCCCGAAATGCCCCCTGAGACTGCCTTCCTCCAGCTCGGAAATCCGGAGGATCGCGTCGAACAGGCGCAGGACCTCGTCGGCGCGTTCCACCGCGTCCTCGATCATGCCCGGCATCGCCTCGCCTTCCGCGCGCGCCTGCATCGCCTCGAGATGGTGGCGCAGCTTCATCAGCGGAGTGCGCAGATCGTGGGCGAGATCACTGGTGACCTGTCGAAGATTGCCGACAAGCCCGCTGATGCGGTCGAGCATCGCGTTCAGCGAGGCGGCCACCCGGTCAAACTCGTCGCCTCGCGGCCCGATCGCCACCCGCTCCGTCAGATTGCCGTCCGCAATCGCGCCGGCGGTTGCCTCGATCCGTCTCAACCGGCGGCGGAGATAGGCCCCCAGCACCACCGCCCCGGCCAGGGTGACCAGCAGCAGCGCGACGAACGCCACCCCGAAAATAGCCAGAATCGTCGCGTCGATCTGCTCGATCGGTTCCAGATCGGCGGCGACGACCATACGGTAGCCGTCCGGCAGCAACACCGTCTTCGCGCGGGCGGGGTCGGGCCCCTCCACCGGATCGACGAAGGAGATCTGGTGCCAGCCAAGCGGCGGCATCGGCGTATCCAGGGCACCTGCCACCTTGTTTCCCTGCGGATCGAACACGGCGTAGGCTACGGCATGCGGTCCGTGGGCCTCGCGCTCGCGGACCGCCCTCACGACTCCCGCGACACCCTCGTCGTGGAGTTCGGCCACGATGCCGACGCTCGCCTGCTCGATGCTGGCATCCAGCTGGCGGGCGAAGGCGACGTGCGCGGCGTAGTAGACGGCGGTCCCCGTCACCAGCGTCGCCAGCGCGAAGGCCAGGGACGACGCGAACGCAATCCGGTAGGCGGCGCTCTCCAGCACAACCTTCATGTCTTGCGAATACGGTAGCCGACGCCCCGCACGGTCTCGATGGGGTCCTCGAGCCCGCCTTCGTTAAGCTTGGAGCGCAGGCGGCTGATGTGAGTCTCGACGATCTTGGTCTGCGGATCGAAGTGGAAATCCCAGACCCGCTCCAGAAGCATGGTGCGGGTGACGAATTCCCCGGCGTGGCGCATCAGTTCCTCGAGCAGCCTGAACTCCTTAGGCTGCAGGGTGATCGGCCGGCCGTCGCGGCGAACCTCGCGGGAGAGCAGATCCATCTCGATGGGGCCCGCGGCGAACCGGGTTTCCGCCTCCCGAGGCGCCGTCCGGCGGCTGACCGCCCGGACCCGGGCGGCGAGCTCGCTGAACGCAAACGGCTTGACGAGATAATCGTCGGCGCCCGTGTCCAGACCGGCCACCCGGTCCTCGATGCGCCCCAGCGCCGTGAGCATGAGCGCCGGCGTCGTCACGTCCGCGGCCCGCAGCCGCTTCAGAACCGTGAGCCCGTCGAAGCCGGGCAGCATGCGGTCGAGAACGATGAGATCGAAGGTCTCGGTGAGGCCCAGGTGCAGGGCGTCCTCGCCCGTGGCGGCCACCACGACGTTGTGGCCGATCTCGCCCAGCCCGCGCTGGACGAAACCGGCCGTCTCCTCATCGTCCTCGGCGACCAGAATGCGCATGCGGGTTCCGATCAGTCCTTGTCGTTGGTCCCTTCGTCGCTGTTCTCGACGACCTTGCCGGTGAGCGCATCGACGCCGACTTCATGGATACGGTCGCCCTGGCGGATGTCGAAGGAATACCGCCAGCCGCCGTCCTCCTTCTCGAAATCGGATTCGACCACGGTGCCCGGCGCGACCTGAAGGGCGATCGCCCTGGCGTTCGCCTCGCCGATCCGCTTGGCGGCGGGCGGCGCGGAATCAGGCGTGGCCTGAGCGGACAGGGGGATCGCCAGGGCGATCGCCGCGATGGTCAGAAGTCTGGATATGTCCTTCACTGTCATTCTCCAACTCTTAATCGACGTTGACCGTGACGAACCATAGCTCTCCCCAGATTGGTTGAGGCTCGCACCAGGTATACAATTTCGCAACTTTCGACCGCCTGCCGCGAGGGCTGGTCGTCGCGGCCTCAGGGCTCGTCGCCCGTCGGCCTCAGAACCGGTAGCCGACGTACAGGCCGATCTTGCGGGGCTCGACCGGCGTTCTCTGATCCTGGAACGGAAGGCTGAAGGGGTTGCCGAAGCTGAAGGTGTTGCCCTTGGCGTTCCACAAATTGTCGATCTGGATGCCGAAGTCGATCGGCCCGCGGGCGACACCGAGCCGCAGATTGCCGACATGGTAGCCACCCATCAGGAGCGCCTTGTTGGTCTCGCTGAAAACGAGGCTCGAGCGGCCGACATAGGCGTAGTCGAAGCTCACGGTCGCCGTGAAGTCCCCCGGGAGGCTGAACGCGTAGTCCACCCCGAGGCCGGCGGTCAGGTCGGCCACCCCGGGCAAGCCTGCGCCCTTCTGGCTGCCGAGCACCGGGTTGGGAATGGTGATGTCGGGCGAGTTCACCAGCAGGTTCGCCCGGATCTGCAGGGCGTCGACGGGATGGAACTCCAGTTCGACCTCGACGCCCCAGTTGCGGCCGTCGCCGGCGTTGACGATGTAGCCCAGTCCGTTGGGCAGGAGCTGATCCGACTGGATGTCCCGCCACACGACGTAGAAGACGGCGGCGTTGAGGCGAAGCCGCTGGTCCAGCCACTGGCTCTTGAGCCCGAACTCATAGTTCCACAGCTCGTCGCTCAGGAAGGTGTCGACCTTGGCCTGCCCCTCCTCCCGATCGACGAATAGCGCGCTCGTCGGCGTGTTGATATTGACGCCGCCGCTGCGAAAGCCCTCCTCAACCCGCGCATAGAGCAGCAGATCGTCGCTCGGGCTGTAGGAGACCGCCACCTTCGGGACGACCCCGTTATGCCGACTCTTGCCGCCGACGGCCTGGGTCTCCCCGACGGAGACGCCGGAGGCATTGGACGACGCCGCCAATCGATTGTGGAAGGCCCGTCCCCCCAGCGTCAGCGACCAGGAATCCGCAAAGTACCACTCGATCTCGCCGAAGGCGGCGACTTCGACGGCCGTCTCACGCAGCAGTTCCTGGTAGACCACGTCGGAGGGGAAGCCCTGGCCGCCGAAGACCGCCCCGGCGCCGGGCACCGTGAGCTCGGTGGACCGATGCTCGCGGAAATGCTGGAAGAATCCTCCAAGCAACCAGCGAAGGCGGCCGTTCCCCGCGGAGACCAGCCGGCTCTCGTGGCTGAATTGCTGCAGATTGCGGTTGGTGACGAAGGGGCTCGGTATACCTTCGAGTGGTACGAACTTGCCGATCCCGAGGGTCGCGTCGAGCGTGGCATTCACCCCGCGGTCGATCACCGACGTCGCCGACGTCAGCTTGGCCCAGTCGAGGTCCTTGCGGACTGTCACCGTGCCGATCCGGATATGGTCGGCATAGGGCTGTGGCAGGTAGTTGTCCTGCCGGAACGGCCCCAGGGCTGCCTCGTAATACTGGGTATCGTCCTGGTCGGTGTCCTGAATGGTGCCGGAAAGGTCGATCGTCAGGGTATCCGAGGGCTCCCACCGGAGCGCCGCGCGGGCGCCCCACACGCGCGCAGCGTTCACCCGCCGGAGATTGAGCCTGGCGTTGTCGACATATCCGCCGCTCTCATCCAGATACGCGACCAGACGAAGCCCCAGGCGCTGCTCGACCAGCGGGACGTTGAACACGGCCCGGCCGAAGCCGCCCGGCCCGTCGCCGTCCAATACGGAGCCCCCAAGGGCGACATTCCCCGAGAACCTGTCCAGGTCGGGCTTGTTGGTGACCATGCGGTAGACGCCCGCGATGGCGCCCGATCCGTAGAGCGCCCCCTGCGGTCCGCGCAGCACTTCGACCTGGGCCATGTCGATCAGGCGAAGGTCGGGATTCTGGCTGGTGAAGCTCACCGGCGTGTCGTCGAGATAAATCCCGATCGTCGACTGGGTGCGGCCGGTGAACGACCCATCGGACAGGCCGCGGACGAACAGCTTGTTGCGCCCCGGCCCCATATTGGTCGACGACAGCCCGGCCACGTAGTCGGCGACGCGTCGGCTGGTGGTGATGTCCGCGTCCGCGAGCACCATCTGCGGAACCACGCCCGCGCTCGTGGCGAGGGTCTGGAGGTCTTCCGCGCGCTTGGTGGCGGTCACGGTGATCTGGGCGAGCTGCGGCTTCGGCGCCGGCTTCGACGGCGCTTCGGGAACCGGCGCCTCCCGCGGGCTGATCCGCACGGCGCTCGTGCCCGCGAACTCGAAGGCGAGGCCGGTTCCTCGCAGCAGGTCCCGAAGCGCGGCCTGCGGCGACATTCGTCCCGACACGGCAGTGCTTTCCAGACCCTGCAGGCGCACGCCCGTGTAGTCCACCGAGAGGTTCGCCTGAATCGCGAACCGGATCAGCGCATGATCGAGGCTTTCCCTGGGAATGGAGAAGTCGCGCTCCTGCTGCTCCGCCATGGCGGGACGAAACGAGGTCGCGGCAAGCAGCACTGCCAGAAGGGCGCAGACGTAGCGGATCACGGAGGCGCCGTCCGATCGGCGCACTTAGCGGGGAGCTCGCGCGCCCTTGTCGGCGAAGAGGAGGATGGCCGTACCCCTATCGTCATATTTGAGCCGGAGGAGTGCGGCCAGGTCACTAACGGTCGCATGCACGTCGCCCACCTTCAGCACGCCCGTGAACGGCAACGCCGCCGTCCTCTTGTCGGCAATGCTGATCTTTACCCCCGCATAATAGCGGTTGAGGCGGTCGACGACACGTCCGAGGGACGCGTGATCGAATACCAACTGGCCGTGCCTCCAGCTGCCGACCATTTCGGGATCCACCGTATCCCTGACTGGACCGCCCTCATCGGCGCCATAGGTCGCCTCTTCCCCCTTGGCCAAAATCAGATTGGCCTCGCCGGCTCGGGTCGACCGGACGGCAACCTTGCCTCGGGCGACCGCTACGCTGAACTCGGATCCGATGCGCGACACCTCGAACTTCGTGCCGAGAACCGTCACCTGCCGCCCGCCGCCGGCGACCGCGAAGGGGCGGGCCGGATCGTGCTGCACGTCGAACAGCGCCGAGCCATGCTTGAGGTGGACCTGCCGGCGGTCGTCGGAATACCGGACCGTCAGGTCCGTCGCGGCGTCCAGGGTGACGGTGGAGCCATCGGCCAGCTGAACCTCGCGGAACTGGCCCCGGGCCGTCTCGTATTCGACGGAGGGCGTCGCGATCAGGCCACGCAGTTGGGGAACGACCGCCAACGCGACCGCCACGGCCACGACGCCCGCGGCGGCCGGCAC
Organism: Alphaproteobacteria bacterium; assembly: GCA_016124315.1. Lineage (GTDB taxonomy): Bacteria > Pseudomonadota > Alphaproteobacteria > SMXS01 > SMXS01 > RI-34. The sequence continues at coordinate 60,354 of WGNW01000088.1, forward strand.
CAACCATCCGGGCCGTCCCGTCCCGCGGGCAGCACGCACCACCCGTGCCAGCCAGGAGGCGGACGGCGCCTCCCGGCGGAAATCGCTCGCGAAGCGCTGCCGGACCAGGTCGGACGCATCGTCGAGCTCCGCATCGAGACGCTCGAACCGATCGTAGGCAAGCAGGTGGGACACATCCTCGGCAAGCCATTCCGCGTGGGCGGCGAAGTCTTCGTCCGTGGCATGGCCGGAGGTGAGCCGGCGAAACCACGAAGCGGCCTCGTCCAGCGTCCTGTCTTCCCTCACCATGTCCGGAGTCTTGGTCATTGCCAGTTCAATCGTCCTTCATGTCCCTAGACGGACACACCGCCCTCTTCCCTCCGTATCAATCGACACGCTCGCGTCATTCCTTGTCCATTCCCGCGAGCAGGTGTTTCAGAGCCTTCATAATATGCTTCTCGACGGTGCTCTGGGCCAATCCCATCCGGTCCGCGACCTCGCGGTGGGTCAGGTTGTCGAATTTGTGCAGAATGAACGCCTGCCGGACCTTGGGCGACAGACTCTCCAGGAGCTTGAGCAGGCGCTGCAGGCGTTGCCGGTGATGCAGCGACTGCAGCTGGCTCGGCGCCACCTCGCCCATCGCTCCACCTGCGGATTCCGACCGGTACCGGTGGTCGCTCCAGTGCCGCTCCCGGTTGGCGCGGCTGCGGTTCTGGCGCAGGCGGTCGATGGCGAGATTGGTCGCGATCCTGACCAGCAGAGCGTGGGCATGCTCGACCCGCTCGGACCGTTCAACCTTGCGGAACTGGATGAACGTGTCCTGCAGCACCTCCTCCGCGTCCGAAGCAGAGTGGAGGCGCCGCGTCAGATACCGAAGCAACGGACCGCTTTCCGCCCTGTAGAGCACCTCGAATTCAGCTTCGTCGGCCGATGTCATGCCTTCAGCGGTCTGTTCCGGACGTGTCCGCGGCCAATCCATACGGCGATCTCGGGCCTGTGGACCAAAAGCGATTGGACGCCGAAACACCAGGGTTTCAGCGGCTGGTAGCGACGGGTGTCATAGCCCTGGGTCACAGGCGGGTCAATTAGTTTGCCCCGCATATGGAGGGAACCGCGGCAAGTCTCCGTCTTGGGGCATGTCAGACAGCGCTGCCCGCCCGCCGGAGCCGCTCATCGTAGTTCACTGCACACAGCCCGAGGATCAATGCTTCTCAACGATGCGGACACCTGTACCGGGTCGCTCGGCTCCTGCCCGACCCAAGACGTTTCCCCGCCGGCGGCGCTGCCCCATCTTCGGGATCTGCGGCTCGCTCTGTTTTCCGGCAACTACAACTGCGTTACCGACGGCGCCAACCAGGCGCTGAATCGCCTCGTCGCATTCCTGGAGGCCCACGGCGCCGCCGTCCGCGTGTACTCGCCGACCGTCGAAAATCCCGCCTTCGACCCTGCCGGCACATTGGTCTCGCTGCCATCCGTGCCGGTGCCGAAGCGTCCCGAGTACCGCATCGCCCTGTCGCTGCCCAAGAGCGTGCAGCGGGACCTGGACGGGTTCCGACCCAACGTCGTGCACATCTCCGCGCCGGACGTCGCCGGCTATCTGGCGGTGCGGTACGCCCGAGCGCGCGGCATCACCGCCGTTGCTTCGGTGCACACCCGGTTCGATACCTATCTGGGGTATTACAGACTGGGCGCGCTGGAAGGCCTCGCCAGGGCGTACCTGCGGCACCTCTATTCGCGGTGCAGCCAGGTCTACGCGCCGTCCCCCTGCATGATCGACACGCTGCGAGCCGATCGCATCGAGTCGGACATCCGCCTCTGGAGCCGCGGCGTCGACCGCGAACGGTTCTCGCCCCGCCACCGCGACCCGGCGTGGCGGCAGGCCAACGGTTGGCGCCCGGAGGACGTCGTCATTCTCTTCGTCGGCCGGCTGGTGCTTGAAAAGGGCCTCGACACCTTCGCGCGCGCCGTCGAGCAGGTACGCCATGAAGGCTCGCGACCGAAGGTCCTCGTCGTCGGCGACGGACCGGCCGCCGGCTGGTTTCACAACCGGTTGCCCGAGGCGGTGTTCACCGGGCACCTGTCCGGCGCGTCCCTGTCCCGCGCCTACGCGTCCTCCGACATCTTCTTCAATCCCAGCCGGACCGAGACCTTTGGCAACGTCACACTGGAAGCCATGGCGAGCGGTCTGCCCACCGTCTGCGCCCAGTCCACGGGCAGCACCTTCCTGGTCCGCCAGGGGGTGACGGGCTTCCTCGTCGATCCTCGGGCGAGCGAAGACTACGCCCACTGGCTCGCCCGGCTCGTCAGCGATCCCGAGTTGCGACGCCGGACCGGTCGCGGAGGACTTCGCGCCAGCGGCGCCTTCGAGTGGAACGAGGTCATGCTGCCCCTCGCCCGGGGATACCGCGCCGCCCTGGACGCGCAGCACCGCCACAGGGCCCCGGCGGCGGAGATATCCACCCACCGAATGCAGCCTTCCGGCGTGGGGTCGGCGCGATAGCCACACCCTCTCCTCCCGAGCACGGGCCGCTCGCCATCGAGCCGGCCATCCAACCCCTTTGGCCAACGGATTTCGCGAGATGAAGATCATCGACGTTGCAGAGTTTTACAGTGTCAACGGTGGCGGCGTACGCACCTACATCGGCCACAAGCTCGCCGCCGGCGCGCAATTGGGCTGCCAGACCGTCATCATCGCCCCCGGCCCGGAGGACCGGCGCGAGGAAGCGAACGGCGGCGTGATCTACTGGGTCAAGTCGCCGAGGATTCCGCTGGATCACCGCTACCACCTGTTCACCAGGTCCGCCCCGATCCACCAGATCCTCGACGAGGAGCGTCCGCAGGTGGTGGAGGGGTCGTCGCCATGGCTGGGGGGCTGGGCCGCCGCGAAATGGCGGGGCAAGGCGGCAAGGGCGTTGTTCATCCACCAGGATCCCACGTCGTCCTATCCCCGGACCCTGCTCGGCCCGAAGCTCGGGTTCGACCGGGTCGACAGGCTGCTGGGGTGGTTCTGGAGCTACCTGCGCGCCCTCAGCGACCGCTTCGACACCACAGTCGTGGCGAGCCAGTGGCTGGCCCGGCGCCTCGAGCATTACGGCCTTCGCTCGCCCAGCGTCATTCCACTCGGCATCAGCAAGCTGGACTTTCACGGGGTGGAGCCGTGCGCGGAGACGAGGGCCGCCATGGCGAAGGCCTGCGGCCTGGAGGACCCCTCGACGCCCATCCTCATCGCGATCAGCCGCCACCATCCGGAGAAGTTCGTCGGCACCATGCTGTCCGGCTTCGAGGCGGCGTCGCGCCACCGCCCCATCGGGCTGTTCCTGCTGGGCGACGGACCGCTGCGCGCCAGGGTCGAGCGCCGGGCCGCCGGCATCCCCGGCGTGCACGTGGCCGGCCAGGTCGACGATCGTGCACTTCTGGCGCGCTACATGGCGAGCGCGGACGCCATGATCCATGGCGGCGGCTTCGAGACCTATGGATTGGTCGTCGCCGAAGCGCTGTGCAGCGGCCTGCCGCTGATCGTGCCCGAATCCGGAGGCGCCGGGGAACTGGCCGACACTGCCTATTCGGAAACCTACCGTGTCGGCGACGCCGACGGCTGCTCGCAGGCGATCCTGCGGCTGCTCGACAGGGATCCGGCCCTGCTGCGGGCCGCCGCGAGGGCCGCGGGCGAGCAGGTTCCCACCTTCGACGACCACTTTCGCAGCCTGTTCGATCTCTACGAGCGGACCGCCCAGGGCAGCAAGAAGGTCAGGCAGAAACCTCTCGGTAGCGAATGGGTGTCCGGTACGACAGGCACGTATCCAGTACCCGGCTGAGTTCGCGCCTGAGGACCGGTAAGTCGAAGTCTCCCGGATGGATGGCGACCCTGACGATTTCCTGACGCCGCAGCAGCACCGTCGCTGCCCGCGACCATGCCAGCGAACTGGCGGCACGGCGGGTGCTCCGGCTGGCGTAGCTGATCACCGGCCCGCGGTGCAGCACCCTGTCCCGCAAGGGCGCCCATACCTTCAGATGGTCCTCGGCGATCCGGAAGCCGAGATCCGCCAGCGCCTGCCTAGCACCGGCGCCGTAGAGCCAGGCCGGCGCGACGAAACCGGTCACCTCCTGGTCCAGCAGACCCTCGAGCAGCGCCCGGCCGCGCACCAGCCGGCTGGCCGCCTCGGATCGGGCCAGGCCGAGAAACTCGCCCTCGCGATCGGTCCAGGCCGTCGCCTTCCAGCGGGCCAGCCGCGACCGGTGATCGCTGGAATCCCGATGGAAATAGCCGTGCAGGAGCATCTCCACCCCCTCGCCCGCGCGGCGGCGCAGCCACCGGGTGAACTGGGGAAACCGCTCGAGCGGCCAGAACCCCCAGTAGTCCGGTACGACCAGCATGCTGTAGCGGCAGGCGACGCCGGCATCATCGAGGAACTGATGAATTTCGCGGACCCTTTCGAAGTGCCGCGGAGACACGTCATGGATGCTGACGAGAAGACGGTGCATGCCGCATAACTCCATTTCCGAAAGCCAGGGCTCCGAGCGCGGCGTCCCGTTCCGCCTCCAGGTTCCGTCCCGCCGGCGGGTGCCCGGTCTTCTCCGGCCTCTGCGGGCGCGGGGCGGAACCCTGCGCAAGGTGGCGCAGGTGGCTCTCTTCGCCGCCCTCTGCATCTATCTGTTCCAGAAGCTGAGCCTGCTGGGATGGCACAACCTGATCGCCGCGGCGCCGTCCAATCCGTGGTTCTACGCGACGCTGCTCGCCGCCTACCTGGTGCTGCCTAGCTTCGAGGCGCTGATCTACGGCCGCATCTGGCGCGTCCGGCTCTGGCGGGATTTCCCGGTGTTCATGCGCAAGAAGGTGCTCAATGAGGCGGTGCTCGGATATTCCGGCGAAGCCTATCTGTATTTCTGGGCGCGTCATGCGCTGCGGCTTCCCGATTCCGAGATCTTCGCGGCGATCCGCGACAACAATCTGATCTCCGCCACGGTGTCGACCGGGCTCGCAATCATCCTGGCGGGCGCGGTCTGCCTGAGCGGCGAGCTGGACGTCATCCTCCGCGGCGATGCGACGCTGGCGCGCAGGATGACAATCGCGCTGATGGCCTCGGCGCTGGTTCTGCTGCTCGTGCTGGTGCTGCGGCGGCGGTTCTCGGCGCTGCCGCCGTCGCTGTCGCGGTGGCTGTTCATGGCCAACGGCTCGCGGCTGCTGATGACGGAAACCCTCCAGCTCGTCCAGTGGTCCATTGCCCTGCCTTTCGTTCCGGCCTGGACCTGGCTGGCGCTGCTCGCGGGCCAGACCCTGCTGACGCGCGTACCGTTCCTGCCGAACAAGGAACTGACGGTCCTCGCGTTCGGCGTGACGCTGGCGGGCGTGTTGTCCACCTCCGGCGTGCAGCTCTCCGGCATGCTCATGGCCGCGGCGGCCGCCAGCCAGGGGCTCAATGCGCTGGCGTTCGTCGCGACTTCGCTGGGCTGGCGCAGACCGTCCGCCACCGATCGCCCTACCAGCGCGCCCTCCCGCGTTGAACCTGCAGGCGGTGGATGACGTCGCCGAGCGCCCCGGCCAGGTCGTAGAGATAGGAAAGGGGCTGACCGCCGGGCGTTCGCGCCAGGATGTGATAGAGCCTCGCCGAAACCAGCACAAACAGCAGGAACGACCCCCAGAGCAGCGGTGCGGCAGGCAGCGACACCGCCTGCACGCCGATGTCGAGCGCCTTCAGCATGAGGACCAGCATGACCAGCCCCGCGACCACGCCGCCTGCGGAGGTGCTGCGCAACGGCGGCTTGGCCACGGCGATGCCCAGGAACGGAACCACGAAACAGATCAGCGTCAGGATGATGCGGCGCTGCAGCTCGCCGCCGGCCAGCCTGCGCAGCTCGGGCGTCAGCGACGGATCGGATCGCGCCGCGTTGAGTTCCGGCAGGGTCATCTCCACTTCCCTGCCGCCGCGCGAGCGAAACGCCGCGGCCTTCGGAATGTGGATGGCCACGTCGTATTGGCGGAAATCGAGCACCGTGATCGCTTGCGACACCGGATCGGTGAGCGCCAGGCGGCCGTTCAGCAGGCGCAGGATCACGTCCCGCTCGTTCTTGGTCTTGATGAACGCGCCGGACTGCGCGGTGAACACGCCGTCGGCACCGTCCCGCGGATGAGTCTGCAGGAAGACGCCACGCATGCGCCCGGAACGGCTGTTGAATTCCCGGAAGCTGAGCGCCGTGTCGTCGGTCAGCCGGTTGACCCGGCCAGGCTGGACGGGAATCCCGAAGTCGCCAAGCTTGGCCCTGAACACCAGACTGTCATACGCGTAGGCAGACAGGGGCTGCACATAGCCGGTCATGACGATGCTCAGAACCGCGATCACCGCGGCGATGGCGATCGGCATGCGCAGGATGCGGAACGGACCGATTCCGCAGGCGGCGAGCCCGTCCATCTCGCTGGCGAGATTGAGGGCGCGGCAGGCCAGCACGGTTCCCAGAAGCAGGCTGATCGGCAAGGAGAGATCGAAATACTCCGGCAGCAGATAGGCGAGCATCCGCCAGACCGCGCCGGAATCTCCGCCGCCCTGCATGATGCGCGTGAACACGGTGGGCATGTACTGCAGCACCATCAGCGCGATGGTGATGCCGATCGTCGACAGCGTCGGCACCAGCATCCGGCGGGCCATGTAGAGGTCGAGCCAGTGGGGCTTCGGGAGCGGCCAGTGGGGCCGGATGGAGGTGGCTCTCGCTCGGAACGCGAGTTCTCCGCGGCCGAGGGCGATCGTGGCTGAATTGGCGGATGGGACGAGGCTCATTTCACTCGCTGTCGACTTGGCTGATCACTCCACGCGGGGAGTTCTGCACCTAAGGACGGAGCAAACGCCGCAACCTCTCCATGCCGCGCAGGCTAAATCGGCAATGGAGGTCTCCGAGGCCGGGCAACGTCAATGGGGTCGGGAGGCGTCCGCGGCTCGCGCACGCCATCGTCGACACGGAGACGCATTCTTGAACGTTCAGGAACAGCCCAGTCGCCCTGCGGTCCACAATCGGCGTTCGACGGGAAAATTCATGCTCCGCACGTCGGCCCTTGTGGTGGCGTTGGGGCTGGCCGTCGAGCCGCCCCTGCAGGCCGCCATCCCCGACAATCCGGTCGCGCCCATCGATCCGGACGCCCGCTGCCCCAAGGACACCGAGAACAAGCTCATCGTCACGGTGGTGGGCATGAAGGATGCGCGCGGAAAGCTGCGCGTCGAGCTCTATCCGGACGATGAGAACACGTTTCTGAAGAAGCCGATCTCACGGGTTGCCATCAAGGCCCACGGCAGAGACGTCAGCGTGTGCCTTCCCAAGCCCTCGCCGGGCCTGTACGCGATCGTGGTGCTGCACGACCGCAACCAGAACGGCCACGTGAACGTCTTCTCCGACGGATTCGGCTTCTCCAACAACCCGCGTCTCGGGCTGGGTGTCCCAAAGCTGGACAAGGTGATCTTCGCCACGCAGCCCGGGGTCCAGCACAAGACGGTCGTGCTCAACTACATGCATGGCTTGCGGCCGAAGCCGATCGACCAGTAACGCAGGACGCTCGCGCCGACCGCCCCGGCGAACTGCCGGCATGGACGGGGTCCGGGGGAACACCCGCCTCGGCCCTGTCGCTAGAGAACCTCGAATTGTCGCGCCATATCAAGATGCCGGGCGCCCTCGCCTCTAGTTTGGGCGTCACGCGATGCGGACCTGGATCCTGCGGGATCGGCTTGACGGGAGACGCCCATGAGCGACGGCGGCAAGCGCTATCCGGCCGGCGAGGTCCGTGACGACTTCGTGCCCAAGGAGGCGTACTACGCCCGGGACTTCGCCGAGCTGGAGGCCGACCGGCTATGGCCCTTCGTCTGGCAGGTCGCCTGTCGCCTGGAGGAGATCCCGCAGGTCGGCGACTTCGTCATCTACGACATCGTGGACGAGTCTATCCTGGTCGTGCGCACCGGCGAAGACAGCGTGCGCGCGTTCCATAACGTGTGTCCCCACCGCGGCCGCAGGCTGGCGGACCGGTGCGGCAGCGTGGAGCGGTTCACCTGCCCGTTCCACGGCTGGCAGTTCGCCCTTGACGGCCGCAACGTGCGGGTGGTGGACCGCGAGGACTGGGCTGGCTGTCTGGACGACGAGGACATCCGGCTGAGCGAGGTGCGCTGCGACCACTGGGGCGGCTTCGTCTTCGTCAACATGGACGCGGACGCCGAGCCGCTCGCCGACTTTCTGGCGCCGCTGCCGGAATACTGCGCCCGCTTCGAGTTCGAGAAGCTGCGGTTCCGCTGGTACAAGACCGTGGTGATCCCGGCCAACTGGAAGACGGTGCTGGGCTTCTTCAACGAATTCTACCACGTGCAGCAGGCCCATCCCCAGCTGCTGGAATTCACCAACGACTATTCCCGCAGCGGCGGGTTCGGCCGTCATTCGCAGATCTGGTTCGACGCCGAGGGCGCCATGCCCTTCAGCCGCTCGCCGCGACTGCCCAAGGCGCCCGAGCCGCCCATGAAGGAACACATCGTCGCCTTCGCCGAGCACTACAACGTGGCGCTCAAGGCGATGCTGTCGGAGCGGAACTACGCCGCCGCCATGCGGGTGCGCGACGAGGTCCCGGCCGACACCCCGCCGCTGGAGACCCTCGCCAGGTGGGTCGAGTTCCAGGTCGAGGCGGCGATCGCCGACGGCGCCGGCTGGCCCGGCGAACTCACGCCCGACTACATCGAGCGGTCGGGGCTGGACTGGCACGTGTTCCCCAACACCATCTTCCTGCACGGCATGGTCGACGGCGTGCTGTGGTACCGGATGCGGCCCAACGGGCGCGATCCGGAGAGCAGCCTGTTCGACATCTGGTCGCTGGTGCGCTACGCGCCGGGCAAGGAGCCGCCGCTGGAGCGGGAGTTTCACACCGACTGGCGCGACGGCGACTTCGGGCTGATCTTCCAGCAGGACTTCGTCAACATCCCGGAGGTGCAGAAGGGCTACCGCTCGCGCGGCTTCCGGGGCGAGCGCACCAATCCGGTGCAGGAACGGGCGATCTCCAACTTCCACCGGGTGCTGCGCCGCTTCCTGGCGGACCCCTACGACAAGCCGCCGGTCGACCGGCCGCGCTGAGGCGCGACCCGGCCGCCTTCGCGGCGGACGGCTCAGCCGGCGAGGGTGCGGTAGCGGTCCAGGTGATGCTCCACGTCGCCGAAGCGGCGCTCGGCGACCATGGCCCGGCGCAGGTATTGGCCGACCCGGTATTCCTCGGTGAAGCCGATGGCGCCGTGCAGGTGCACGGCCATGCCGGCGAGCTGCTTGGCGGCGCCGAAGGTCTCCACCCAGCAGGACGACACCGCCCGGCGGCGGGAGCGGTCGTCGCCGCCGAAGGCGGAAAGCGCGCGGAAGACGCTCGATCGCACCGCGTCGGCCTCGACGAACATGTCCGCCAGCGCATGCTGCAGCGCCTGGAAGCCGGCCAGCGGCTGGCCGAACTGGGTGCGCGTCTTCAGGTAGTCGGCGGTCATCTCCATGGCCCGCTCCAGCCCGCCCAGCATGTCCGCGCAGACACACAGCCGCGCCTCGTCGAGCGCGTCCTCGAGGATCTCCGGCGAAGCCGCGCCCAGCAGGCCGGCCGGGTCCAGCGGCGCGCCGTGGAAGGCGAAGTCGGCGAAGCGCGAGCCGTCCACCGCATCGTAGGCGCGGCGCTCGACGCCTGGTCCGGCCGGGTCGACGAGGAAGAGCCCGATGCCGCCGTCGAGCGCGGCGGAGACCAGCAGCCCGTCGGTCGCCTCGCCGTCCGCCACCAGCACCTTGGCGCCGGAGAGCGCGTAGCCGCCGCCCGAGCGGTCGGCGCGGGTCTCCGGGGAAAGGGCGTAGCGGCGGCGCGGCTCGTAGAGCGCCGGAGCCAGCCTCCGTGCGCCTTCCATCACGCCGGACAGCAGCGCCCGGCGGGTCGCGCCCGCGATCCGGTCGACCAGCCGGACCGCCAGCACGGCGCCGTCGGCGAAGGAGGGAGGCGCCAGCGCCCGGCCCATCTCCTCGGCGAGCAGCGCCATGTCGGCCACGTCGGCGCCCAGGCCGCCCGCGTCCTCGGGCACGGCGGCCGCCAGCCATCCCAGCTCGGCATAGCGCGCCCATCCCTTGTCGCCGGCCGACTCCAGGAAGCGGCGGGCGCCGTCTCGCAGCATGGCCTGCTCGCTGCTGAGCGTGAAATCCATTGCCCCGTCCCTCCCCCTCAGCGGAACACCGCGTTCCAGATGATGCCGCGCTGGATCTCGTCCGAACCGCCGAAGATGGTCGCCGCCCACCAGTAGAGGTACTGGGTGGTCCGGCCGGGCGCGGCGGCGGTGGCGCCGGCCGGCAGCGGCGGGCCGTCGTCAGGGCCGAAACGGGGCACCGCCTGCGGCCCCAGGACGGCGAGCTCCAGGTCGGCGGCGCGCAGCAGGCAGCGGGCGCCGCGCACGCTGAGCGCCGAGGCCGAGGCGGCCGCCCTTGCTCCCGGCTCTGCGGCCAGCACCCGCAGCACCGACCATTCCAGCGCCTCCACGTCGATCGCCAGGCGCGCGTGGCGGCGCCGGAGCGCCTCGGCCTGGCCGGCCGGCAGCCCGGCCGCCTCCTCGGCGTCGACCAGCCCGGGGATGCGCGCGACGTAGCGGCACAGCATGCCCATGTAGGCGTTGTGGGTGCGCTCGTGCGCCAGCAGGTACTTGGCCTGGGTCCAGCCGGTGTTCGGCTCGCCGATCAGGTTGCCCGCCGGCACCCGCACGCCGTCGAGGAACACCTCGTTGATGTGGTGGTCGCCGTCGAGGGTGCGGATGGGACGGACGGTGACGCCGCGGTCGTCCATGGGCAGGATGATCATGGAGAGGCCGGCCTGCGGACGGGCCTCGGGATCGGTCCGCGCCAGGCAGATCATGAAGTCGGCCACATGGCCGTCGGTGGTCCAGATCTTGTGGCCGTCGACGACGTAGTCGTTGCCGTCGCGCACCGCCCGGGTGCGCAGGCTGGCCAGGTCCGAGCCCGCCTCCGGCTCGGAGAAGCCCTGGCAGAACCAGGCGTCGCTGCGCAGGATGGGCTCGAGGAACCGCTCGCGCAGCGCCGGCGAGCCGAACCGGCAGAGCACCGGCCCGACCATGGACAGGGAGATCAGGTTCACTTCCGGCGCGTTCGCCAGGCCGCATTCCCGCTCGAAGATATAGCGCTGCACCGGCGTCCAGCCGGTGCCGCCATGCTCCACCGGCCAGCTGGGCGCCGCCCAGCCGCGCCGGTTGAGGATGCGCTGCCATTCCGCCACCCGGGCGCGTTCGGCGTGGAAGCCCATGGCCTCGCGCGCCGCCATCGGCGCCGGCAGGTTGTCGGCGATGAAGCCGCGCACCTCCTCGGCGAACGCCTTCTCCTCTGCCGAGAATGCCAGGTTCATGCCGTCTCCTCCTCCCTCGACGCCGCGGCCATGCCCCGCAGTATATCCTTGCGGACCTTCCCCGAGGCGGTTTTCGGCAGTTCGGCCACCGGGATCACGCGCTCCGGCGTCTTCTGGCGGGCCAGCCCCGCCGCGCCGACCAGCGCCGCGACGTGGGCGAGGTCCACCGCTTCCTCCCCGGCCGGGACGACGAAGGCGCAGACCGCCTCGCCGGTGCGGGCGCTGGGCATGGCGACGACGGCCGCCTCGGCGATGCGGGGCGAGCGGAACAGCACGTCCTCGATCTCCCGCGCGCTGATGTTTTCGCCGGCGCGGATGATCAGGTCCTTCTTGCGGCCGGTGCAGACGATGTGGTCGCCGTGCACCAGCCGCCCCAGATCGCCGGTGCGGAAGAAGCCGTCGGCATCGTAGGCCTCCTCGTTGTCCTCCGGCCGGGCATAGCCCAGGGCCATGCTCGGCTCGCGGGCAAGGATCTCGCCCTCCTCGCCGTCCGCCACCGGCTCGCCCGTCTCCGGATGGACGAGCCGCACCTCGCAGCCCAGCAGCCGCCCGTCGGTCTCCGCCGCCAGGTCCAGCCCGGCGCGCGACGCCGGCCCCGCGGTCATGGTCGGCACTTCCGTCGCGCCGAACACCCGGAACGGGACGCAGTTGGGGAACCGCTGGGCCGCCTCGCGGATCAGGCCGGGCGGCACGGAGGCGCCGCCGCACAGGAAGAACCGGAGCGTTTCCAGCGTCTCGCCCCGCCGGGCCGCCTCCGCCACCAGGTCCTGCAGGAACGGCGTCGCGCCGAGCATGAAGGAGCAGCCGTGGCGGCAGATGGCGTCGAACGCCGCTCCGGCGTCCCACACGTCGGTCGTCACCACCGGCACGCCGCAGGTCCATGGCGCGGTGAGCGCCCAAAGATAGCCGCTGACATGGGTAAGCGGCGACGGCGAGAACGTCCGGTCGCCCGTGCCCAGCCCCATGGCGCGGCACATCTTCAGGGAGTCGGCGCTCAGCGTGTTGTGGGAGTGCAGCACGCCCTTGGGCCGGCCCGTGGTGCCCGAGGTGTACATCAGCAGCTTCACCGCGTCCGAGTCCACCTTGCGGGGCGCGGCGAGCCGCGGCCCCGACAGCAGGTCGTCGAGGCAGAGGGCGCCGCCGAGGCGGGCGCGCGCCGTGACCAGCACCGCCTCCTCCGGCAGGTCCGGCAGGATGCGGCCCATCATGGCCGCATGGTCGAAGCCGCGGAACACTCCGGGCGCGAACACCACCCGGCTGCGCGCCTCGCCCAGCATGAAGCGCACCTCGGCCTCGCGGTAGATCGGCACCACCGGATTGACCACCAGGCCGGTCATGGCGGCGGCCAGGTCGACCACCGCCGCCTCCCACCAGTTGGGAAGCTGGAAGGAGACCACCGAGCCGGGCGCGAGGCCCAGCGCGTCGAACCAGCCGGCCAGCCGGAGCGCCCGGTCGTGGATCTGGCCGCGGCTCAGCGCCAGGTCGCCGTCGATCAGGTGAAGGCGGTCGGGATCGGCCGCGGCGAGGGCGCGCGCGTCGTCGGCGACGGTCCGCCCCGCCCACTCGCCCCGGCGCGCGGCCAGCGCCGCGAGTGCCGGGGAGCGGCGCACCGTCCATCCACCCGGGTCCCGCCTGAATGACTGCGCCACCGTCCGCCCTTCCGTCGCCGCGCCTCCGGCCATCCTGTCGCCGCCGGAGCCCTGAGTCTTGGCCGCGCGCGACAATCGGCCGGCATCGGACGACGGCGCGCCTCCGGCTGCCGCGAGGCCGGCCTCCCCGCATGGTCAGGCTATGTCTCCCGCAGGGCAATATCTTGATGTTTGACGACAATCTCCGGATAATTTGCGGCAGGGCCGCGCACGGCGGGGTTCTTTCACGCGCCCGCAGCCGACGCGGTTCCGGCAAGAGGCCCGAGAACTCGGGAGCGGCGGGGAGCTGTTGTCATGTCGACCATGGAACTGGACCATCTAGACTCCCGCGCAGGCCGCGCGGCGTCCGGCGCGAAGGCGGCCCTGGTGCGGGTGGAGTCGCTGCGGCTCTACCCCGAGGTCGTCCGCCGGCTGGGCGGCGATCCGGAGGCGCTGCTGGCGCAGGAGCCGCTGGACATCGGGCTGATCGACCAGCCCGGGGCCATGATCCCCTACCGCAAGATGATCCGCCTGCTGCACCGCACGGCCATCGCCCTGGGGCGGCCCGACTTCGGGCTGGTGCTCGCCTCGCGGCAGGGCGGCGCGGCGGTGCTGGGGCCGCTCGAGATCGCGATGTCCAACGCCGCCACCCTGGGCGACGCCTACCGCTACTGCGCCGAGCACCTGCACTCCTACAGCACGGTGGGCGAGCTCAACGTCGACACCGCCTTCGAGCGCGGCCGCATCGCCATCAGCTGGGGCATCCAGCTCGACCGGCTGCTGCACCACGAGCAGGCCATCGAGCACGGCATCGCGCTGATGCACCACGCCATCATCACCATCTCCGGCGGCGCAGTGCGGCCGCGCGAGATCTGGTTCGCCCACGACCACATCTCCTCGCCCGAGCACTATGCCGGCTATTTCGGCGCAAGGGTGGAGATGAACGCGCCGTTCAACGCGGTCTTCCTGCGGCCCGCCGACCTGGCCGTGCCGCTCGCCAACCGCAGCCAGCAGCTCTACGACATGGCGACCACGTTCATCGACACCCAGTTCCCCGACGCCGCCCGGCCGCTGTCGGCCAAGGTGCGCAGCATCGCCACCCGGCTGCTGCCCCAGGGCGGCTGCCTGCACCAGGACGTGGCGGCGGCGCTGGGCATGCATCCGCGCACGCTGCAGCGGCGGCTGCGCGAGGAGGGCGTCAACTTCGAGGAGATCAAGGACCAGGTGCGCCGCGACGCCGCGCTGCGCTACCTGGGCCAGCCGTCCATTCCGCTCACCCGCGTGGCCGCCATGCTGGGCTACAGCGAGCCCTCGGTGCTGACGCGCAGCTGCTATCGCTGGTTCGGCGCCTCGCCCCGCCAGTACCGCAAGCGGATCGCGGCGATGAATTGACGCGGCGACCGGCGGCTCAGCGGTCGTCGATGTAGGCGACCGCCGTCTGCCGGCCGTCGGCCGCCCCGGCGCCGCGCAGCTCGTCGGCCCAATGGCGCATCAGCACCAGCGGCAGGCCCGCCGCCTCGTCGCCGGGGTGCGCGGCGGCGCCCGCGTCGAGCGCCTCGCCCCGCCAGTCGAGGGCGATCTGCAGGCCGACGTCGTCGTAGCGCAGCGCCAGCCCCACCTCGCCGTCGCCGGCGAGGCGCGGCGCGAGGACGCAGAACTCCTCCAGGAAGTTCACCGCCCGGCCGATCAGCTCGACCCGCGCGCCCCACGCCCGCCCCTGGCTCTCGGCGAAGTCCTTCACCGCGGCGAAGCCCTCCGCCGCGCGCCATCGCAGAGACGCCGTCTTGGGCACGCCCAGCCGCAGCACGGCGTTGAGCGCCAGCGCCAGCAGCATGGCGACGGCGAGCGGCGAGTTCAGCACCTGGCGCGCCAGCGACGGCAGGTGGCCGTGCACCTCGGCGCCGGTGGCGAGGATGCTGACGACGATCGCCGCGCCGATGATCAGCGTGCGCCGCGCGTCGACGAGGCGCTGCGCCAGCATGGCGATGCCCGTGCGGATGGTGAACATGGCGGAATAGAAGCAGGCGGCGCCGAAGATGCCGGCGGGAATCGCGTAGAGGATGCTGGCGGCGCCCGGCAGCAGCCCGAGCGCGATCCAGCCGATGCCGGCGGCGACGCCGACCCGCCTGGCGTGCACGCCGTTGGCCGCCGCCAGGCCGAAGCTGCCCGAATAGGTGTTGGTGCCGGTCACGCCCAGGCAGCCGGCGACGACGCAGCCGAGCCCGTCGGCCAGGGTGCCGGCGCGGATCGAGGCGAAGTCGGGCGCCTTCCAGTTCGGGTCGCTGAGCTGCTGCCAGGCGGTCAGGTCGGCGGTCGCGCGCACGAAGCAGGCCAGCGCGCCGATCAGGAATCCCGGCACGAAGGCGAGCGGCAGCGACGGCGCCGCCAGCGGCCAGCGCGGCGCGACGAAGCTGATGTTGGCGAGCACCGGCCCCATGTCGCCCGCCGCCAGCTCGAGGACGACGTAGACGGCGCAGCCGGCGGCGACGCCGACCAGCACTGCCAGCGAGCGCAGGCCCGGCCCCGCCCACACCGCGACGCCGACGATGACCGCGAGCGCCGCGCCCGAGGCGGCCATCTGCCAGGGATCGGCGCCGCCGGGCCCGGCGCCCACCATCAGCCTGAGCCCGAACACGCCGAGCATGGTGCCAAGCAGCAGGATCACCACGCCGATGATCTCCGGCGGCAGGTAGGCCCGCAGCGGCCGGATGCAGCGCGACAGCAGCATCTCGGTGCAGCCGGCGACGATGGTGAGCCCGGCGACCGCGCCCAGCCCGCCCGCCTTCGCCGCCGCCACGGCGAACGGCAGGTAGAGGATGGTGCAGTGGCCGAGCAGGATGAAGCCCGAGCCGATGCCGCGCCCGCGGTGGACCTGGATCAGCGTGCCGATGCCCATCGCCACCATGGCCAGGCTGACGTAGCGGGTGACCGCCGCGGCGTCGACGCCGGCGGCCTCGGCGACGATGCGCGGGAAGATCAGCGTGACCGCGCTGAGCGAGATGTGCTGCAGGGCGTTGAGCCACGTCGTCCGGGCCGGAGGCACCGCGTCGACCGCATAGCTGATGGACGGCATCCCCCTGCCCCCGAACGATGATCGGCCGCGATGGTAGCGGAGAGGCGGCCGGCCTGTCTCGGGCGGAAGCGGCGGCACACGGCCGATGGCGGCAAGGAACGGGAACCAGGCAATGGCAAGACTCTCGCCCAGACTCCCTGAATCCTCTGCAACCTCTCATCGGCTATTGAGTAAGGCGCCACGGCAATTCATCAAGTAAACTGTCACCGCAATTCGTCACCGTAATTCCCAATCGTGGTACTCTCGGCCATGGACGGCTTCTCTCAGATGAAGACCTGACGACCTCATCTTGGTACACTGGATGCCGTGAGGGGGCCGTCTACGCCGTCACCGTAATCCGTAATCCGTAATCCCAATCTCCCGGGAGACAACACTCAGAAAGGAATATTCATGTCGTTTTCACGCTTCGGCAAATGTGTTCTCGCCGGGGGTGTACTGGCCATGGCCGTCGCCGCCAACCCGGCCCACGCGAAATCGCAGACCCGCAACTGCGCCGTCGGCAAGTTCCAAATCAACAACAAGGGCGCCTATATTATCGTCGATCTTAAAGTCAAGCAGCCTGAAGATGGCTACGACCAAGGCGGACGTACCGTCGCCGACCTCGGGGCCGAAGGAACCACGATCACCGCCGGCACGAGCAGGACTTTCGACTTGTCGAAAAAGTCCGGAATCGCGAAAGCGCGCGAAATCTGGCTCTCCTACAACGTGTTGAATGTCAATTCTGTGCAGACCAAGAGCTGCCGCAAGGACGGCACCAGGCTCTACTACCGGAGCGACGGCGTGACCTGGAAACTGAAGGGCGAGGGTACGACGACCAAGGGCAACCGCTGCCAGTTCGACGGCAACAACGAATGCGTCGATCCCGCCACCCTGGATGCGGCGTCTCCGTAATCCCGGTAATCCGTTACGGCGCCTTTACGGCAACAGTTTACTAACTGGATCGGCCGCGCGCTCCGCTGCCGCCTTCGGTTTCGGCCCGGGCTTACGCGGTGCGAGGCGTCCGGCGGCCCGGAAAGATCGAGTTGCGAGCCGCCCTTCCGGATCGGGGGGCCACGCATAAATTGGGCTCGCGCCTATGACACGGCAGTCTCTTCTCTTACGCTTGAAGCGTTGTCGGTGCGGAAAGCCGCGCCCGATCTGGAGAAGGTGGATGATGATTAAGACAGGGAAGTGCATCAGGCGCGGCGTGGTCCTGGGCCTTGGGCTGCTGCTCGCCAGCGGGCCGGTGATGGCGGGGGAAATGAATTTCTGCGACGGAAGCAGCTGCGTCGTCGGCACGGTAAGCAACGCGTCCGGGATTATCGTGCAGCGCGTGAAGGTGACCCAGAAACCATCCGACGGCTGCAGCGAATTGGAAAAAGTACACGAGGGAAACCTCATCGACCCGGTGAGCGACGCGCTGACGGCCGAACAGCTGAGAGACAAGCGGTCGTTCGACGTCAGCCTGGACCCCAAGTGCGGCTACCACTTCAAGTTCGTCACCAGCAGCGGATGCACCGGCGACAAGGACGCCCAGCTGACGCCGGACAAGCTGGCGAAAGGCGAAGCAGATGTGAAGCTGAGAGGCGGTTGCGGCACGCTCAAGGCATACACGGCGCCGTAACGGCCGAGGATCAGGCCGGAGAAGCCGGCCAGAGAAACCTTGAGGCGTCCGGCAAGGGCAGGCGAAGTCGTCGGGCCACAGCGTTCGCGGCACCCCTTTCCGATCTCAGGTCAACACGTCGGTCCGGCGCGTCGGGTATTCCGGGCGTTCCGCTTCACGAAGGGTCGGCCACGCGCAAATCGGTCCGGTAGCGGCTCTTGTCCTTATTATAGTCCTTGCTGCAACTGACCGCTGCCTCCGCACTGGCGCTGCAGACTGAAGATTGCCCCTCGGGGAGCATCCACTCGACCCAGTCGCCACCGTTTTTCGACTTGATCCAGTATCCGCAACCAAAGGTCGTCCGCCCCGGGTCCGGATAGAGCTGCACCCAAACCTTTGCCGTCCCGCCGCCTTCGGATACGCCGGCCGTATGAGACAGCGATTCGCCCGGGGCAAGCCAGACGGATTTCTTCAGTTTCCCGTCCCGCGAGATCTCCACCTTCAGCTTGGCGCTGCTCATGTCGTTGTGGACGACCGTGTAGGCACTCGAGCTCTGGCTGAATTTGTTCAAGCCCCTCTTGGTATACACGCACTCTCCGGCAAGAGCCGGCTGGACGATGATCGCCATGGCGGCGACCACAGCCACAATCGCGGGATTGGCACTCATCATCTCGACCGTCTCCTGTATGCCCTGACCCGTTGTCCCATCCGAGCCCGGCCCGATCGGGTCCGGGATGCGCAGCCGGCCGTTTAGGAACCCGTCCCGGAAATACCCGGCGCCTCGCCGCTACTGGGTGGACAGGCTGCTGAGGTCGAAGGTGTAGACCATGTCGACGCTGTCGAAGGTCCGCGTGCATGCCGGCCCGTCCACCGATATGGGCTTCACCTTGGGGACGTCGGTCAGCGCGTTCCACGGGCCGATCTTGCCGTGCACGACGATGGTCACGGGGATCTTGGCGCCGTCCGTGTGCTTGAACCAGAAGTTGACGACCGTCTCGACGCCGCCCTTGCTGAACTTCACGGACCTGGCATAGACCGTCGGCGCCTTGCTGTCCGTGGGCACGGCGGCCGGGGCGGCATTGGCGGGCTTGCCCGGCTGGAGACTCCAGCCTGCCTTCGACGACCGCGCCTTGACCACCACCCTGGCGCTGTTGTCGGTGTTGCGCCAGTTGCTCTTCGCGGCACAGCTTTCGGCCTGGGCGGCGGACGCCGCGAGCGCAAGCATCAGAAAGGCCGCGACCGCGGGCATCGAACGGAGGGCGCGTGAGTGCATGGTGCTGATCCTTCAGTGACCTTGCCGGATGAACTCCCGACAAAGTAGGCGGCCCGCAGCCCGCGCGGTCAACGCCGAACGGCCGCGAGGCCGGAGTTCATTACCGGCGCTGTAATATCGCCCGGCCGAAGGCCATGCGGGCCTCTCCCATAAGCGAGAACCACCATCTCGTCCTTATCGGCCCCTCACCGCTTGTCGAAGGCGATCTCCAGCCGGTTGGGGCCGTAGGCGAAGAAGTGGGTCTGCCAGCCGACGCCCGCCTCGCCGCGCGCCAGCCGCAGATTGCCCATGCGGCGCAGGATGCCGGCGACGGCGACGCGCAGCTCGGCGCGGGCAAGCTGGTTGCCGACGCAGAAATGCGCGCCGGTGCCGAAGGCGAAGTGCTTGCGGGCGTTGCCCCGCTCCACGTCGAGCGTGTCGGGGTCGGGGAACACCGCCGGGTCGCGGTTGCCGGCGCCGTAGCGCAGCACGATGATCGCGCCCTCGGGGATCGGCGTGCCGCCGATCTGCGTGTCGCGGGTGGCGCGCCGCCACAGCCCCTGCACCGGCGCGTCGATGCGCAGCACCTCCTCGACGAATTTGGGGATCAGCGCCGGGTCGGCGCGCAGCCTGTCCTCCAGGCCCGGCGTGGTGACGATGCGGTACATGGCCGAGGCGAGCGCGCCCACCGTGGTGTCGCTGCCGGCGGGCAGCATCTGCTCGACGATCTGGATGATCTCCTCGATGGCGAGCCGCCTGCCGTCCACCTCGGCGTGCACCAGGTCGCTGAGGATGCAGTCGAGGGGCCGGGCGCGGTACTCCTCGGCGCGGGCGACGATGAAGTGCTGCAGCTCGCAGATGGTGTGGGTGAGCGCGATCTGCCGCTCCTCGCCGTTGTCCGGGTCGTTCTCCTGGACGATGGCGTCGGCCCAGCGCTTGAAATCGGCGTAGCGCTCGCGCGGCAGGCCGATCTGGTCGGACAGCACATGGTTGGGGATCTTCACCGCCAGGTTGAAGTAGAACTCCACCGTACCGTCGTCGATCACCTGGTCGATCATCTCGTCGACCACGCCTTCCAGGTAGGCCTCCATCTGGCGCACCCGGCCGATGGTGAACACCTTGTCCACCAGCGCCCGGTGGATGGTGTGGACGGGCGGGTCGGCGGCGACCAGGGCGGTGACCGGCATGTAGCCCTTCTCGCGGTAGATGGCGTCGATCTTCGCCTGGTAGGGCGCGTTCTTCACCATCAGCTGGCCGGTGACGTTGGAGAAGGTCTTCGGGTCGGCCGCCGCCTTGCGGATCTCCTCGTAGCCGGTGACCACGTAAAAGCCGCTGCGAGGGTCGCGGTAGACCGGCCCGGCCTTGCGCACCTCGGCATAGGCGGCGAAGGGGCAGCGCTGCACCTCCGGATCGCTGAAGCTGATGGGCTTCGTCTCCATGCCGCCCTCCCGCGCGGACGTTCCCCGGTCAGAAGTCATAGTCGATCGTGAGGCCGATTTCGCGCGGCTCGTCGTAGGTGACGCGCGCCGCGCCGGCCGAGATGGTGGTGGAACTGTAGGACTTGGTGTTGGTCAGGTTGCGCCCCCACAGCGAAACGCGCAAGCCGCTGCCGTCGGGCCGGTAGCTGACCTCGGCGGCGACGCGGGCATAGCCCTTCTGCACCAGCACGCCGAACGGGTCGTAGGGCAGGTACTTGCTGGAGTAGTAGACGCTGGGCGCCACGGTCAGCTCGCCGCCGCTCACCTCGGCCGTGTAGGTGAGGCCGAACACCGCACTGAGCCGGGGCGCGCGCAGCAGCCGGTCGCCGCTGACGTCGCCGACGATGGGACTGAGGCCGCCGGCGGTGATCGGCAGGCCGTAGCCGGCGGCGTTGGGGAAGTCGGTGAAGTCGGCCTTGGGCATCCAGGTGGCACCGAGCCGCGCCGATAGCTGCTGGGTGAGCTGGGCCGTGCCGTCGAACTCGACACCGTAGATGCGGGCCGAGGCGGCGTTGGTGGGAATGATCGCGGTACCGGTGAACGACTGGATCTGCAGGTTCTTGTAGTCGTAGTAGAAGCCGGCGACGTTGAGGTTGAAGCGCCGCCGCGCGGTTTTGAAGCCCACCTCCCAGGCGCTCACCTTCTCGGGATTGACCGCCGGGCCGACCGTCAGGATCGGCAGGATGCCGCTCTTGAAGCCGCGGCTGAACGTCGCGTAGACGTTGGTGTGCGCATCGATCTGGTAGCGCAGGCCGACCCGCGGGCTGACGTTGTTCCAGTCCGGGTTGGCAAACAGGGCGAGCGGCGAGCCGAAGAACGTCACGAAGCCCTTCTTCTTCTCGTAGCTGTAGCGCACGCCGGCGGTCAGCGTCAGCCGGTCGACGATCTCGTAGTCGGCCTCGGCGAAAATGCCGAACGCGCGGGTCTTCACCCTGGTCTCGGCCACCAGTAGCGGCCCGTTCACCACCTGCGGCGCGCCGGGCCGCGCGCCGTCGGTGAAATCGTTGATCCAGGCGGGGATGCTGCCGTTGCTCAGGAAGATGTTGCCGCCGACGATGAAGCTCAGCCGGCCCATCTTCTCCGAGGTGAACAGGAAGTCCTGGAAGAAGTTGTTGTTGGGCTGCTTGTCCTTGAACGCCAGGCAGGCGAAGGTGAACGGGGCCGCCGCCAGGCATTGCGGCGAATAGGCCGCGTCCACGTCCACCCGCTCAAGGTAGCGACTTTGCGTGTAGGCAGTGGTGGAGGTGAAGGTGCCCGCGCCGGTGTCGACGTCGATCTTCAGGCTGCCGCCGTAGTTGCGCAGCCGGGTGAGCGGGCGGGGCGCGTCGTAGGCGTACTGCCACGGCTTCGTGCCGTAGACCGCGTCCGGGTAGAGCGAGGCGGCGGTCAGGCCGCCGACCGGCAGGCCGACGCTGCCGTGGTCGGTGCCGCGCTGCATGTAGTAGGCGGTGGCCAAGATCGACACCCGGTCGCTGGGCGTGAACAGCAGCTTGGCGCGGGCGCTGTAGGAGTGGATCCAGTCCATCCGGTCCGAGCCGTAGTTGCCGGCGATGGCGGACGGCACCGCGGCAAAGGCGACGTTGCGCGAATAGCCGTCCACGTCGCGGAAGGCGAAGGACAGGCTGGCCGCCAGCTTGTCGGCGACGATGGGGCCGGTGACGAAGCCCTGGACGCCGATATCGTAGGACGAGCGGCTCGGGCCACCGCCGTCGTAGTAGCCGCCGATCACGCTCAGCTTGCCGCCCGGCTCGAAGCTGGGCGACTTGGTGAAGATCTGGATGGCGCCGCCGGTGGCGTTGCGGCCGAACAGGGTTCCCTGCGGCCCCTTGGAGACCTCGATGCGCTCGACGTCCGGCAGGTCGATGGAGGCGCCCGCCTGGGTGCCCTCGTAGACGCCGTCGACATAGAGCGCGATGGGATTGTCCGATCCCGGGCCGGTCACCAGGGTGGTGATGCCGCGCAATGCCGGCTGGACGTAGTTGCCCTGGGCCTGGAAGGTGAGGCCCGGCGTCACCAGCGCGAGGTCGCGCAGATTGTCGACGCCGGCGGTCCGGAGCTGCTCGCCGGTCTGCACGGTGATGGAGATGGGCACGTCCTCCTGCTTCTCCTCGCGGCGCTGCGCGGTGACCGTGATCTCGCCCACCGCCGGCGCGGCCGCGTCCTCCGCCCGGACGGACTCCACCGCCAGCGCGGCCAGCATCAAAGCGATCAGCACCCGACCCGTCATGTCCGCCTCCCCGTCGCCCGCGCCATCGGGGCCGCGCCTCTGGGCGCGCGCCCTTGCCGACTTCCCCGCGACGCCGGCAGGCTTTTCGGCGTCATCGGGATAATGCGAGCGGCTCGCGAGAGGCGTCTTTATCTTTGACGACAAATACCCGACGGCACGCGGCGACTTTGCGCCGCCGGCCGGACCGCGCATGTCGCGCCCCGCGCTTGATTTGTCGCCGTCCATCAAGAACGCTGGACCGCGGCCGTGCTACGCGGAGGCCGCTGACGTGGGAGGCGTGAACCGATGGACGACATCCTGACCGAACTGGTCGACCACCACCGCATCCGGCAGGTGCTGGAGCGCTACTGCCGCGGCATCGACCGGCTCGACGCGGCGCTGATCGACAGCGTCTACTGGGACGACGCGACCGACAACCACGGCATCTACGTCGGCCCGGGCCCGGGCTTCTCGGCGTTCATCGTGCCCATGCTGCGCGACGCGTTCGAGCGCACCATGCATTTCCTCGGGCAATCCAACATCGCCGTCACCGGCAGCCGCGCCGCCGCCGACAGCTACTTCCTCGCCTACCACACCAGGCGCGAGGACGGCGCGCTGGCCATCGACGTCGCCGCCGGCCGCTACGCCGACATGCTGGAGCGCCGCGGCGGCGAGTGGCGGATCAGGGACCGCACCGTGGTGATGGACTGGGTGGAAACCCGGCGCGGCCTGCAGGACGCAGCCCTCGCCCTCGACGGCTTCGTCAACGGCTGCCGCGACGCGGACGACGTCAGCTACCGCGCCTATGCCTGGGCAAGGGAGACGCCATAGCACGCGGTGCGGGTGCCGGCCGGAATCGGTCCCGCGCCCACGACGACTCGACGGCACAGAGGCCTCAGCGCGCCGGCGCGTCGGAAGCCTGCGATCGGCGCCCTCGGAAGGCGCCCGCACAGCCGCGCCACCCCGGCCACCGCCCGGTCGGCTCGTTTGCCGAATCCCGTGCGATTTCTTGGTCTTAGCGCCATTTTTCTGTCGCAACGCAAAAAAACAGCGCTCCGGTAAAGCGATTTTTACTTGCGCTCTTGGCTTTATTTTTTCGGTCAGGTATATCTTTTGGCGACGACCACTTGCGGACCGGCTTGCTTTTTACGGCCGTGGCGGCGTGAGGGGATTTTTTTAGGGGGCTTTCATGACCAGAAGCAGGATTCTGTCCAGCGTGAGCATTGCCGCGCTGATGACGACGGTTGGCGTCACGACGGCGCGGGCCGACAACGCGCAGTTCGACCTGACGGCGGTTCCGCCGGTGCTGGACATGGCGGCCAAGAGCGCCAGCGTGATCGCGACGACGCAGATCGACACCGCGACCAAGATCACCGCGACGGTCACCAATCCGCTGTTCGGCTCCCCGACCAAGGGCACCCACGACTTCGGCGGCGGCACCGACACCATCACGGTGGCGACCCAGTCCGGCTACGCCAACGTCATCAGCAACACCTCGACCAGCGCCGTCGACCTCTACGCGGCGACGGGCACGGGCGCCACCAGTGCGGCGACCATCGGCACGCTGCAGTCGACGACCGACATCGGCACCGCCACCCTGGCCTCCAAGCTGACCGGCGGCGACGTCCGCATCGCGGCGCTGGACCTGGGCAAGGGCAGTTCGGCGACGCTCGATTCCAACACGCTGACCACCAGCACGGTGGCCAACGTCTCCTTCGCCGAGATCTCCGGCGACATCAACCCGTCGCTGACCAGCACTGAGCTGGGCCTGTCGACGGTGACCGCCGTGGGCGCGCCCTACGAGGTGGTGACGGACGCGACGGCGCTGGTGGCGACGTCG
>WGNW01000015.1 GCA_016124315.1 Alphaproteobacteria bacterium
CTGTTCGCCCGCGCCGACCGGGCGGCGAGCTCCGGCTGCATCCGCGTGCAGAACCCGCTCGACGTCGCCGACTACCTGCTGCAGGGCGACCCGGAGTGGGACCGCGCGGCCGTCGCGGCCGCCATCGAGAGCGGCACGACCCGAATGATCACGCTCAAGCGCCAGGTGCCCATCGTGATCATGTACTGGACCGCCCAGATGGACCGGGACGGCACGCTGCACGTCTACCCGGACCTCTACGGGCGCGACGCCGACGTGCTGCGCGCGCTGGGCCGCGAATCCCGACGCGACTGAACCGACCTCGCTCACCGCGCCGCAAACGCCATGGAACGTACGGGGCCGTTACGGATGCGGCGGATGCCGCGGCATTGGGATACCATATTCAAGCGGACCCCGGCCATTCGGCCAGGCTTCAGCTTGGAACCAAGGCCCGCTGCCCACGTTGCTTTGGGACTTCGGACCAACCGGCTGCGGAACGGAAAAATGACCCCGCGAACGACCAACATCCGGCAGGCTCTCTTCGCCTTCATCGAGGCGCAGCGCTTCCCCTGCGTAGGCGCCAAGTCCGCTGCCGCGAAGGGCCAGATCGAGGTGTTCGAAGGCGCCGACCTGCGCTGCGGAAGCTCGGACAAGGCCCTGCTAGAGGCGCTCTACGGCTTCATCGCGCGCTACCGCGACGGGCATCCCCTGTTCTGCAGCTTCGCGGCGGTGTTCCGGACGCCCATGGACCTGGGCGAGGAAGCCTACGAGGCGGCGCTGTGGGACCGTCTCGGCGCCCTCCACCGCCTCGACGCCCGGCGCCACGGCTGGAGTCCCGAGGTGAGCGCCGACCCGGCCTCGCCGCGCTTCGGCTTCAGCCTCGGCGCCCAGGCGTTCTACATCGTCGGGCTGCACCCTGGCGCCAGCCGCACGGCGCGGCGTTTCCCGCACCCGGCCATCGTGTTCAACGCCCACCGTCAGTTCTCCCAGCTGCGGCGGGAGGGCCGCTACGAGCGCATCCGCGAGCGCATCCTCGCCCGCGACCAGGTGCTGGACGGGTTTGCCAACCCCATGCTCGCCGAGCATGGTAAGGTGAGCGAGGCGCCGCAATACAGCGGCCGGAGGGTGGGCGCCGACTGGCAGTGCCCCTTCCGCCCACAGAAATAGGAACTGCATGGTCCAGGTCATTCCGCCGCGCTCCGGCGTGGCGTTCACCCTCGCCGCAGGCGACCGGCTGAAGATCATCGACCCGCAGGGCGAGCAGGTGGCCGACCTGGTGGCGTTCAACCGGCACGACACGGCCGAGGTGCTCTCCAACGGCCGCACCTTCGACTACCTGAACAAGATCTACCTGGGCGCGGGCGACCCGATCTATTCCAACCGCAGCCGCATCCTGTTCGACATCGTCGAGGACACGGTGGGCCGGCACGACTTCCTGCTGACGCCATGCTCTGCCGATACGTTCCGCATCATCTACGGGCACGAGCATCCGCACCAGGGCTGCTTCGGCAACCTGGCCGAGGCGCTCGCGCCCTTCGGCATCGCGCCCGACGCCATCCCCACCGCCTTCAACGTGTTCATGAACGTCCCCATCGACGGGCGGACGGGAGAATTGCGGGTCGACCCTCCCCTCAGCCGCGCCGGCGACCATATCCTGATAAAGGCGCGCGTGGACCTGGTGATCGGACTGACGGCCTGCTCGGCGGAGCAATCCAACAACTACGCCTTCAAGCCGATACACTACGAAATCCGGTCCGGACGCTGAAACGGGGAGGGTCCGCATGTCGCTGGCGCTCGGCGCCCAAGGAGGCGAGAGCCTGACGGAAGCCGTCGGGCTGTTCCTCGCGCCGTTCCTGCACGAGAGCCTCGCCTTCGTCGGCGGCGCCTTCCTGGTGCAGAAGGGTGTGCTGTCGGCGGCCGCCTGCACGCTCATCCTGCTGGCCGGCGTGATCGCCAGCGACCTCGCGCTCTACGGCCTTGGCCGCCTGGCTCGCCGCCACCGGCGGGTCGCCGCTCTGCTGCCCGCCGGACCTCGCTTCACGGGGACGCTCGACAGGCACCTGGCGTGGCTGATCCCGGTGAGCCGCCTGGTGCCCGGCCTGCTGTTCACCGTCTTCACCACCTGCGGTCTGCTGGGCATCGGCTTCCGGCGCTTCACGCTGATCAGCGTCGCGACCGCCGCCGTCTACACGCCGCTGCTGCTCTACGGCGTCATCCGCCTGGGCGACGCGATCGCCGCCCGGGACAGGATCGGCGCGTGGATCGCCATCCTGGCGGGCCTGTTCGCCCTGATGACCGGCATCAAGTGGCTGGTCGGGCGCCATCTGGAACGGAGGGGATCATGGCCGCACCCGAAAGCTGGCTGAACGGCGCGGTTGCGGGATGGCCCGGCCAGCGCAGGTTGCGAGCTTCCGCCGCCTGGCCGGCGGCGGCGCGGCTGTCGGCGCCCGTGGAGGTTCTGCCGAAATGGCTGCTGTTCACGCCGCTCACCATCCAGTGGTTCTGGCTCGGCTTCCGCTATGGCAGCGTCACCCTGCCGTCGGTGGTCAACCCGGGCATCGAGACGGGCGGCCTGGTGGGCGAGTCGAAGCGCGCCTGCCTCGACATGATCGATCGCCGGTTCGCGCCCTGGGTCGCCGAGACCGCCGCCGTGCCGCCGGGCGCCGATCCGGAGGCGGTGCGCCGGGCGGCGGGGATCGGCTATCCGCTCATCGTCAAGCCGGACATCGGCTGGTGCGGCTTCGGCGTGCGGCGGATCGCCGACGAAGCCGAACTGGCCGCCTATGCGGCGGCATTCCCCGCCGGCGAGACCTTTCTGCTGCAACGGCTGGTCGACGCGCCCTTCGAGGCCGCGGTGTTCTATGTGCGCCATCCGCACCACGTCCGCGGCCGGGTCGCGGCGCTCACCATCCGCCACCTGCCGCAGGTCAGCGGCGACGGCCATTCCCCGATAACCGCGCTGATCGCCGCCGACCCGCGCCTGCGCCGCTACGCCGACGCCTACGCCGCCGTGCTGGGCGGCGCCATCGACCGGGTGCCGGCAGCCGGCGAGACGGTGCGCCTGGCGGTGATCGCCTCGATCCGCACCGGCGGCCGCTACGAGGACGCCGACCATCTCATCACCGCCCCGTTCGAGACCACCATGGACGACCTCTGCCGCTCCATGGACGGCTTCCATTACGGCCGCTTCGACGTCAAGTTCGAGTCGGTCGAGGCGCTGCAGGAAGGCCGCTTCACCATCCTGGAGGTGAACGGCGCCGGCGCCGAGGCGATCCAGTACTGGGACCCGCGCTATTCCTTCCTCGACACCTTCCGCGGCGTGTTCGCCAAGCAGCGCGCGCTGTTCGCCATGGCCGACGACATGCGGCGCATGGGCCACCGGCCGATCGGCTGGCGCGCCCTCGCCCGCGCCCACCTGAGGCAACGCCGGCTGATCAAGATGTACCCGCCGTCGAACTGACGGCGTTCCCTCCCGGAGCCGCATCCACTAATCTGCCGACCGAAGCGGGAGAAGCGACATGGACCTCAACCTCAAGGGCAAGAGCGTGCTGATCACCGGCGCCTCGAAGGGCATCGGCCTCGCGGCCGCCGAAGCGTTCGCCGAGGAGGGCTGCGACCTGCATCTCGCGGCCCGCAGCGAGGACCTGCTGGCCGCCCACGCACGCCGCCTCGAAGACGCGCACCGTATCCGCGTATCGGTCCATCCGGCCGACCTGCGGCGCAGCGCCGACGTCGACCGCCTCGCCGACGCCTGCGGCGATATCGACGTGCTGGTGAACAACGCCGGCGACATCCCGCAGGGTACCCTGGGCGACATCGACGAGGAACGCTGGCGACACGCCTGGGACCTGAAGGTGTTCGGCTTCATAAACCTCACCCGGCGGATCTACGCCGGAATGAAGGCGCGGGGCGGCGGCGTGATCATCAACGACATCGGCGCGGCCGGGGAGCGGTTCGACTTCAACTACCTGGCCGGCTCCACCGGCAACGCCGCGCTGATGGCCTTCACCCGGGCGCTGGGCGGCCGCAGCCTGATGAACGACAACATCCGCGTGGTCGGCATCAATCCGGGACCGGTGGAGACCGACCGCATGGTCAACCGGCTGCAGGAAAACGCCCGCGCCAAGTGGGGCGACGAGACCCGCTGGCGCGAACTGACCGCCGCCTTCCCGCTGGGCCGCGCGGCCAAGCCACGGGAGATCGCCGACCTGATGGCGTTCCTCGCCTCCGACCGGTCCGGCTACACCACCGGCGTCATCTGCACCGTGGACGGCGGCTGGAGCGCGCGGAACTGAGCATGGAGGCGCCGTTCAACAGCCTCGGCCTCAACGAACGGCTCGACGACGTCAAGCTGAGCCAGAACCTGGCACTTTCGTTCGGGGTGCGCTTCGGGCCGGACGAGAGCGCCGGCTGGCGTACGGTGGGCGACATCTACCGCAGCATCGCCGACAAGCTGATCGATCCCGAACAGATCGGCAATGCCTGCGCCAGCGCCATGGCCTTCCGCAAGCTGCGGCGGGCGATCCTGCGCCTGGTCGCGCCCGCCGAGATCCGGCCGGAGACGCCGTTGCGCGAGCTGGCGACGTTCCAGCCGCGCCGCTTCCTCAAGCGGCTGGGCGAGGAATCGGGCCTGCGCATGCCCGACTACGCCACCTCGATTCCCGGCCTGGTGCTGATGGCGGCGGGCCTGCTCGCCTCGGTGGGCCTCACATTCGGCATCGGCCCGCTGCCGGTCGCCTGGCCCTATGCCATGCTGGCGCTCGCCTGCAGCGTGCTGTTGCCGCTGATCGACCCCGGCCGGTTCCCCAGGGGCTGCCGCACGGTGGGCGAACTGACAGAGAAGGTCGCGGGCCTCAACTACGCGCGGATGCGCTCGTCGGGCGCGGCGTCGGACAGCCAGGCGGTGTGGCGGGCGCTGGTCTCCGTGGTGAGCGAGCACACCGACCTGCCCGCCGACAGCATCACGCCCGCCACGACCCTGGCCGATCCGGCGCCAGGCGACTGGGGACCGATCTCGCCCACCGTCCACTGATCGGGCGGACGAGTCAGCGGGCGGACATGCCGCCGTCGACCACCAGCTCGCTGCCGGTCATGAAGCCGCTCTCTTCCGACGCCAGGAACACGGCGGCGTCGGCCACGTCCTTCGGACGGCCCAGCCTGCCGACCGGGTGGCCCGCCAGCAGGAAGCGGCGTACCCGTGCCTCATCCATGCCGCGCGCCTCCATCTGGCCCTTCGCTACCGCCTGCCCCATGTCGGTCTCAATCACGCCGGGATGGATGGAGTTGACACGGACGGCGAGTCCCAGGTCGCCGCACTCCATGGCCAGCGACTTGGTGAACAGGCGCACCGCGCCCTTGGTCATGCTGTAGACGGTCTGGAACGAGGCGCCCACCAGCCCGGCCACCGACGACAGGTTGACGATCGAGCCGCCGCCTTCCCAGCGGCCGGCCCGGCGCGCCAGCCGGGGCAGCGCCAGCTTGCAGCCCAGCATCAGCCCGACCACATTGACCGCCAGCATCCGGTTCATCTCGTCGACGCCGGTGTCCTCGAGCCTGCGGCTGAGGAACAGGCCGGCGTTGTTGACCAGCACGTCGAGCCCGCCGAACTCGGACTCAGCCGCATCCAGCGCGGCGTGCCAGTCCACCTCCGACGTGACGTCGTGCTGGACGAAGAGGGCCTGCCCGCCTTCGACCCGGATGGTGGTGGCGGTCGCGTCCCCCGCCTCGGCGAGCACGTCGCTCAGCACCACGGACGCGCCCTCGGCCGCCATGGCGGCGGCGATGGCCGCCCCGATGCCGCGGGCGCCGCCGGTGACCAGGGCGACCTTGCCCTTCAGCCGGTCCACGGCCCCGGCCTAGCGGTTCTTGCGCATCTCGACGCCCTTGCCGACGATGACGCGCATCAGGTTGGCACCGGGGATGATCAGGTCGACCGCCTCGGCGCCGGCATCGAGCAGGAACTTGGTGTCCATGATCTTGCCGAGATAGGTCTCGAAGGTGGAGCCGCCGGTGCTCACCTCGCCGGTCAGGCCGTCGAACTCCACCACGGCCTCTTTGTTCTGGCGCCGGTAGCGGAAGGCGTAGACCGGCCGGTAGCAGAGGTCGACGGCATCGAATACCACGGTCTCCTCGATCACCTTGTCGGCCTCGATCTTGTTCATCAGCCCGGCCAACACCTGGCGGACGATCACCGATGAGGTGGCCTGTGGCGGCACCACGACCGTGCCCTCCTTGGCCACGCCGGCCAGTTCGTCCTGGGTGAACACCAGCGAGTCGTGGGACAGCCGGCTCGCCAGGTCGTGCGCGAGCTGGCCGTTGAGGGCGTCGAACGTCAGGTCGCGCCGGAACTCCTCGCGGCAGCGCTCCAGCACCGGCACGGTCACGTGCTGGTCGGAGGGGGCGAGGGTCTCGCCGAACAGCAGCACCTCGCGCACCTCGGGCGCCAGCCGGATCTCGTGCTCCCGATGCCGCTCGTAGGCGAACACCGCCGAGCAGGAGACGTGCCAGAACGGCTGCAGCCGCCGCTCCCGGTAGACCAGCTCGAACTCGTTCTCCTTGGGCTTGGACAGCAGGCCCGCCACCCGGGCCATGGTGCCGAAGGCCTCGATGCGCCTAGTCGCGGCGCGTCCCTCGGCATGATCCATGGTGAACTGATCGTTGAAGACCAGAATGCGCTCTTCGGCCAGTTGCACGTCCATCGGCGTTACTCTTGGCGGTCCCCTGCGCTGGCGCGCCACGCCGCCCGTCGCGTCGCGTCCTTCAATGCCAAGAGGTTAGGGTCCCTGCCGGCCCAGCGTCCAGCGGTAACTGCAGGGAACGTTCCGCCGCCGGAAAACCCTGTTGCCGTCGGACCGGCAGGCGCGTCTAATGCACGCCAGAGACGCGGGCGCCCTCCACGGCGTCCGGCGGGTATCGGGGACCGGCGCTCCATGGACACGACGCACGCCCACCCCACGATACGGCGGCAGGTCTACATCCACCTTGAGCCGACGGCGTGGACCAGGCGAGGGCTTTCGCTGATCAACCGCTTCATCTGCGGGCTGATCGTGGTTTCGGCGGCACTCGCCATCATCGAGACCGAGCCGGAGATTTCCCGCGCCTACCGGCGGATGTTCCTGCTGATGGAATGGCTGGCGGCCGCCGTCTTCGCGGTTGAGTATGCGGCCCGGCTCTGGGTCTGCGTGGAGAACCCGAAATACGGCGAAGGCTGGCGCGGCCGGCTGCGCTACGTCGTCTCGCCGCTGGCGCTGGTCGACCTCGTGGCGCTGCTTCCCGTGCTGATGCTGGTGGGCGGCACGGAGACCATGCTGCTGCGGACCTTCAGGCTGCTGCGGATCGTCCGGGTGGCGCGACTGGGACGCTTCTCCCGCGCCGCGCAGCGCATCGTCGACGCGGTACGCTCGCGGCGCTACGAACTGGGCGTCAGCGTCTGCACCGCCATCTTCCTGCTGATCGTGTCGTCCACCCTGCTCTACCTGGTGGAGGGCGACGTCCAACCGAAGGCGTTCGGCAGCATTCCCCGCTCCATGTGGTGGTCCATCGTCACCTTGACCACCGTCGGCTACGGCGACGTGTTTCCGATCACCCCGCTCGGCCGCATCCTCGCCGCCATCACCGCCATCATGGGCATCGGGCTGATCGCCATGCCCACCGGCATCCTGGCGGCGGCCTTCAGCGAGGCCATCCGTCAGCAGGAGCGCGACAACGAGCGCCAGGACAGCGACCCCCGCTGACCCTTCGCACCGCCGTCTCACCGGTTCACGCGCCGTTCAGCCGAGGGCGCCGATTGTGACAATCATGTTACGGTCGTGTTACGCTCGCGGATGAGGCCGTCCATTCCGCTGCGGTGCTCGATCGATGCATCGGAACGGAAGGACCGCGATGACCCGTCTCAGGCCGCTGCTGCGCCACTGGATCGCCCCTCTGCTGGGCGTGGTACTGCTCTATGCGGCGTACCAGGCTGCGGCGGCGTGGGCGCTTGGCGTCTCGCTGCGACCCGAGGCGATTCCCGCCGACCTCGGCCTCCACCTGGTGCTTGCCGTCCTGCTGCTGAGCATGGCCCGCAACCGCTGGACCTTCCTGGTGCTTATGGCCGTGCTGATGGCCCTCCTGCACATCGGCAACGCCATCAAGCTCGCCGTCCTGGGCGGCCCGATCATGCCCGACGACGCCCTCGCCCTGCGCTCCCTGCTGCTGCTCCTGTCGGGCTGGTGGTTCGCGCTGGCGGCGCTGTTCCTCGCCGTCATGGGCGGCGCCCTGGTGCTCGCCTTCGACCTGCGGCCGTGGCGCGCCCGCATCGCCGCCGGCGCCCTCGCCGGGCTGGTGCTGGCGCTCTTCCTGGCACCGCGGCCCATTGTCGCCGGCATGGACAGGGAGTTCGGCAACGTGGTGTGGAACCAGCGGGGCAACTACCTGTCGCGCGGGCCGCTCGTGCACCTGATCCAGGAAACCGCCCGCTATGCCACGCGTACCGACACGGCGCCCGGCAAGGCGGCCGTGGCGGCCGCCGCCGAGACTCTCGAGCCGACGCTGCACCTTGCCACTTCCCGTGGCGACGTCGATCCGCGGGCGGATGACGTGGGCGTGCCGGTGAAGCGCAACGTGCACGTGATCCTGATGGAGACGTTCTGGGACCCGTCGGTGCTGAAGAACGCCGGTTTCGACCGGGATCCCTTCGACAAGGAATTCCGCGCGCTGTGGCGGCAGTCCGGCAACTCGCGGGCGCTGGTGCCCGTGTTCGGCGGCTACACCGCCAATTCCGAGTTCGAGGCCCTGTGCGGTTTCCCGGTCAACCAGGACTGGGTGGTGTTCGAAGGCAGGCTGCGCAACCAAGCGCCTTGCCTGCCCAGGACGCTGCACGAGGCCGGCTACACGACCCTGGCGTCCCACCCGAACGCCGCGGCGTTCTGGAACCGGGTGAACGCCTATGACCGCATCGGCTTCAACCTGTTCTGGTCGGGCAAGGACTTCGACCAGGACGACCTGAACGGCCACTACCTGAGCGACGCCTCGCTCTACCGGCAGGTGCTGCGCAAGATCGACCCGCTGCTGGAGACCGGCACGCCCACCCTCGACTACATCGTCACCTTCTTCGGTCATCTGGACTATCCGCTCAACGACCAGCGCCCCGTGGTGGTGCACGCGCCGGGCGCCGACCCGGTGGTGCAGCGGTACGCCAACACGGTCTACTACAAGACCCACGAGTTGATGGCCTTCCTGAAGCAGCTCCGGAAGCGCGACCCGGAGGCGGTGGTGGTGAT
The DNA here is from genome assembly GCA_016124315.1 of Alphaproteobacteria bacterium. Lineage (GTDB taxonomy): Bacteria > Pseudomonadota > Alphaproteobacteria > SMXS01 > SMXS01 > RI-34. Next base: position 9,240 of record WGNW01000015.1, read on the forward strand.
CTTCGGCGACCACCTGCCGTTCCTGGGCGGCAATTTCGACGCCTACGCCCAGTCCGGCGTGCTGGCCGAAAGCCGGGACAGGTTCGACGACAGCATGTTCCGCACCCAATACGCCACCCCGCTGCTGGTCATCGACGGCCGCAACGGGCCGGTGAAGCTGGGCGCCGTGCCGCTCTACCGGGTGCCGTCCGTCGTGCTGTCGCTGCTGCAGCGGCCCGAGCCGTCGGTGATGGACATGACGCACATGCCGCCCGGGGTCGTCATCCGGCCCCTGCCGGGCCTCAACCTCGTGCTGTCGCCCGGCGGCAGCGTCACCGCGTGCCGGCAAGCCTCAGATCCGCGGCGGCAATGCAGGACCGCGCAGGACTGGCTGCGCTCGGTGTCCACCGTCGGCGCCGACCTGTTCTGGGGCAAGCAGCACGTCCTGCGCGACGACATGCTGCCCGCCGCAGCGTCCTATCGGCAATCGGCAGACTTGACGATCTGACGGCCGGTCCCGCAGGGTCGCGGCACTCGATTCCGCGCGCCATGGCATCCACCTGAAAGACAGGCGCGCGGCGCCGGCGCGACGCAGATCGCCGGAGACCAGGGAGGAGAGGCATGGACGCGGCCGGTTCCGCAGCGGCCAACCCATCCGGAACGGAGGAGTTGAAGGGCGCACGCCACCGCCCGAAGAGCCTGATCGGCGGCACCGTCGGCAATGTCATGGAGTGGTACGACTTCGCGCTCTACGGTTATTTCGCACCGGTCATCTCGCAGCAGTTCTTCCCCTCGGATAACCACCTCACGTCGCTCATCGCGACCTTCGGCGTGTTCGCCGGCGGATTCGCCATGCGACCGCTGGGCGGCGTGGTGTTCGGCTGGATCGGTGACCGGTTCGGCCGGCTGGCGGTGCTGCGCCTGTCCATCGTCACCATGGGCGCGGCTACCCTGCTGCTGGGCCTGCTGCCCACGGAGAGCCGCGTGGGCGTGTGGGCGCCCATCCTGCTGGTGGCTGTCAGGCTCGTGCAGGGGCTTTCGGTCGGCGGCGAATTCAGCGGCTCCGTCACCTACATGGTGGAGACGTCGCCGCTGCACCGCCGGGGATTCGCCGGAAGCTGGGCCAATTTCGGCAGCCTCGCAGGCGCCCTGGCCGGCCCGGGCCTCGCCGCGCTGGTCACGTCGGTGCTCGCCGACGACGCGGTGCAGACCTGGGGCTGGCGGCTTCCCTTCCTCTTCGGCGGCGCCATGGGCATCGCCGCCTACCTCTACGTGCGCCGCCTGAAGCACATGCCGCAGACCGCCCATCACGAGCGGCAGCACCAGGAGGACTCGCCGCTCCACGAGGCAATCACCCAAAACCTGCGCGAGACCCTGTCCGCCATCGTCTTCGCGTCGGGCTACGGCATCTGCTTCTACATCCCGCTGGTCTACCTGCCCACCTACGCCCACGAGGTGGTCGGCCTGCCCAGCGACATTGCGCTGCAGATCAACGCACTGGGACTCGCCCTCGCAATGCCGTTCATTCCGCTCGCCGGCTGGCTGTCGGACCATCTGCTGCGGCGGCGCACCGTCCTGCTGATCGCCTTCGGCGCCATGGCCGCCGCCGGCTGGCCGCTGACCGCGCTGTTCGCCGGCGGCCATCTCGACCTGCTGTGGAACCAGATCGCACTCGCCCTGTTGATCGCCCTGCCCCTCGGTGCCGCTCCCGCCATGTTCGTCGAGCTGTTCCCGGTCGCCGACCGGCTGACCGGCTATTCCCTGGCCTACAATCTGGGCCTGGGGGTCGCGGGCGGCACGGCGCCCATGGTCGCCACGTGGCTGATCTCGGCCAGCGGCTACGATCCGGCGCCGGGCGTCTACTTCGCCGTCGGCGCCCTGGTCTCGGTGGCGGGACTGCTGTTCATGCGGGACAGGAGCCGCGAGCCGCTGCGCTGACCTACCGCGCGAACAGCAGCGACAGGTCGCGGAACGCCTTGAATTCCAGCGCGTTGCCCGAGGGATCCAGGAAGAACATGGTGGCCTGCTCGCCGACCTGGCCGGCGAAGCGCACATGCGGCTCGATGACGAAGGACTGGCCGGCCGCCTTCAGCCGGGCCGCGAGCGCCTCCCAGTCGTCCCACGCGAGCACCACCCCGAAGTGAGGCACCGGCACGTCGTCGCCGTCCACCGGATTGGTGTGCCGCGCGCCGGCGGCGTCCATGCCCGGATGGAGGTGGGCGACGATCTGATGGCCGAACAGGTCGAAGTCGACCCAGGTGTCGGCGCTGCGCCCTTCGCCGCAGCCGAGCAGGCCGCCATAGAAGGCCCGCGCCACCGCCAGGTCGTGCACCGGAAACGCCAGATGGAATGGTCGAAGACTTTCGTGCACCGCCGCTCTCCCTCCGCACCGCGAGTCTGGACAGCGCGCGGCGCGGACGCAACGACGAACCACAGGCGGCGAGACACAATCCGGCCAGAATCGGGCGACATGATCACAGCGTTGCAGTCATCGATTTCGGCATGATGGGGGGAAGCGTCATGCGACGGGCCATCCGGATTCCGCGTCATTTCATCTTGGCGGTGCTGCTAGGGGCGTCGGCCCTTGGGGCCGGTGCCGTAGCACAGCCGCTGACCCGTTCGACCGCCATCGCCGCGCCCGATACGGTGCGCCTGCTGCAGGAGCACGTCGCCCGCACGCCCGGCGTCACGGTCGACCTGAAGAACGCGGCGACCCCGGCGGAGACCCGCCTGCCGGCGGCTCCCGCCGAATCGGCGGCACCGGCCAAGCCGCTGCGGCCCGGCATCGCCCGGTTCGTCCGCCTGGGAACACGCGAGGAGCAGCAGAGCCAGGCCCTGGTCAAGGACCTGCTGCCGGCCGCCGTGCGCCCGGGCGCGGCCGTGTTCGACGGCGTCGTCCAGACCGTCGGCAAGGACGACCAGACCCTGACGCTGAAGGCGGTCGCGTTCCCGCGCGCCCCGCTGCGCCGCAATCCGCAGACCGGCCTCTACGAGGGCGCGGTCAGCGTCGGCGTCATCGACGTGGCCGGCAAGGGAGCCCACGCTCTGTCGGCGCCCATCGCCTTCCAGGTGCTCGGTCCGGTCACCGCCCAGCCCGACCCGGCGAGCGCCGCCCAGACCGCGCCGCCCTACACCGACATCCGCGTGTCCGCCGACACGCCCGATGCGGACCTGGACGTCACCGTGGTCTCCAACGTGGCGCCCGCCGGCGAGACCCTGCATCTGCGGGTGCGGCCCTCGCTCGCCATGGAGGTGAGCCCGGGCAACATCCAGGGCTGGGGGCTGGAGACGGCCAACGTGCTGGTCCGCGCCCAGGCCTTTCCGGCCAACGGCACGGGCACCGTGCAGCTGTCGAGCACCCTGGGGCGGCTGTCGGAGAACCAGGCAGCGCTCGGACCGGGCGGCATGGCGCAGGTTTCGGTGCGCTCGGAGTCGGTGGGCTCGGGCACCATCTCGGCCGACGGTCCCGGCCTCGACGGCGCATCCGCCACCATCGACTACGCCTTTCCCTGGCGCTTTCTCGGCGCGGCGCTGCTGGGCGGCCTGGCCGGCGGCCTGCTGCGCAAGCGCTCTCGCGCCCGCGGCCTGCCGGCCTTCGTCCGGTCCCTCGGCATCGCCGTGCTGAGCGCGGCGGTCGTCGTCGGCCTCTACGTGCTGGGCGTCAACCTGGTGGGATTCGCCCTGCCGAGCCACGGCGGCGAGGTGCTGGTCTTCGTGGTCGCCGCGCTGGGCGCGCTCTACGGCACCCGCCTGCTCACCGCGGCGCCGCCCGCCATCCCCTGAACGGCGAAGGCCTGCCCGGAAAGCAGGGATCGTGCGTGACGGTTTTATCCCCCTGAAGACTGCGTTAGATTTTCAGCGCTGAATCAATGGGGAGACCGTCATGCCGCTTGCCGAACCGGAGGCACCGGCCGCCATGAAACCGTGGGACGAGCCGCTGGCGCTGATCACGCCCGAGGTGATCGACGCCTACCGCCGCGACGGCGTCGTCTATCTGTCCCAGGCGATCCATCCCGAATGGCTGACGCTGATCGACTACGGCATCCAGCGCATCCTGAACAGCGGCAGCCCCAACATCCAGACCTTCTTCAAGGGGCTGCCCGGCGAGTTCAAGGACATGGTCCGCCACTTCGCCGTGACTCCCGAATTCCAGCGCCTGCTCTACGATTCGCCCATCGCCGACATGATCGCCCGGCTGATCGGCTCGGAGAACGTCTGGCTGCTGTTCGACCACGTCTTCGTCAAGGAAGGCGGCTATTGCCGCCGGACACCGTGGCACCAGGACCTGCCCTACTGGCCGGTGGCCGGAGAGCAGATCGCCTCCATGTGGATCACCCTCGACCCGATCCCGAAGCAGGAGTGCCTGGAGTTCGTCCCCGGCTCCCACCGCCGCACCATCTATGACGGCTTCAGCCCGGCCGATGCCGCCGAGGATCCCACCAAGGGCTTCTACGGCAAGGAACTGCCGCGCCTGCCCGACATCGAGCAGGAGCGCGACAAGTGGGACATCGTCTCCTTCGACATCACGCCCGGCGACGTGGTGCTGCTGCACCCCGGCGTGCTGCACGGCGGCGGCCATACCACCGAGGGACGCCGCCGGCGGACCCTCTCGGTACGCCTCTACGGCGACGACATCGTCTTCGCCACCCGCCCCGACAGCCGGCCGACCGTACCGCTGACGCCCGGCCTCAAGCTGAAGCTGAAGCCCGGCGATCCGCTGCGCAGCCCCTATTATCCGCGCATCCGCCCGCTGCCGGAGCGCCAGGCCGCCGCCTGGACCTGACGGGTCAGTTCCCCCGCCCGGACGCTTCACCACCGCGCGAATCGCAAGGCGCGCACCGCCGTAGCCAAAATTCTACTTGCAAATGATTCGCCTTTGCGTAAAAGGCTTGCACGATTTGAAAATTCGAATCGTTCGCAAGTAACCAGAACGCACCGGGAGGCATCATTCCCCCATGAAGAAGGTGGCAACGGCGGCCCTTGCGGCCACACTCGGCGTCTGCCTCGGCAACGCCCACTCGGCCCGGGCCGACGAACCGCTGTTCGGATACGTCTACGCGACCGACATCCTGCCCAAGGGACAGAGCGAGATCGAGCAGTGGTCGACGCTCCGGGAGGGCCGCAGCCAGGGCGACTTCCACCTGTGGCAGGGACGGACCGAATATTCCTACGGCCTGACCAACAATCTGCAGCTGTCCGGTTACGTCAACTACGACTACGCCAACGTCTACCACAATGCCCCCGACGGCACGACGGTGCCCCCCGAGGTGTTCGCCGACTACACGGCCGACCCGGACGCCCGCTTCGAGAAGTGGCGCTTCGAGGGCGTGTCGGCGGAAGCGATCTGGCGTGTGCTGAGCCCCTACACGGCGCCCGTCGGCATCGCGCTCTACGTCGAGCCGACCATCGGCCCGCGCACCCGCGAGGTGGAGAACCGGCTGATCATCCAGAAGAACTTCTACGACGACCGGATCGTGCTGGCGTTCAACTTCACCTGGGCGCTGGAACTGCGCAAGCTGCAGGGCGATCCCGAGGCCGAGCCGGGCAGCCGCGACGCGCGCATCCACTGGGACCGGGAGACCGACATCAATTTCGGTCTGGCGGCCTCGTACCGCTTCGCCGCCAACTGGTCGGCGGGGCTGGAATTCCTCAACGAACGCGAGTTCGCCAGCCTCAACCCGTTCAAGGGCGGCGTCGCCAACAACGTCGCCTACTACTTCGGCCCGAATATCCACTACGGCGGACGCCGCTTCTTCGTGACCGCGACGTTCCTGTTCCAGCTGCCCTGGGCCAAGGACTACGCCAACCCGCCTCCCGGCTTCATCGTCCACGGCATCACCAACGCCGACGACTTCGAGAAATACCGCCTGCGGATCAAGGCGGGGTTCTACTTCTGAGGGTGCCGATCATGGATCCCCGCTATCTCCTGCTGCCGGTCGCCGCCATCGTCCTGCCGACCAGCGCCTACGCCACCACCTATCTCACCGTCGACCAGGTCCAGAGCCTGATGTTTCCCGGCCAGACCCTGACC
>WGNW01000057.1 GCA_016124315.1 Alphaproteobacteria bacterium
CTCGTCCTCGTCGAACGGATTCTCGAACTCGACGTTGAGGGCCTCGGAATGGCCGACGAACACGGGCACGCGCACGCAGGTCGCGGTCAGCTTGATGGCCGGATCCAGAATCTTCTGGGTCTCGGCGACCATCTTCCATTCTTCCTTGGTGGAGCCGTCCTCCAGGAACACGTCGATGTGCGGGATCACGTTGAACGCGATCTGCTTGGTGAACCGGTCCTTCTTGATCGGGTCGTTGACGAAGATGGCGCGGGTCTGGGTGAACAACTCGTCCATGGCCTCGTTGCCGGCGCCCGACACCGACTGGTAGGTGGCGATCACCACCCGCTTGATCGTCGCCAGGTCGTGCAGCGGCTTGAGCGCCACCACCATCTGCGCCGTCGAGCAGTTGGGGTTGGCGATGATGTTCTTCGCCGTGTAGCCGTCGACGGCCTCCGGGTTCACCTCGGGCACGACCAGCGGCACGTCCGGGTCCATGCGGAAGAACGAGCTGTTGTCGATGACGATGGCGCCCGCCTCGGCCGCCTTCGGGCCCCACTCCTGGGAGACCTTCGAGCCGGCGGAGAACAGCGCGATGTCGGTGCCCCGGAAGTCGTAGTTCTCCAGCGCCTTGACCTTCAGCGTCTTGGTTTCGCCGAACGACACTTCCTTGCCCTGCGACCGGCGCGACGCCAGCGCGACCACCTCGGTCACGGGGAACTGGCGCTCGGCCAGGATCTGGAGCATCTCGCGGCCGACCACGCCGGTCGCGCCGACCACGGCAACCTTGTAACCCATTATCCTCTCCTTTGCCCGGCGCCGACCGCGCTCGGGCGAACGCGGGCCTCCGGTTCCGGGGAATGAAAGTCGACCATCTAGGCCTTCTGCGGCCGAGTGCAACCGGCCGCGGGGCGATTCAGCCCTGGCGTTTGTCCAGGGCGGCCAGGATGGCGTCGCCCATGCCGGTGGTGGAGGTCTTGGTCATGCCGGGCTGCATGATGTCGCCGGTCCGGTAGCCGGCGGCCAGCACGTCCTGCACCGCGCCCTCGACCAGATCGGCGTCCTCGCCCAGGTCGAACGAGTAGCGCAGGGCCATGGCGAAGCTCAGGATGGTGGCAATGGGGTTCGCCAGGTTCTGGCCGGCGATGTCCGGCGCGCTGCCGTGCACCGGCTCGTACATGGCGCGGCGCTTGCCCTCGGCGTCGGCGGCGCCCAGCGAGGCCGACGGCAGCATGCCCAGCGACCCGGTGAGCATGGCCGCGATGTCCGACAGCACGTCGCCGAACAGGTTGTCGGTGACGATGACGTCGAACTGCTTCGGGTTGCGCACCAGCTGCATGGCGCAGTTGTCGGCGTACATGTGCTGGATCGACAGGTCGGGATATTCGTTGTCGTGCACCCACTGCGCCTCCTCGCGCCACAGGATGCCCGACTCCATGACGTTGGCCTTCTCCGAGCTGGTCAGCCTGCCGGTGCGCGCCTTGGCGATGTCGAAGGCGACGCGGACCACGCGGCGGATCTCCTCGGTCTCGTAGACCTGGGTGTTGACGCCGCGGCGGGTGCCGTCCGGCAGGGTGGTGATGCCGCGCGGCTCGCCGAAATAGACGCCGCCCGTCAGCTCACGGACGATCATGATGTCGAGCCCGGCGACCACCTCGCGCTTCAGCGACGAGGCGTCGGCCAGTGCCTCGAAGCACACGGCCGGCCGCAGGTTGGCGAACAGCTCCAGGTCCTTGCGCAGCCGCAGCAGGCCGCGCTCCGGCTTGATGGAGAAGTCGATGTTGTCCCACTTCGGGCCGCCGACGGCGCCCAGCAGCACCGCGTCGGCGTTGAACGCCTTGTCCATCACCGCGTCGGTGATCGGCACGCCGTGGGCGTCGATACTGCAGCCGCCGACCAGATCCTCGTCCAGGTCGAAACGGAGGGAGCGGTTGCGCTCCAGCCAGTCGATGATCCGGCGCACCTGCGCCATGGCCTCGGCGCCGATGCCGTCGCCCGGCAGGATCAGCAGGCTCTTGTTGCTCGACATGCCCCGCTCCTCAGGCCGCGCCGGCGAGCCAGGGCTGCGACACCTTCTGCTTCGCCTCGTAGCTGTCGATGCTGGCCGCCTTTTCCAAGGTCAGGCCGATGTCGTCGAGGCCGTTCAGCAGGCAGTGCTTGCGGAACGGGTCGATGTCGAAGCGGATCTTGCCGCCGTCCGGGCCGGTGATCTCCTGGGTCTCCAGGTCGACGGCGAGGATGGCGTTGGCGCCGCGCTCGGCGTCGTCCATCAGCTTGTCCACGTCCTCCTGCGGCAGCACAATGGGCAGGATGCCGTTCTTGAAGCAGTTGTTGTAGAAGATGTCGGCGAAACTGGGCGCGATGACGCAGCGGATGCCGAAGTCGAGGATCGCCCAGGGCGCGTGCTCGCGGGACGAGCCGCAGCCGAAGTTCTCGCCGGCCACCAGGATCTTCGCCTCGCGGTAGGCCGGCTTGTTCAGCACGAAGTCCGGGTTCTCGTTGCCGTCGTCGTCGAAGCGCATCTCGAAGAACAGGCCGCGGCCGAGCCCCTCGCGGGAGATCACCTTCAGGAACTGCTTCGGAATGATCATGTCGGTGTCGACGTTGATCTGCGGCAGCGGCGCGGCCACACCGGTCAGCTTGGTGAACTTGTCCATCGGTCTCTCTCCTCCGACCCTCGAAGGTCTCGATAATGAAGAGGGCCGGTCATCCGGCCCTCGATCAGGCGGTCGTCGCCGGCGAAGGGCCGGCGGTCAGTCTTTCAGGACCTTGATGATCCCGAATTCGCCCTTCTTGCCGTCGAACTCGTCCGACAGGCCGAGCACGTGCAGCTTCGCCATGCGCGGCTTCTCTTCCTCGGAGGCATGCTCCTTGGCCAGTTCGATGGCGCGCCGGATGGTCGCGGCCCAGAGTTCGTCGCTGATCAGCGCCATGGTGTCGTTCTCCCCTTGCTCACCCGAGTTGCGCGCAAACCCTACTGGAACTCGCGCACGTCCGCCAGATGGCCGGCGATGGCGGCGGCGGCGGCCATGGCCGGGCTGAGCAGGTGGGTGCGCCCGCCGCGGCCCTGCCGTCCCTCGAAGTTGCGGTTCGAGGTGGAGGCGCAGCGTTCGCCCGGCTCCAGCCGGTCGGCGTTCATGGCCAGGCACATGGAGCAGCCGGGCTCGCGCCACTCGAAGCCGGCCTCGACCAGGATCTTGTCGAGCCCCTCGGCCTCGGCCTGCTCCTTCACCAGGCCGGAGCCCGGGACGACCATGGCGCTGGTCACGTTGGCGGCGACCTTGCGGCCCTTGGCGATGGCGGCGGCGGCGCGGATGTCCTCGATCCGGCCGTTGGTGCACGAGCCGATGAACACCCGGTCGATCTTGACCTCGGTGAGCGGTGTGCGCGGCGTGAGGCCCATGTAGGACAGCGACCGCTGGGTGGCGTTGCGGCGGCTCTCCTCGGCGAAGTCCTCGGGCGCCGGGATGCTGCCGGTGATCGGCAGCACGTCCTGCGGGCTGGTGCCCCAGGTGACCTGCGGCACGATCTCGCTGCCGTCGAGGGTGATCTCGGCGTCGAACCGGGCGTCCGGGTCCGTCTTCAGCCGCTGCCACGCGGCGACGGCCATCTCCCAGGTTGCGCCCTTGGGTGCCAGCGGGCGGCCCTTGAAGTACTCGAAGGTCTTCTCGTCCGCCGCGATCAGGCCGGCGCGGGCGCCCGCCTCGATGGTCATGTTGCAGACCGTCATGCGGCCTTCCATGGACAGCGACTCGATGACCGGGCCGGCGAACTCGATGACGTAGCCGGTGCCGCCGGCGGTGCCCAGCCGGCCGATGATCGCCAGCACCACGTCCTTGGCGGTAACGCCGGTCGCCAACTTGCCGGTGACCGTCACCCGCATGTTCTTGGAGCGCTTCTGGATCAGCGTCTGCGTGGCCAGCACGTGCTCGACCTCGGAGGTGCCGATGCCGAAGGCCAGCGCGCCGAACGCACCGTGGGTCGCGGTGTGCGAATCGCCGCAGACGATGGTGGTGCCCGGCAGGGTGAAACCCTGCTCCGGCCCGATCACGTGGACGATGCCCTGGCGGACGTCCTCCATGCCCAGATAGGTGACACCGAACTCATGGGCGTTCTTCTCCAGGGTGTCGACCTGCGTCTTCGATTCGGGATCGTCGATGCCCCTGGCGCGGCCCAGCGTCGGCACGTTGTGGTCCGGCACGGCGAGCGTCGCCTCGGGCCGGCGCACCTTGCGGCCGGCCATGCGCAGCCCCTCGAAGGCCTGCGGGCTGGTCACCTCGTGGACCAGGTGGCGGTCGATGTAGAGGACACAGGTGCCGTCCTCGGCCTCGTCCACCAGGTGGCTTTCCCAGATCTTGTCGTAGAGGGTCTTCGGACCGCTCATGCGCAGGTCTCCTGCCGTCTTACTCGGCGCCCTTCGAGCGGCCGAAATCCTTCTTCTCGGCGATGCGGGCCGACTTGCCGGTGCGGCCGCGCAGGTAATAGAGCTTGGCCCGGCGGACACGGCCGCGGCGCACCAGCTCGATGCTCTCGAGACGGGGCGAGTACAGCGGGAAGACGCGCTCGACGCCCTCGCCGTAGGAGATCTTGCGCACCGTGAACGACGAGTTGAGGCCGTCGTTCTTGCGGGCGATGCAGACGCCCTCGAAGGCCTGCACGCGCTCGCGGTTGCCCTCGACCACGCGCACGTTCACGCGCACCGTGTCACCCGGGGCGAAGTCCGGAATGGTCTTGCCGTCGGTCAGCTGGGCAACCTGTTCCTGGTTGATCTGCTCAATGATGTTCATCGCACCTGTCCTTAGCCGCTCTTGTTGTTCTTGTCGGCCACGCGCCGCGCCCATAGGTCGGGCCGGCGTGACCGGGTTATATCCTCAGCCTTCCTTTTCCGCCAAGCCGCAATTTCCGCGTGATGGCCGGAAAGCAAGACCTCCGGTATCTCTCGTCCTTCCCAGCTCTGCGGCCGCGTGTACTGGGGGTATTCCAGCAGCCCGTCCGCAAAGCTCTCCTCGTCCAGCACCGCCGCGTCGCCGACGACGCCGGGCAGCAGCCGCACCACCGCGTCGATCATCGCGATGGCCGCCGGCTCGCCTCCCGACAGCACGAAGTCGCCGAGGCTCACCTCCTCGATCCGCCGCGCCTCGAGCACCCGCTCGTCGACGCCCTCGAACCGGCCGCACACCAGCACGGCCCCGCCGGCATCGGCCCAGCGCCGCGCCATGGCCTGGTCGAACACCTGGCCGCGCGGCGACAGATAGGCCACCGGCCGCTCCGTCCCGGCCGGCTCCGCCAGCGCCGCGTCCACCGCGGCGGCCAGCACGTCCGGCCGCATCACCATCCCGGGGCCGCCGCCCGCAGGCGTGTCGTCCACCGTCCGGTGCCTTCCCAGGCCGTGCTCCCGGATGTCGCGCACATCCAAGCGCCACGTGCCCCGGTCCAGCGCCTTGCCCGCCAGCGAATGGCCGAGCGGGCCGGGAAACATCTCCGGAAAGAGCGTCAGCACCGTCGCTGCCCAGAGCGCGCCTATGCGTCCTCTCCTTCCGTCTCGTCCAGGCGGACGACGACCCGTCCGCCCTTCACGTCCACCACCGGCACCGTCTCCCGCCGGAACGGAACCAGCACCGACTTGCCGCTCTCCGCGAGCCTCAGGTCGAGCATGTCGCCCGCCCCGAACTCGTGGACGGCGGTCACCGTGCCTATCGGCCGGCCCGCCTCGTCCTCGGCCGCAAGGCCGATCAGGTCGACGTGGAAGAAGCTGTCCTCCTCCTCCGTCTCGCCCAGCGCCGTCCGCGGCACGCAGAGCTGGACCCCCTTGAGCGCCTCCGCCGCGTCCCTGTCGTCGACCCCGGAGAGCCGGACGACCACCGCGTCCTTGGCGGCGCGCAGGGCCTTGACCTCGAACACCCGCCCGCCCGGCACGCCGGTGAGCGGGCCGTAGGCGGCAAGGCCCTCGGGCGCTTCGGTGAAGGCCTTCACCCTCACCTCGCCGCGCACGCCGTGCGCTCCGGCCACCGCGCCCAGGCAAACCAGACCTTCGGCCTGGCCGGGCACGGCCTACTCGGACGCTTCGGCCGGCTCTTCGGCAGCCTTGGCCGACGCGGCCGCGGCGGCTTCGGCGGCCGCCTCGGCGGCGCGGATGCGCTCCTGCGCCTTCGCCTTCGGCTTGCCCTTCACCGGGTTGTTGCCCTGCGGCCGGGCCGGGATGATGTCGGCCGCCGCCAGGAACCTGGCAACCCGGTCGGTGGGCTGGGCGCCCTGGTTCAGCCAGTACTGGGCGCGCTCGGCGTCCAGCTTCAGGCGCTGCTCGTTGTCCTTCGGCAGCAGCGGGTTGAAGCTACCGACCCGCTCGATGAACCCGCCGTCGCGGGCCGCGCGGGAGTCCGCCACGACGATGCGGTAGTAGGGACGCTTCTTCGCGCCACCGCGCGCCAGTCTGATCTTCAGTGCCATGAGGCTTCCTTTGCTCCTCTCTTGTTCTTCTGTTCGCCCTAGCGGGGCATCAGTCCGTCGAAACCGGGGGGAAGCTGCGGCATGCCTTTGCCGCCCTTGCCCATCTTCTTCATCATGTCCGCCATCTGCTGGTGCTGCTTCAGCAGCTTGTTGACCTCCTGCACCGAGGTGCCGGAGCCGGCGGCGATGCGCCGCTTGCGGGACGCGGCGATGATCTTGGTGTTCTCGCGTTCCCTGGGCGTCATCGACTTGATGATCGCGTCCTGGCGCACCAGCATGCTCTCGTCGATGTTGGCGCCGGCCAGCGCCTTCTTCAGCTTGCCGACGCCCGGCAGCAGGCCGAGCACGCCGGACATGCCGCCCATCTTGCGCATCTGCTCGAGCTGCTTCTGGTAGTCGACCAGGGTGAACTGGCCCTTGCGCAGGCGCTTGACGAGCTTTTCGGCGTCCTGCTCGTCGACCAGCTCCTGGGCCTTCTCGACCAGCGAGACCACGTCGCCCATACCGAGGATGCGCGACGCGACGCGGCTGGGATGGAAGCTCTCCATCTCGTCGAGCTTCTCGCCCACGCCGACCAGCTTGATCGGCCGGCCGGTGACCGCGCGCATGCTGAGCGCGGCGCCGCCGCGGCCGTCGCCGTCCATGCGGGTGAGCACGATGCCGGTGACGCTGAGACGGTCGTTGAACTGCTTCGCCACGTTGACCGCGTCCTGACCGGTCAGCGCGTCGGCCACCAGCAGGATCTCGGCCGGCATGGTGGAGAACTTCACCGAGTCCAGCTCGGACATCAGCGCCTCGTCGACGTGCAGCCGGCCGGCGGTGTCGAGCATCACCACGTCGTAGCCGCCCAGCCGGCCGGCCTCCATGGCGCGCTTGGCGATGTCGAGCGGCATCTGGCCGGGGATGATCGGCAGCGTCGGCACGCCGGCCTGCTCGCCCAGCACCTTGAGCTGCTCCTGCGCGGCGGGGCGGCGGGTGTCGAGCGAGGCCATCAGCACCCGCTTGCGCTCCTTGCCGGCCAGCCGCTTGGCGATCTTGGCGGTCGACGTGGTCTTGCCCGAGCCCTGCAGGCCGACCATCATGATCGGCACCGGCGGCACCGCCGCCAGGTGCAGCTCCTCGCCCTCGCCGCCCAGCATGGCCACCAGTTCGTCGTTGACGATCTTGACCACCATCTGGCCGGGGGTGACCGACTTCAGCACCTCCTGGCCGACGGCCCGGGCGCGGACCTTCTCGACGAAGTCCTTGACCACCGGCAGCGCCACGTCGGCCTCGAGCAGCGCCACGCGCACCTCGCGCATCGCCGCGCCGACGTCGGATTCGTTGAGAACCCCGCGGCTGCGAAGCTTGTCGAAGATGTCGCCCAGGCGGCCTGACAGCGTCTCGAACATTTTCCAAACACCTACGCCACCCGTGGGCGAAGCCTCGCTGACGGGTGGGTATCCTCGGACACGAAAACACGGCGCTTTCGTTGAAGCGCGCGGAACCTAGGCGCGAACCCCGCCGGAGTCAAGGCCGCAAGGCCGGCAACGTCGCCATTGCCGCGGGCCGGCGGGTGTCCTAATTGTGGCGCCATGGAGACGGCACCGCCCGAAGGCGCGACATTCACCCCCTACGGCCCGTGGGCCACCCTGGCGCTCGCCGTGGCGGTGATGGTGGGATCGTCGCTCGCCGGCGTCGCGCTGATGTTCCTGCTGCACGGCGACGCCATGTCGAACGGCGGCCTGAACATCCACTACACCCTGCTGCTGACCCTGGTGAGCTTCCTGATCGGCATCGGCGTGCTGCTGAAGGTGGTGGAAGTGCGGGCGCCGGGACGGGCCGCCGACTACCTGTCGCTGCACTGGGTGGAAACCAGCCAGGCGGTCCGCTGGGTGGCGCTCGTCATCGCCTACCTGCTGCTCTCCATGGTGCTGGAGGCGATGCTGCGCAACGCCTTCGACATCCCGGCGCCGGTGACATCGCTGGACGGTGCCCGGGTCGGGCCGCTGCTGATCGCCGCCGCAGTCATCGTCGGGCCGGTGTTCGAGGAGATGATGTTCCGCGGCTTCATCATGGAGGGGCTGCTGCGCACGCCGGTGGGCACCGGCGGCGCGCTGGTCATCTCGACCCTGCTGTGGACCCTGCTGCATTCCGAGTACGACCTCATCGGCATGCTCATCGTCTTCGGCTGCGGCATCGTGCTGGGCATCGCCCGGCTGTCCACCGGCTCGCTGCTGCTGGCCATGCTGATGCACGCCGTCTTCAACGCCACCTCGATCCTGCTGTCGGCCGCCTAGGGCGAAGGCTGCTCGGTCCGGGCCAGCCTGAGCGGACCGTGCTCCAGGCGTGGCGCTTGCCACCTTTCGGCGCGGCGGCTACGCTTTTGCCCCGAGATGGCCAACAACACCGCCGAGTTCGACACCGTCACGCCGGTGACCAGCCGCTACTGGGGCGGCTGGCCGACCATCGGCCTGTCGGCGCTGATCCTGCTGGGCGTCGGCCTCGCCTACGCGGCCGCGGCCACGGCCATCGGCCTGTTCACCCAACTGGGCGTGCGCGGCCTGCTTGCCGACGTCTTCCCGTTCCTGGCCTACGTCTTCCCCCGCACCTTCGGCGTGCCCCAGAACGTCGCCACCGAGGCGGCCACCGACGCGATGATGCAGGTCTACTGGCTGGGCGCGGTGGCGGGACTGCTGCTGATCCGCTTCGTCATCGACCGGCGGCGCGGGCTCGACTTCGCCGAATATCTCGACCTGCGGCCGATTCCGCACCTGGCGCTGCTGCCCTGGCTGCTGGTGCTGTTCGTCTATTTCGGCCTGTTCGTGGTGCTGCCCGAGATCACCATGGCGCGCGACGGGCTGAGCCACGGGCTGAGCGCCGGCGGCACGTTCTTCTATTTCGTCACCGCCGTCACCATGGCGCCGCTGTTCGAGGAGATGCTGTTCCGCGGCTTCATCTTCAAGGGACTTGCCCATTCGCGCCTCGGCGTGGCCGGCGCCATCATCCTGACCACCGCCATGTGGACCTCGGTGCACCGCCACTTCACCGTCGAGTGGTTCGACGAGTTGTACGGCCTCGGGGTGATCTTCGGCGCCGGCGTCATCTTCGCGGTGGCGCGGGTGCGCACCGGCTCGCTCTACACCTCCATCGCCCTGCACTCGGTATGGAACGCCACCCTGCTGCTGGTCGACGCCATGGTGTTCAGGCGCCTTTAGCCCGGCCGGTTTTTCACTTGAGCCCGGCGGCGCGCTGCCCCTAAAACCGCTTCAGGGAGGACGCCCGGCGGCCGGCGCCGGCGAGGGGAATACGCAGCATCATGGAAGACGCCACTCCGGTCCGGTCGCGGGCCAAGACCATCGGTCTCGCCGCCGGCGCCGCCGCGCTGCTGCTGACCATCGTCACCTCGCCGCCCGCGGGTCTGACCGTCGCCGGCTGGCACACCGCCGGCGTGGCCATGCTGATGGCGTTCTGGTGGGCCACCGAGGCGACCCATGTGGCGGTGACCTCGCTGGTGCCCATCGTGCTGTTCCCGCTGCTGGGCGTCACCGGCATCGAGCAGGCCACGGCGCCCTACGCCAGTTCGCTGATCTTCCTGTTCCTCGGCGGCTTCGTCATCGCGCTGGCCATGGAGCGCTGGAGCCTGCACCGGCGCATCGCGCTGAACATCATCGCCTGGATCGGCACCGGCCCGCACCGCCTGGTGCTCGGCTTCATGGTGGCCACCGCCATGCTCAGCATGTGGATCAGCAACACGGCCACCACCATGATGATGCTGCCGATCGCCAGCTCGGTGGCGGCGATCCTGCTGGCCGACGGCGGCGGCGAGCAGGAGGCCGACCGGCGCAACTTCGCCGTCAGCCTGATGCTGGGCATCGCCTATGCGTCGAGCATCGGCGGCGTCGGCACGCTGATCGGCACGCCAACCAACGTCGCCATGGCCAACATCCTGAAAGGCCCGCCGTTCAACGTGGAGATCGGTTTTGCCCAGTGGATGGCCGTGGGCATCCCCTTCGTCGCCATGATGCTGCCCCTCGCCTGGCTGACCCTGACCCGGCTGAGCTATCCGTTCCGCTTCGGCCACAGCCGCGAGGCCGCCGATTACGTGAAGGGCGCCCGGCGCGAGCTGGGGACGCTGTCGGCGCCCGAGGCGCGGGTGGCCGTGGTGGCGGCGCTCGTGGCGAGCATGTGGGTGCTGCGCGGCTTCTTCAAGGACGCGGTGCCCGGCGCCTCGGACGCCGGCATCGCCATGCTCGGCGCCGTCGCCCTGTTCCTGATCCCGGCCGGCGGCGGCCGCCGCGAGATGCTGATGGACTGGGAGAGCGCCAACCGCCTGCCCTGGGCCATCGTGCTGCTGTTCGGCGGCGGCCTCAGCCTGGCCGAGGCCATGGGCCACAGCGGGCTGGCGGAATGGATCAGCGCCCAGCTCGGCGTCATGGGCACCTGGCCGGCGCTGGCCTTCATGCTGGTGGTGGTCACCATCATCATCTTCCTCACCGAGCTGACCAGCAACGCCGCCACAGTGTCCGCCTTCGTCCCCGTCATCGCCGCGCTGGCCGTCGGGCTCGGCGTCGATCCGCTGATGCTGGCGGCCCCGGCGACGGCGGCGGCGAGCTGCGCCTTCATGCTGCCCGTGGCCACGCCGCCCAACTCCATCGTGTTCGGCTCCGGCTACGTCACCGTGCCCCAGATGGTGCGCGCCGGCTTCGTGCTGAACCTCATCGGCATCGTCGTCGTCACCTTCTTCGGCATGGTCCTGGTGCCCCTGGTTTTCGCTTGAGTCGCGCCGGGCGCGGCCCATATAACCGCGCCAGACAGGGACGCGCGCGGTGAACAGGCAGGCGACGGTACGGCAATTCGTGAAGATGCACGGGCTGGGCAACGACTTCGTTGTCTTCGACGCCCGGCGTGCGCCGCTCGCCCTGACGGCCGACCAGGCGCGCTTCATCGCCGACCGGCACCTGGGCGTCGGCTGCGACCAGATCATCACCATCCTGCCCTCCGACCGGGCCGACGCGTTCATGCGCATCCAGAACGCCGACGGCTCGGAGGTGGGCGCCTGCGGCAACGCCACCCGCTGCGTCGCCAGCCTGTTGATGGGCGAGAGCGGCCGCGACCAGGTAGCGGTCGAAACCGTCGCCGGGCTGCTGCGCTGCGAGCTGGAGGCGGTGCAGGAGGAGCTGGTCTCGGTGGACATGGGCGAGCCGCGCTTCGGCTGGCGCGACATCCCGCTTGCCCGAGAGGCCGACACGCTGGCGGTGGAGTTCGCCGCCGGCCCGCTGTCGCGGCCCTGCTGCGTGAACATGGGCAACCCGCACGCCGTCTTCTTCGTCGACGACGCCGAGGCCGTCGATCTCGCCCAGTGGGGGCTGCGGATCGAGACCGATCCGCTATTCCCCGAGCGGGTGAACGTGAGCGTGGCCCAGGTGCTGCCGGGCGACGAGATCCGCCTGCGCGTCTGGGAGCGCGGCGCCGGCATCACCCAGGCCTGCGGCACCGCCGCCTGCGCCGCGGCCGTGGCCGCCGCGCGCCGCGGCCTGACCGGCAGGAACGTCATCGTCCGCCTCGACGGCGGGCCGCTCGAGATCGCCTGGGACGAGGACGGCCGCGTGATCATGCGCGGGCCGGTCGCCACCAGCTTCAGCGGACAGGTGCTGCTGTGAGCGCGCCCGAGGTCGTCACGTTCGGCTGCCGGCTGAACACCCTGGAATCCGAGGTGATCCGCCGCAACGCGGAGGCCGCCGGCCAGGCGGACACCGTCGTCTTCAACACCTGCGCGGTGACCAACGAGGCGGTGCGCCAGGCCCGCCAGGCGATCCGGCGGACCCGCCGCGACCGGCCGGAGGCGCGCATCGTCGTCACCGGCTGCGCCGCCCAGACCGACCCCGCCGCCTTCGCCGCCATGGCCGAGGTGGACCAGGTGCTGGGCAACGAGGAGAAGCTGCAGCCCGCCTCCTGGGACTTCGGCGTCGGCCGGAGCGAGCGGGTGCGGGTCAACGACATCATGTCGGTGCGCGAGACTGCCGGCCACCTGGTGGACGGCATCGAGGGCCGCACCCGCGCCTTCGTGCAGGTCCAGAACGGCTGCGACCACCGCTGCACCTTCTGCATCATCCCCTATGGCCGCGGCAATTCGCGCAGCGTGCCCATGGGCGCCGTGGTGGAGCAGGTGAAGGTGCTGGTCGGCTCCGGCTACCGGGAAGTGGTGGTCACCGGCGTCGACATCACCTCCTACGGCGGCGACCTGCCCGGCAGCCCGAGCCTGGGCGCGCTGTGCGCCAAGATCCTGAAGGCGGTGCCCGACCTGCCGCGGCTGCGGCTGTCGTCGATCGATTCCGTCGAGGTCGATCCGCAACTCATGGAGCTGATCACGGGCGAGCCGCGGCTGATGCCCCATCTGCACCTCAGCCTGCAGGCGGGCGACGACCTGGTCCTGAAGCGGATGAAGCGGCGCCACACGAGCGCCCAGTCCGTCGCCTTCTGCGAGACGGTGCGCGCGAGCCGGCCGGACGTGGTGTTCGGCGCCGACATCATCGCCGGCTTCCCGACCGAGAGCGAGACGATGTTCGCCAACACGCTGCGCTGCATCGACGAGGCCGACATCACCTTCCTGCACGTGTTCCCCTATTCCGCGCGGCCCGGCACGCCCGCCGCCCGCATGCCCCAGCTCCGGGGCGACGTGATCCGCGAGCGGGCGGCCATCCTGCGGCTGCGCGGCGAGCAGCGGCGCGACGCCTTCTATGCCCGCCAGCAGGGCCGCGACGCCGAGGTGCTGGTGGAGAAGGTCGAGGACGGCGACAGCGTCGGCCATACCCAGCACTTCGCGCCCATCGTCATCGAGGGCGCGGCCGAGGGCATCGTGCGCGCCCGCATCGTCGGCCGCACCGCCGACAGCCTGACGGGACGGCTGGCGGCGTGAGCGAACCGGAGAAGAAGGGCTGGTTCGCCCGCCTGAAGGACGGGCTGAAGAAGAGCAGCAGCGGCGTCTCCGAAGGCATTACCGGCCTGTTCACCACCGGCGTGTTCAGCGGCAAGCGCAAGCTCGACGCCGAAACCCTGGACGAGCTGGAGGACGTGCTGATCATGGCCGACTTCGGCGTGAGCACCGCTGCCAAGGTCACCGGCGAGCTGGGCCGGACCCGTATGGACAAGGAAGTCTCGCCCGACGAGATCCGCCGCACCCTGGCCAGCGTGGTGGCGCAGACCCTGGAACCCGTCGCCCGGCCGCTGGTGGTCGATCCGGCCAACCGGCCGCACGTGCTGCTGGTGGTGGGCGTCAACGGCAGCGGCAAGACCACCACCATCGGCAAGCTGGCGCGCCAGTTCCGCGGCCAGGGCAGATCGGTGATGCTGGCGGCGGGCGACACCTTCCGCGCCGCCGCCATCGAGCAGCTCGCCGTGTGGGGCGAGCGCAACGGCGTGCCGGTGATCGCCAAGCCGGTGGGCTCCGATGCGGCGGCCGTCGCCTACGAGGCGCTGGAGAGCGCGCGCCGGCAGAACGTCGACGTGCTGATGATCGACACCGCCGGCCGGCTGCAGAACAAGCAGGGGCTGATGGAGGAACTGGCGAAGATCGTCCGGGTGATCCGTAAGTTCGACCCGTCGGCGCCCCACGACACCCTGCTGGTGCTCGACGCCACCACCGGCCAGAACGCGGTGCAGCAGGTCGAGGTGTTTCGCAGCGTCGCCGACGTCAGCGGCCTGATCATGACCAAGCTCGACGGCACCGCCCGCGGCGGCGTGCTGGTCGCCTGCGCCGAGAAGTTCGGGCTGCCGATCCACGCCATCGGCGTGGGCGAGAGCATCGAGGACCTGCAGCCGTTCGACGCCCGGGAATTCGCCAACACCATTGCCGGTGTCGCCGCGTGAAGCCTGGCCTGAAGCTCCTGCTCGATCTCGGCCCGCTGGTGGTGTTCTTCGGCGCCTACTTCAGCGGCAACATCTTCATCGCCACCGGCGCCTTCATGGCCGCCACGGTCGCCGCCATCGCCGTCTACCGGCTGAAGACCGGGCACGTTCCGGCCAACCAGATCATCACCCTGGTGATCGTGCTGCTGTTCGGCGGCCTCACCCTGTGGCTGCACGACGACCGCTTCATCAAGATGAAGCCGACCATGATCTACACGCTGTTCGCGGCGATCCTGTTCTCCGGCTTCGTCACCGGCCGGCCGCTGCTGAAGCTGGTGTTCGAATCCGCGTTCCCGCCCATGGAGGAGCGCGGCTGGCGCCTGCTGACGCTGCGCTGGGCGCTGTTCTTCGCCGCCATGGCGGTGGTGAACGAGGTGGTGTGGCGCAGCTTCTCGGAGCAGTTCTGGGTCAGCTTCAAGCTGTTCGGCTTCCTGCCGCTCACCATGCTGTTCGCCGTCGCCCAGCTGCCGCTGATGAACCGCTACGCGCTGGAGGAGGCCGAGGAGACGGCCGGCGACGAAAGCGACGGCAGCTAAGCCTTCGGGGGCATGTTGCCCAGCTCGCCTGCCGGGTTGGTGAACGGACTGAACGGCCCCTTGCCGTCGATCTCGCGGAACTGGTTGAGCGCCCAGTGGACGCTGGGGAAGGCCAGCTCGTCCCACGGGATCTCCGCCCAGGCGAACAGCCGCACGTCCAGGCTCTCGGTACCCGGCGAGAACGACGGCTCGCCCAGATGCGCCTTGTAGATCAGCTGCACCTGGCTGATGCGCGGCACGTTGTAGACCGCGAGCAGCTGCTCGATGCGGATGTCGGCCGTGGCCTCCTCGTAGGCCTCGCGCCGGGCGCCGTCCTCCGTCGTCTCGTGCTCCTCGAGGAAGCCGGCCGGCAGCGTCCAGTAGCCCTTGCGGGGCTGGATGGCCCGGCGGCATAGCAGGAACCGGCCGTCATAGGTGACGACGGCGCCGACGACGATC
Organism: Alphaproteobacteria bacterium; assembly: GCA_016124315.1. Lineage (GTDB taxonomy): Bacteria > Pseudomonadota > Alphaproteobacteria > SMXS01 > SMXS01 > RI-34. Next base: position 15,288 of record WGNW01000057.1, read on the forward strand.
TTGGGATTGTCGTAGTGGATCAGCCCGCAATCGTCGCAGACCAGCCGCTCCCGGTTGTCGCCCTCGGGAACGCGGCGGCGGAAGTTCTCGTGCTGTGCGGGATGGTGTGCCATGGCCGCAGTCTGGCACGCCCTCAGCCGCCCTTCAACGCCGCCAGCGCCTGCTTGGCCTGCTGGTTGCCCGGATCGAGGCGCAGCGCGTTGCGATAGGCGTCGGCCGCCTTCTCCGGCTGCTGCAGCACCGTATAGGCCCGGCCCAGCCGCAGCCAGCCGTCCAGGTCGTCCGGATGGTCCTTGAGACGGTCGGCGAGCCGCTGGACCATGCCCTGGATCATCGCGCCCCGGTCGGACGCCGACATGCTGCCGGCCGCCTGCATTTGCGCGGCGCTGGGGCCGGGCGCGGCCGGCGGCCCGGCCTCCGGCGCGGCGGCGAACAGGTGGGGCTCGGGCTCGCCGAGATGACGCGCGGCCCGGTCCAGGTTGCGGCCCAGCATCTCCGCCCAGCCGGCGTCGGGCGGCGTATCGTGCGCCAGCGACAGCCAGCGGTCGTAGGCCGCCTGGTCGTCATGAGCCTGGAAGTCGGCGAGACCCAGATAGAAGCGGGCGACGGGATTGTCGGGCGACAGCTTGAGCGCCTTCTCGAACGCGTCGCGCGCCGGCGCGGTAACGAGGCCCGCCTCGCGACCCGCATAGGCCTGCCCCAGCCCGACCCAGTGGGCCACCTCGCCCGGCTGCAGCCGCGTGGCATGCCGGTAGGCGTCGACCGCCAGGTCCCAACGGCCGATGGAACTGGCGAGCGGCCCCAGCATCAGCCAGCCGCGGAGCTGGTCGGGCCGCGTCTGCAGCATGGCGTCGAGGCGGACGGCCAGCTCCTCGGGGCTGGCCTGGTCGGCGGGCACGTCGGCCTCCCGGACCGCCGGCTCGTCGGGCTCGTCGGGGCTGCCGAGGCGCGCATAGAGCAGCGCGGCCAGCCCGAGCATGAATGCGGCCGTCACCGCCGCGACCGCCCGGCGGCCGCCGCGTCCCATGGGCGCCGCCTGTGGTTCCACCGGCGCCCGGTCGGCGGCGCGCAGCAGGCGCCGCTCCACCTCGGTGCGGGCGGCAGCGGCCTCCTCGTCGGCAATGGTTCCCTGCGCGCGCTCGGTCTCCAGCTCGGCGAGCTGGGCCCGGTAGAGGGCGAGGTCGAAGCTGCGCCGGTCGCGCGGCCTGTCCCGGCGGCGGAGCAGGGGCCACGCGAGGGCGCCGGCGACGACCAGGGCCAGCACGGCCATCAGCACGTAGAGCATCAGGCGCTTCCGTCCTCGTCGAGCAGAGCCAGGAGGCGCGCACGCTCGACCTCGTCCAGCGCGGCGGCCGGCGGGACCCCGGTGCGCTGCCGCCGGACATAGATCCATACGCCGGTGCCGCCGGCCGCGAGCAGCAGCAGCGGCGCCAGCCAGAGCACGGCGGTGCGCCAGTTGAACGGCGGCTTCATCAGGATCCAGTCGCCGTAGCGGTCGACCATGAAGGCCTTGACCTGCTTGTCGCTCTCGCCCGCCGCCACGCGCTCGCGAACGATCTCCCGCAGGTCGCGGGCCAGGTCGGCGTGGGAATCGCTGATCGACTCGTTCTGGCACACCAGGCAGCGCAGCTCCTCCATGATGTGCCGGGCGCGCGCCTCCTGGGCCGGATCGGGCAGCATGGCCTCGTCGGCGCCCGCCGCGAGCGCCGGAGCGGCCCACAGGACCAGCAGTGCCAGGACCGCCAGCCGCTTCACGACGCGCCTCCCCCTTTCACCTTTTTCAGGAACGGCATCAGGCCCTTGTCCAGCACGGCCTCGTTAAGGGCGCCCTGGAACCGCCATACCACCCGGCCCCGGCCGTCGACCACGAAGGTCTCGGGCACGCCCGACAGGCCCCAGTCGATGAAGGTGCGGCCGTTCTCGTCGAAGCCGATGGCGCGGAACGGGTTGCCCTCGCCGCCGAGCCACTTGGCAAGCGCCGGGCGCTGGTCCTTGTAGGCGATGCCGTAGAGCGGCACGCCGGTGCGCTTCTCCAGGGTGAGCAGCACGGGATGCTCCTCGCGGCAGGGCGCGCACCAGCTGGCGAAGAAATTCACGATCGCCACATGGCCCTGCAGGTCCTTCGAGGCGAGCCCGGGCGTCCCGTCGAGCGCGGGCGGCAGGTCGAAGGCCGGCATGGAGCGGTCCTTGATGGCAAAGGGCGTCTCCTCCGGGTTGAGGTTCAGGTGGAACGACGCCCCGAAGGCCACCACGATGGTCACGAAGATGGCCAGCGGGAGGACGTGCTGCGGTTTCATTCCGCGGGCACTCCCGCCGCTCCGGATACCGCCGGCCGCTTCGCCCTGGGCGCGCCGACCCGCAGCCGCCGGTCGGACAGCGAGACCGCGCCGCCGAACACCATGATCAGCGCGCCGATCCAGATCCATGACACCAGCGGCTTGTAGTAGAGCCGCACGCCCCAGCGTCCGTCGGACTGGGCCTTGCCGATCACCGCGTAGAGGTCGCCGGTGGCCCGCGGCCGGATGGCGGCCTCGGTGGTCTCCTGAGGCGGGCTGAAATACTGCCGGGTTTCGGGCGTCAGCCTGAGCAGAAAGTCGCCGTCGCGGCCGTAGACCGAAAAGGTCGCCCGGCTCGCCATATAGTTGGGACCGCGGATCGGGCCGACCGCGTCGAGCACGAAGCGGTAGCCGCCCACGCTGACGCCGTCGCCGGGCTCGATGACGGTGATCTTCCCCTGCTGCCAGGCGCTGGAGACGGCGATGCCGAACAGGGTGACGGCGATGCCGAGGTGGGCGATGGTCATGCCCCAGGCGCCGCGCGGCAGGCCGACGGCGCGGCGCAGCGCCTGGCCCGGCGCGCGCACGAGCCCGATGCGGCCGGCGAACTCGGTCAGCACCGAGGCCGTCAGCCAGACGCCGTAGCCGATGGCGATCGGCGCCCAGAACGGCCCGTGACTCAGCAGCGCCACGGCGAGCGCGGCCAGCACCGCCAGCAGCAGCGCCGGGCTGAGCCGGCGCAACGCCTCGCGCAGGTTGCCGCGCTTCCAGGCGAGCAGCGGGCCCACGCCCATGACCGGGATCAGCAGCGCCATCAGCGCCGGAAAGACGATGTTGAAGAACGGCGCCGCCACCGAGACCTGATACCCGGCCTCCTTGGCGAGCAGCGGGTAGAGGGTGCCGAACAGGATGACGAAGGCAGCGACGGCCAGCACCAGGTTGTTGAGCACCAGGCTGGTCTCGCGGCTGACCGGCGAGAACATGCCGGTGGGTCGCAGCGACGCCGCGCGCACCGCATAGAGGCCGAGCGAGCCGCCCACGGCGATCACCAGCAGCACCAGGATGAAGACGCCGCGGGTGGGATCGTTGGCGAAGGAATGCACCGCGGTCTGCTCGCCCGAGCGCACCCGGAAGGTGCCCAGCAGGCTGAGCGAGAAGGTGAGGATGGCGAGCAGGATGGTCCAGCTCTTCATGGTGTCCCGCTTCTCCACCACGATGGCGCTGTGCAGCAGGGCGGTGCCGGCGAGCCAGGGCATGAACGAGGCGTTCTCCACCGGGTCCCAGAACCACCAGCCGCCCCAGCCCAGGACGTAATACGACCACC
>WGNW01000074.1 GCA_016124315.1 Alphaproteobacteria bacterium
GACGACCGCCTCGCCTCGGTCACGCTGCTCGCCGCCCAGACCGACTTCACCGAGGCCGGCGAGCTGATGCTGTTCATCGACGAGTCCCAGGTCACCTTCCTCGAGGACATGATGTGGGACCAGGGCTACCTGGACACCGCCCAGATGGCGGGCGCGTTCTATGCCCTGCGGTCCAACGACCTGGTGTGGTCGAAGATCATCAAGACCTACGTGCTGGGCGAGCGGGACGTGCCCAACGACCTGATGGCCTGGAACGCCGACCAGACGCGCATGCCCTACCTGATGCACGCCCAGTACCTGCGCGGCCTGTTCCTGGAGAACCGCCTGAGCGCGGGCCGCTATGCGGTCGATGGCCGGCTCATCCACCTGCGCGACATCCGCGCGCCGATCTTCGCCGTCGGCACCACCAGGGACCACATCGCGCCCTGGCGCTCGGTCTACAAGATCGCCCTGTTCACCGACACGCCGATCACCTTCGCGCTGACCAGCGGCGGCCATAACGCCGGCATCGTCAGCGAGCCGGGCCATCCCCACCGCCACTACAGGATCATGTCGCGCAAGCCCGACGATCCCTACCTCGACCCGGACAGCTGGGCCGCGGTGGCCGAGGAGCGGGAAGGCTCGTGGTGGGTCGACTGGCACGCCTGGCTCGCCAGCCACAGTGCCCGGGAACGGGTCGCGCCGCCGACCATGGGTGCCCCCGAAAAGGGCCTGCGGCCCCGCGAGCGCGCGCCGGGCACCTACGTCCTCCAGCGCTGAGGCGGCGCCGTACTGCGGGAGCGCCGGCCGTAAAACCAGCACGCGTGCTGTCCGGTGGACAGTGCGGCGGCTGCATGGCATCGTGGCGCCCCACCAGACTCGCAAATCAGGGGAGACCGAACATGGAATACCGCACGCTGGGTAAATCCGGCCTGAAAATCTCGACCATCAGCCTCGGGACCAACAATTTCGGCGGACGCTGCGACATGGCGCAGACCCAGGCGGTCGTCGACAAGGCGATCGAGGTCGGCGTCACCATGTTCGACACCGCCGACGCCTATCCCACCGACCCGCACCTGTGGGGCAAGTCCGAGGAGTTCCTCGGCAAGGCGCTGGGCAAGCGCCGCAAGGACGTGGTGGTCGCCAGCAAGTTCGGCATGCCCATGGGCGAGGGCCCGTACATGGTGGGCGGTTCGCGCCGCTACATCATGAACGCGGTCGAGGCGAGCCTGAAGCGGCTGGGCACCGATTACATCGACCTCTACCAGATGCATTTCCCCGATCCGTCCACCCCGATGGAAGAGACGCTGCGCGCCCTCGACGACCTGGTGCGCCAGGGCAAGATCCGCTACATCGGCGGCTGCAACTTCAAGGGCCACGCGCTGGTCGACGCCATGCGCATTGCCGACGAGATCGGCGCGCCGCGCTTCATCTCCATGCAGAACTTCTACAACATCCTGCGCCGCGACGTGGAAGACGAGCGGCTGCCCGCGGCGCGCCTGGTGGGCGCGGGCTTCCTGCCCTACTTCCCGCTGGCCAGCGGCCTGCTGACCGGCAAGTACAAGCGCGGCGAGAAGCCGCCGGCGGGTTCGCGCTTCGGCGAGGGCAGCAGCATGGCGGGCCTCGCCGGCCTGGAGATGAACGACCGCCAGCTCGACCTGGTGGAGAAGATCGAGGCCTTCGGCAAGGAGCGCGGTCTGAGCGTTCTGGAGATCGCCGTGGCGTGGCTGCTGGCCCAGCCGGGCGTCGCCAGCGTCATGGCCGGCGCGACCAAGCCCGGGCAGGTGGAGCAGAACGTGGCCGCCGCCGGCGCCAAGCTCTCGGCCGAGGACGTCCAGAAGCTCGGCGACATCACCAAGCCCCAGGGCGGCCTGCCCTTCTGACGAGATTGCGGCCGGCGCGGGTTCCGCGCCGGCCGTCCCGTCGGGGCCCTGCCCCGCTCAGGCCTTCGGGCCGTCGAACGACTTGATCAGTTCGAACCAGCCGGATCCCCGGATCTTCATGGGGATGCCGCCGTATTTCGCGCCCGTTTCCATGTGCTTCTTGCGGCCTTCCCAGGCGTCGGGGCTGGCCTGCCATTCATTCAGCACGCGCTCGGCCTCCTCGTAGCTGGGCGCCTCGACCTCATAGAGCGACAGGTAGCCGGAGGCGTTCTCGATGTCGAGATGGGGGCCGGCCAGCTTGAACACGCTGCCCCGGACGAAGTTGGGGCACTTGGCGGTATCCTCGATGTGCTGGTCGATGAACCACTCGTCGAACGCCTTCTGGTCGTTGGCGCTTTGGGGCTCGCAGAGCCCGATGAGTACGAAACGGGGCACGGTTCTTATCCTTCTGTTGGGATTGAGCGGCGGTACGGTAGCATATCCGGCGCGAGCCAACCGACGGGAAGGGACGTGGCCATGAAGATTCCGCTCTACCAGGTGGACGCCTTCGCCGGCGAGGTGTTCTCGGGCAATCCGGCGGCGGTGTGCCCGCTCGACGACTGGCTGCCTGACGCCGTGCTGCAGGCGATCGCCGCCGAGAACAACCTGGCGGAGACCGCCTTCCTGGTGGCTGACGGCGAGGACTTCAGGCTGCGCTGGTTCACCCCCACCGTCGAGGTGCCGCTCTGCGGCCATGCGACCCTGGCGAGCGCGTTCGTCGTCATGGAACGGCTGCATCCGGGCCGTGCCTCCGTCACCTTCCACACAATGAGCGGTCCGCTGACCGTCGAACGGCGCGGTGCCGGCTACGCCATGACCGTGCCGCGCTGGACGGTGCGCCCGGTCGAGGCGCCTCCCGCGCTTGACGCGGCGCTGGGTGCGCCGCCCGTGGAGGCCTGGGCGACCGACCGGGAGTATGTGCTGGTCTATGCGGACGAGGCGGCGGTACGGGCGCTCGAGCCCGACATGGCGGCGCTCGAGCGCTTCGACCGCGAATGCTTCCTGGCGACGGCGCCGGGCGAGGATGTCGATTTCGTGCTGCGCTTCTTCGCGCCGGCGGTGGGCATTCCCGAAGATCCGGTCACCGGCTCGGCCCAATGCGGCGCGGCCCCGTTCTGGGCCGCCCGGCTGGGCAGGGAGACGGTGACAAGCCGCCAAGTCTCGGCCCGGGGCGGCGCCCTGCGCAGCCGGATGATGGCCGATGCGGTCGAGGTCACCGGCCAATGCACGCTTTACCTGGAGGGAACGATCATCCTACCCGGCTGAGGCCGGCCGTCAGGACCAGAGCAACAGGGACACGCAGCCGCCGAGCAGCGCGATCGCATTGACAAGACCGAAGACCTTGGCCATCCGTTGGGACCTTTCACGCGGCCATCCTGCCGCGAACCTTCCCTAAATATGTCTTGATGCCGGTTTTCTCAAACGGAGTCGCGCTGCGGTCATCACGGGACCGTAATGCAGGAATTGCAATACGTGGGCGGGGCGGTTCGCCGATATTCAGCGGGATCGTCGGGGCCGCGTCGAAGCGTGGAAATCCGGCGGCTTGCCGTCGAGCCAGCGGACGAATCGGTCCACTTCCGGATGCTCCCGCAGGGCGGCGACGCTGGCGTAGGAGCGGGCCAGCTGCGCCTCGCTGAACAGGGTATGGATCTTGCGGTGGCAGATGGGATGCAGCAGCACCGTCTCGCGCCCGCCCTTCAGTCGCGGCACCAGGTGGTGGCGCTCGCGGCGCCGGCCCAGCGGGCGGCCGCACAGTGGGCATATGTCGGCTTGACTGTCCATCGATTGCCGGCGGCGCCCTTCGATTCCGTGTTCTTCTCCGTCCCGGCGATTCCACCCGGTCGCCCGATGATCTAGCCTCGGGGCGGCGCAGCAGGTCAATGGGGCAGCCATGGAAATCAGGCGGAACAGACCGTTCGAGGCCAACAGCCTGCGCACCCCGGCGAAACGTCCGGTGGTGGGCGTGATGGGCGGCTCGGCCGTGGCGGACCCGGTGCTGCCCGAGGCGGTGGGTGCGTGGCTGGGCGACACCGGCTGGGACCTGCTGACCGGCGCCGGCGCCGGCACCATGGAGATCGTCAGCCGTGCGTTTTCGGCCCGTCCCGGCCGCGGGCTGGTGATCGGCGTGGTCCCGGGCGAACTCGGCGACGGCGACGAGGCCTACGAAACCGCATCGGAGGCGTATCCCAACCCCTGGGTCGAAGTGGCGATCTACACCCATCTTCCCCGGGCTCGCGATCCCGAGGGCCTGTCCAGCCGCAACCCCATTAACGTGCTGACCAGCGACGTCGTCGTGGTGCTGCCGGGAGAAGCCGGGACGCTGGGCGAACTCGGGCTCGCCGTGCGGCTGTGCAAGCCGGTGGCGGTCTGGCTCGGCCCTTCCGGTAGGCTCGGTGGCCTCGACGCCAATGCCGTCCGCAGGACCTTCGGGCCAGCGGCGGCGGTCGCCGGCTCGTTCGACGATATTGCCGCTTTCGTCGAAAGGACCATGGTGCGGCTCGGCTACGGGAGGCGCGCCGCTGGCCGGTAACCGGGTGCGGAGCCGCCCTTGCGGTCGCCGCGACCGCTGACTACTCTTGCGCGACCGTCGGAAACCAGGGAGATCGCGACATGAGCATGCTGTTCGGACCCATGGTCCAGCAGGGCTACATCGTGCCCGACATGGAAGCCTCCATGCGGCACTGGCTGGCGCGGGGGGTGGGACCGTTCTACGTCATCCCGCCTTTCCGGCTGGAGGCCCTGCACTATGGCGAGCCGACGGAGTGCCATATCACCGCGGCGTTCGCCTGCTCGGGCGACCAGCAGATCGAGTTGATCGAGCCGCTGCCCGACAGCGGCCCCAACGTCTACAGCGACTTCCTCAAGGACTATCCGGAAGGCGGCCTGCAGCACCTGGCCTCGTGGGCCGACGACGTGGACGCCAAGCTGGCGCAGCTCGACGAGCAGGGCGTGGACTACGTGCTCGCCCAGCGCTATCCCGGCTCCCACGCCTATCTGGACATGCGGCAGTCGCCCGGCGTGATGATCCAGCTCATGCCGACCATCCAGCGCTACGTCGACCTGTTCCATATCTGCCTGATCGAGGCGCAGCAATGGGACGGCAAAACCGATCCGATCCGGGTGATGGACTGGACCCATCCGGTGGAGACGACATCCTAGGCGCCCCGGCCCGACGCGGTCGGGACGCGGCGACGGCACAACGGGGAGACGTGTCATGAGCAGGCTATTCGGACCGGTGGTGCAGCAGGGCTACGTGGTGCCCGACATGCAGAAGGGCATCCAGCACTGGCTGGCGCGCGGCGTCGGGCCATTCTACCTGATCGAGGACATCAGGCTGCCGGCGGAGCATTACGGCGAGCGCATGGACTGCCACATCCAGGCGGCATTCGCCTATTCGGGCGACCAGCAGATCGAGCTGATCACGCCCTACGACGACAGCGGACCCACCATCTACGGCGATTACCTGAAGGAGAACCCGGAGGGCGGGCTGCAGCACCTGGCGGTCTGGTGCGACGACGTCGACGGCAAGCTGGAGCAGTTGAAGCGCGACGGCGTCAACTACGTGGTCGGCCACCGCTACATCGACTCCCATGCCTATCTGGACCTGCTCGACGCGCCGGGCGTGATGATCCAGCTCATGCCCACCGACCCCGAGCACATCCTGATGTTCGACATCATCAAGGAGGGCGCCGACACCTGGGACGGCGAGACCGATCCGATCCGCCCGCCCTCCTGGAAGGCCACCACCAGGCGCTGAGCCGGCTTCGCCGGCCGCTATTCCGCGAGAATCGCCGGCGGCCGCCCGACGACGAAGGTGAGCGTCAGGTTGCCCAGCACCAGCGCGCCGGCGATGACCGCCGCCATGGGGATAGCGGTGCCGTCATGCAGCGTCCCGACCACGGCGGAGGCGATGGCGCCCAGCACGAACTGCACGCTGCCGACGAAGGCCGAGGTGGTACCGCCCCGCTTCAGGTCGATGGTCATGGCGGAAGCCATGCCGTTGGGCAGGGCGAAGCCCATGCAGGTGATCAGCAGGAACAGCGGCACCAGGATGCCGAGCAGGCCGCCGAAGCCGGTCAGCGCCAGGACCAGCAGCCCGAGCGCGATCGCCAGCCCGCCCCTGATGCCCACCTGCAGCATGTGGTGGCTGGTGTGGCGCTTCAGCAGGGCCCGGTTGACCTGGGAGGCGGCGATCAGCCCGAAGGCGTTCATCCCGAAGATCATGCCGTAGTACTGGGGCGGAATGCCGTAGGTCTTGATCAGCAGGTCGGGCGAGGCGGCGATGTAGGTGAACATGGAGGCGGTGTTCATGCCGCCGGCGACGGCGTAGCCGACGATCTGCCGGTTGGTGGCCACGGAGAGGATGGCGCGGAACGGCGATTCCGTCTTGGCGTGGTCGGCGACGTGCTGGGGGCGGGACTCCGGCAGGCGCAGCATGACGATGGTGCCGATCACCACGCCGAAGCTCGCCAACACGACGAAGATGCCCCGCCAGCTGGCGACGGAGAGGATCCAGCCGCCGAACATGGGCGCCAGGATCGGCGCCAGGCCCATCACCAGCATCAGCAGCGAGAACATGCGCGCCGCCTCGCGCCGGTCGTAGATGTCGGTGACCACGGTGCGCGCCAGCACCTGGCCGACGCAGGCGCCCAGCGCCTGCAGGAAGCGCAGCAGGATCAACGACTCGATGGACTGGGCGAAGGCGCAGCCGATGCTGACGCTGACGAAGACGATGACGCCGATCAGCAGCGGCGGACGGCGGCCCACCCGGTCGGACAGCGGCCCGTAGAACACCTGCCCCAGCGCCATGCCGAGCAGGAAGGCGGAGAGGGTCAGTTCGGCGCCGGCCGCGTCGGTGCCCAACTCCGCCTGGATCGAGGGCAGGCTGGGCAGGTACATGTCGATGGACATGGGGCCGAAGGCGGTGAGGGCGCCGAGCAGCAAAGTGAGCTTTGCGCCCGGCGAAACCTGCCGGGCTGGCTTGCTTGTTTCGGAAGACATTCAGGCTTACTCGTGAACGGTTTGTGGGATAAGTAAGCCAATCATCGGCCGCTGAATAGAACCAAGAGCCGTGTATGCCGGGAAGCTGCGTTGCTCGACACGCGTCTAGAGGAGGGAACTGAGGCCGCGCCGCCGGCGCCTGAGGCGCTGCTGGCCGAGCAGGTGTTCCTGCAGGAGGTGAACACCCATCTGCGGCGCAACTACCTGGCGCTGCTGCTGCACGGCGTGTTCGGCATGACCGGGTTCCGCCTGCTCCAGGCGCCGACCTTCCTGCCCGCGTACCTCTACATGCTCTCCGGCTCGCCGGTCGTCGTCGGCTGGGTGCTGGCGGCCCAGTTCGTCGGCTCGACCTTCGCCTCGCTGCCCGGCGGCAACCTGATCTCGCACCGGAAGAAGGTGGTGCCGGTGTTCATGTGGGTGGGCGGCGCCATGCGCGTCATGGTGCTGGGCATCTCCCTGTCCGGCTTCTTCCTGCCCGAGAAGACCGCGCTCTGGTCCATCGCGATCTGCCTGCTGCTGTTCGGCGCGTTCAACGGCATGCAGGCGGTGGCGTTCCAGTTCACCGTCTCGAAGCTGATCCCCGGCGCCATCCGCGGCCGCCTCATGGGCCTGCGCAACTTCTTCGCCGGCATCGTCGCGGCCGCCGTCGCCTACATGGGCGGCGGCTACTTCATCGAGCACCACGTGATGGGCAACGGCTACGCCGCCACCTTCTTCCTGGCGTTCATCCTGACCACCATCGGCCTGCTCGGCCTGAAGCAGATCCGCGAGCCCGAGCCGCCCAACATCCGCCCGCCGGCGCCGCTGCTCGAGAGGCTGAAGGAACTGCCGCGGCAGAGCCGGACGCCCGGCTTCCGGCGCTTCATCGCCGGCAACACGCTGGCGTCGCTGGCGGTGGCGGCGGTGCCGTTCTACGTGCTCTACGCCAAGCAGCAGATGACGCTGACCGGCTTCGACCTGGGCGTGCTGACCGTCTCGTTCATGCTGATCCAGACGGTGGTGACGCCGGTCTGGGGCATACTTGGCGACCGCTTCGGCAATTCCTGGACCTTCGCCGGCTCGACCGCCGTCTGGGGCGTTTCCCTGGTGCTGCTGCTGTTCGCCGGCAATCTGTTCTGGCTGGCGGTGGTGTTCGGCGGGCTGGGCGTTGGCATCGGCGGATTGCAGATCGCCGGCCAGAACCTGATGCTGGAATACGGCTCGCGCGACGACCAGCCGATGATGATCGCGCTGGCCAGCATGACGTCGTCGGCGATGTTCGCCATCGGCCCCATCCTGGCCGGCATGATGGTGGAGGCGACCTCCTACACGGCCATGTTCCTGATCGCCATCGCCGTCAAGGCCGCCGCCGTCTGGGTGATCATGGGCAACGTCCGCCGACGGAAGGCCTCAGCCGGCTGACAGGTCATCCGGCGGACCAGGGGTCCAGCACGGAGATTCCGCAGTCCTCGAAATCCTTGACGTTGCGGGTGGCCAGCATCGCCCCACGCGAGGCCGTGATCGCCGCGATCTGGGCGTCGAACGGGCTGATGGGACGTCCCTTCGTCCGCCGCGCCGTGACGACCGTCGCATAGGCCGAGGCCGCGCTCCGGTCGAGCGGCAGTACCCGATCCGCGAACTCGACGTCGAAGATCGCTCTTGCTTCTACGTCGAGGGCGTCCCGCCGGCGTCCGGCGGGCAGCAGCGCCACGCCGTAAAGGATTTCGGCCTGGCTGATCGTCGTGACGAAGAGGCTGGCGGGGTGTTGGGCCGTGAGCCAGTTCGCGACGGCTTCATCCGGCTCTGGCCGCATCACCTCCGACAGCACGTTCGTGTCGAGGATGATCACGCGGAAAAATCCGGCGGCTCGCGCCCCGGCTCGCGGGAAATGAAGGGCAGATCAACGCCGCCCAAGGGGGCGAGGCGCCGCCGGATCGCGTCATACAGGTTTCGGGGCGCGGCCTGCTCGGTCGCAAGAGCGGTCCGGAGGATGTCGCGGGCTTCTTCTTCCATCGATCTGCCGTGCATGGCGGCACGGACGCGAAGCCGCGCTTTCAGCGCGTCGTCGAGGTTCCGGATGGTCATGGTGGCCATGGTGCAACTCCGGCAGTCATTGACTGCATATTAGTCAATGACTGCACAACTTCAAGTGTGCTGCCGCTTGACCCGCCGGGCCGCCCGTCCAACACTGCCGGCTCGGAAAGTTCGTCAGGGGAGCATGACATGATCCGCGGCATCCACCATGTGGCGCTGTCCACCAGCGACATCGACCGGCTGGTCAACTTCTACAAGGAAGGCTTCGGCTTCGAGGTCGTGGCGAAGATGGGCTGGGAACAGGGCTCGGAGCGCATCGACACCATCGTCGGCCTCAAGGATTCGTCCTGCAGGCAGGTGATGATGCGGGCCGGCAACACCCATATCGAGATCTTCCAGTACCTCACGCCGGCGGGCAAGCCGGTCGACCCGAAGCGCCCGGCCAGCGATCACGGCTACACCCATTTCTGCGTCGACGTGGTCGACATCGACCACGAATACGAACGGCTGAAGAAGCTCGGCATGACCTTCAACTGCCCGCCGCCGACCAGCGAGGAGATCGGCCACGGCGCCATCCGCGCCACCTACGGCCGCGACCCCGAGGGCAACATCATCGAGCTGCAGGAAATCCTCGATCCGGAGCACGCGTTCTTCCTCAAGGTGTGATGCTCTTCCCCGGTTTCGAGCGCCGGCGCGTCGCCACCGACGGCGCCGAGATCAACCTGGCGGTCGGCGGCGCCGGGCCGCCGCTGCTGCTGCTGCACGGCTATCCGCAGACCCATGCGATGTGGCACCTGGTGGCGCCGGTTCTGGCGGAGCGGTTCACCGTGGTGGTGCCCGATCTGCGCGGCTACGGCGACAGTTCCAAGCCGCCGGCGGGCGAGGGGCATGCGGGTTATGCCAAGCGCACCATGGCCGCCGACAACGTGACGGTGATGCGCGACCTGGGCTTCGAGCGCTGGGGCGTCGCCGGCCACGACCGGGGCGCCCGCGTCGCCTACCGCATGGTCCTCGACCATCCGGAGCGGGTGGAGCGGCTGTGCATCCTCGACGTAGTGCCGACCATCGAGCAGTACGAGGCGGCGGCCGGCAGCCGTAAGTCGGTGATCGCCATGTACCACTGGTTCTTCCTCGCCCAGCCGGCGCCATTGCCCGAGCGGCTGATCGGCGCCGATCCGGAATACTACCTGCGCCATTCCATGCGCTCCTGGGCCGGACCGGACGCCCGCTTCGACGAGGCGGCCATGGCGGAATACGTCCGCTGCTTCGCCGATCCGGAGACGGTCCGCGCCACCACCGACTGCTACCGCGCCGGCGCGACCATTGACTGCGAAATCGACGAGGCGACCCGCGCGGCGGGCGAGAGGATCGCCTGCCCGACCCTCGTTCTGTGGGGCGACCGGGGCGGCAAGTGGGACGGCGGGCGGATCATGCAGACGTGGCGCCGCTGGGCCGCCGACGTCCGGGGCTTCGCCGTGCCGGGCGGCCATTTCTGCCCGGAGGAGGCGCCGGAGGAGACCGCCAGGGCGCTGCTGGACTTCTTCGCCTAAATCCCTAGCGCCAGGCGACGTCCACCGGCCGCGGCGGCACGTCCTTCAGGAACTCGTGGCGGCCGTTTTCCTTCAGCGGACCGAGGATGTGGGGCTCGAGCCCATCGGGCGCGTGAAACGTCACGCCGACGTCGTCGCGCTCGAAGCGGAATTCCAGCAGGCCCAGCGCCGGGTCGCAGCCGGGCGCCGGCTCGGTCGGCATGAAGGCGGTCGACGGGCACCAGATGTGGCGGACGCCGCGCCGCTCCAGGATGCGGCGCTGGTGACGGTGGCCGCTGGCGACGAAGCGCACCGGATAGGCGTCGAGCAGCACCAGCAGCCGCTCCCGCGCCTCGGGCGCCACCGTGTTCCTGGGGTCCTGTTCGGCATCCGGGTCGTGGTCGAACACGGGCTTGTGCAGGAACAGGCCGAACGGCCCGTCATGGGCGTCGAGCGTCTCGGTCAGCCATTCCCACTGGGTCGCCTCCGCAGCCATGCCGGTGTTGAAGAGCTGGCTGTTGAGGCCGACGAGCCGCCACGATTCCAGGTCGGCGACCCAGCGGTCGGCGCCGAAGTGCTCGCGCCAGGCGGCCATGCGCGCGTCGGTCAGCGGCTGGTGCAGGTGCTCGCCACCCGGTTCCTCGCCGACGTCGTGGTTCCCGGGCAGGAACAGCACCGGCGCGGCGACATGGCCGTGGCACCAGCGGGCGAAGGCCAGATCGTCCACCGCCTCCGGCCCGTTCACCGACAGGTCGCCCGAGCTGACGACGAGGTGGGGCGTCATGGCGTTGATGGCATCGGCCACCCGCATGAAATTGGCGTGGAAGAAGCCGTGCCGGGGGCTCAGGTGGGGATCGGAGATCTGGATCAGCGTCTTCATGGCGGCAAGCCTACCCCACGCCCGTGACGTTCGGGAGACACCGGCCGCCTCTGCCGTTGCGGCGGCCGCCGCGACCTGCTCTAATCCGCGCCGACAGTCACGCGTGAAGGACCAAGGAGAGAGACGCGATGGAAATGCGGGTTCTGGGCCGCACCGGCATGCATGTGAGCAAGTTCTGCTTCGGCGCCGGCATGTTCGGCTATTTCGGCAACGGCGACCAGGCGGAGTGCAGCCGCATGGTCGACCGGGCGCTGGACGCCGGCATCAACTATTTCGACACCTCGGACGTCTATTCCCACGGCGAATCCGAGACGATCCTGGGCAAGGCCCTGAAGGGCAAGCGGGACGACGTCATCCTCGCCACCAAGTTCAGTCTGCCCATGGGCGGCGCCAACCCGAACATGAAGGGCAACTCGCGCCGCTGGATCCGCCGCGCCGTGGAGGACAGCCTGCGCCGCCTCGACACGGACTATCTGGACCTCTACCAGGTCCACCGGCCCGACAGCGCCACCGACATCGACGAGACCCTGGGCGCGCTCTCCGACCTGGTGCGCGAGGGCAAGGTCCGCTACATCGGCAGCTCGACCTTCCCGGCGGAGCAGATCGTCGAGGCCCAGTGGGTCGCCGACCGCCGCGGCCGCGAGCGGTTCCGCACCGAGCAGCCGCCCTATTCCATCTTCGCCCGGCGTATCGAGGCCGACGTGCTGCCGACGGTGCTGCGCTACGGCATGGGCGCCATCGTCTGGTCGCCGCTGTCGCAGGGCTGGCTGACCGGCAAGTGGCGGCGCGGCGCCACGCCCAACGACACCCAGCGGCAGAACCTGCAGCCGCACCTCTACGACATGCAGCGGCCCGACAACCAGCGCAAGCTGGACCTGATCGAGCAGCTCGACGGTGTCGCCAAGGAAGCCGGCATCTCCCTCATGCACATGGCGCTGGCGTTCGTCACCGCCCATCCGGCGGTGGTCTCGGCGATCATCGGGCCGCGCACCTTCGAGCAGCTCGAGGGCCTGCTGGGCGGCGCCGACGTGGTGCTGTCCGAGGCGACGCTGGACGCCATCGACGCCATCGTGCCGCCCGGCAGCAACATCAGCCACGACGACGACGGCTACGTGGCGCCCGAGATCAACGACAAGCACCTGCGCCGGCGGCCCCATGTGAAGCAGGCCCACGACAATTTCCGAGAGACCATCGCCAACATCGAAAAGTACAAGGCGTCGCAGAAGAAGTAAGCGGAGCTGCTCCGGTCCTTACTTGGATTGATTGGTAAGGCGCCTATATCCTGTCGTGTCAGAGAGGAGTAGGGCATGCTCGCGACGATCACGTCCAAGGGCCAGGTCACACTGCCGAAGCGGGTGCGCGACGAGCTGAAGTTGAAGCCCGGCGACAGGCTCGACTTCCGCGTCATGCCGGACGGCACGCTGGTCGCCCGGCCGGCAACGCGCCGGGCCGAGGATATCGTCGGCATCCTGAAGCGGCCGGACCAGCGCGCCGTCCCTGTCGAGGACATCGACGAGGCCATCGGCCGCCGGGTCGCGGAGCTGGACGATCGGTCGCGGCGGTGATCGGCCTCGACACCAACGTGGTGCTGCGGCTGCTGACCGACGACGATCCGGCCCAGGTGGCGGCCGCCCGCGCCCTGTTGCAGTCCGTGGGAGAGGCGCCCGATGCCTTTCATATCGACCATGTCGTTCTTGCGGAATGTGCCTGGGCACTGCGGGCGGCATATGCTTTCGACAGGCAGTTGATCGCCGATGGCATTCGGGCGCTGACGGACGTGGTCTCGTTTGATATTGAGGATCGGGACGTGGTGCTCGACGCCCTCGCAGCCTACGAAAGCGGTCTGGCGGATTTCTCCGATTGCCTGATCGCGGCGCGGAATGTGCGGGCGGGATGCGCCTACACGGCCACCTTCGACAGGCGCGCGTCGCGCCTCGAGGGCATGATGGCAATCGGCGGGACGCCGGAAGACGCAGCGGCAGGCGAGGGCAAGCGTGAGCCAGGGACACCCGAAGAGATTTGAGATCCTGAACCGGCGCCGGCTTTCCGACGGTGCGCTGAAGCTGGACGAGGTGACTGTCCGGTTCGAGACCTTCGCCGGCGGCATGACCGAGCCCATGAAGCGCGAGGTGGTGCGCCGGCAGGACGCGTCGGTGGCGCTGGTCCGCCACCGGTCCCGCGGCACGCTGGTGTTCGTCGACCAGTTCCGCATGGCGTCCGCCGACAAGGGTGGCGGATGGGTCACCGAGATCTGCGCCGGCAAGCTCGACGCCGGCGAGACCGCGGAACAGGCCATGCGCCGCGAACTGCGGGAAGAGACCGGCTACGAGGCGCTCTCGGTCGAACCGGTCACCAGCTTCTTCGTCTCGCCGGGCTACACCGACGAGCGGATGCACCTGTTCCTGGTGGAGGTCGACGGCGAGCCCGGCCCCAAGGACGAGGACGAGTTCGAGGACATCTGCCTCGTCGAACTGACGCCCGAGGAGTCGTTCCGCTGGGCCGACGACGGCCGCTTCGCCGACTCCAAGACCCTGCTCGCCCTCTACTGGCTGCGGAGCCGGGCGCAATGAGGGCGCGGCCGCTCCTCGCGCTCTGCGCGGCGCTGCTGCTGGCCTCCTGCGGCGGCGGCGAGAGGGCCAACGTCAAGCACATGGGCGTCACCGAGTTCGAGCACGTCCCGCCGGTGGAGGACGACGGCCTGTCGCCGTTCCCGAACGTGCCGCTGGTGCCGCTGAGCGACGTGGTGTGTTCGCCCGACAAGTACGAGGGCAAGGAAATCCGGGTGCAGGGCATCGCGCTGATCGAGCCGCGCAACAACAATCTCTACTACGATCTCTATCCGAAGAAGATCGGTTCGTGCGGCCGCAACATGATCGGCATGGACTACCCGGCGGACTTCCTGAAGATGCAGGAAGCCTACAACCGCAAGCGGATGGAGTTCATCGGCGTCTTCCACCGCAATCTGTGCGACCTGAAGAAGTACCGCCATACCAAGGTTCCCGATCCGGACGACCCCAGCAAGTTCATCTGCAAGTCGGTGGAACTGCGCAGCGACGCATTCCTGACGGACATACGCGGCTGGCGCGTGATGCCGTAGCAGCGTCCGGGCCCGGCCTGTAGACTGCCCGCATGCTGCCTCTTTCCGACGACAATCCCCATGCCGGCTGGCCGGTGGTCACCTGGGCGCTCATCGCCGCCTGCGTGATCGTCTACCTCTGGCAGGCGACGCTGCCCGCCGGGCTGGGGCAGCAGGCTGTCTACGCGCTGGGCATGGTGCCGGCGCTGCTGTTCACCGACCTGCAGCTTGATCCGTCGATCGCCCTGGTCCCCGCCTGGGCGACGCTGATCACCTCGATGTTCCTGCATGGCGGCCTGCTGCACCTGGGTGGCAACATGCTCTACATGTGGATCTTCGCCGATAACGTGGAGGTCGCGCTGGGCCACGTGAAGTTCCTCGCCTTCTACCTGCTCTGCGGCGTGGCCGCGGCGCTGACCCAGGCCTTCCTGGACACGGAGTCCCGCATTCCGATGATCGGCGCCAGCGGGGCGATCTCCGGGGTGCTCGGCGCCTACTTCCTGCTGTTTCCCCGCGCCAACGTGCGGGTGCTGATGTTCCCCTGGGGCATGGTCGGCGTGCCGGCGGTGGTGGTCCTGGGCCTGTGGTTCCTGCTGCAGCTTCTGGACGGCGTCTCGGCTACCGGGGGGCAGGGCGGCGTCGCCTTCTGGGCGCATGTGGGCGGCTTCTTGGCCGGGCTCGCCCTGCTGCCGTTCTTCAAGCCCGCCCACGTGCCCTACTTCGCTCGCGGCCATGGCCGGGCCTTCCGCATTTCCCGGCGCGATCCGAAGGACGGACCCTGGGGGCGTCGCCGCTGAGCCGGCCCACTCCTAGGCGTCGGGCGCGATCCATTCCGCGACGATGTGCCGCGCCTGGAGCGGATAGGTCTCCGGATGATGGTGCCGGAACACGCGGACCGCCGCCTCGAAGGCGTGCCGGTCGATCACGCCGCTGTCCCGCAGGCTCCGGTACGCCCGCAGGGCCGCCTCGCGGCACGCGCTGCCTTCGCCGCAGAACTCAACGGGAATTCCCTTCATCGTGGCCCTCCTCGTCAGCCGCACTCCCACTTGCGGAGAGGATGACGAACGGCCCGTCAAACGGTCATTGATCGCAATCAACGGGTCGCGGCTGCTGGACTTGGCGAACGGCGCTCCGTTAGCCTTTCCCCATCGAAAGGGAGGCGGTCATGAAGCCACGACACATCGCGCCGCTGCTGGCGCTCCTGGGCATGCTGGGCGCGGCAGCGGCCGTTCGGGCGGACCAGGCGCCACCGGACGACATCCGGGCGCAAGCGGCGGCCATCCAGGACCAGGTGATCGCGTGGCGCCGCGACATCCATCAGCATCCCGAGCTGGGCAACCGGGAAACCCGCACCGCCGGCATCGTCGCCGCCCAGCTGCGGTCGCTGGGACTTCAGGTCCGTACCGGCGTCGCCGATACCGGTGTCATCGGCGTGCTGAAGGGCGGCC
>WGNW01000048.1 GCA_016124315.1 Alphaproteobacteria bacterium
CCAGCGCCAGCCGTGATAGGGGCAGGTGAAGGCGTCGACCGTGCCCAGGTCGTTGAAGATCAGCCGGGCGCCGCGGTGCTGGCAGACGTTGTAGAACGCCCGCACCGAGCCGTCCTGCTGGCGCACCATGAGGATGGATTCAGGGCCGACCTCCTCCATCTGGTAGTCGCCGGTCTCCGGGATCTCGTCCTCCCGGCCGAGCAGCAGCCAGACCTTGGTCCACATGTTCTCCCACTCCTTCTCGAAGAATTCCTTCGAGTGGTAGCGGTAGCCCGGAATCCGGTGCCCCTTCAGCTCGGGCTCCGGCCATTTCGGCGACGGCTGCGCGCGCCAATCGTTAACGTCCCTGAGTTTGGTTGCCATGATTATCCCCTTACGACATTCAGCTTCCAGCACCGCCGAGGGTACCAGACACCCTTGCGCCCGCGTACTATCGAATTTAATAGGCGGACCGGTGCGCCATGCACTGGTGCATAATTCCTAGATAGGTCCGCGCGAGGAAGTTCAAAGTGAACCAGCAAGGTAACGACGGCTATCCGCCGAACCGGCGGCGCGCCCCCATCAACGACGCGCTGGGCGCGGAATTCCTCGATGGCGAGCCGGCCAGGGGCTGGGTGCGCATCCGCTACCGGGGCGACGCCGCGTTCGAGAACGGCAGCGGGCTGATCCAGGGCGGCATCCTGGCCGCCATGCTCGACAACGCCATGTCCCGCGCCCTGGTGCAGAACCTGGACAACGACCAGATCGTCCAGACCCTGGAGATGAAGACCACCTTCGTGGCGCCAGCACCCATCGGCCACGTGATCGGCGAAGGCCAGGTGGTCCGGCGCGGCCGCAGCATCGTCTTCCTCGAGGGCCGCCTGTTCAGCGAGGCGGGGGATCTACTGGCGACCGCCTCGTCCACAGCCAAGATCGGCAAGCGCCGGCCCGACTGAGCCTCAGGTCGAGGCGTCCTCTCGCACCGAGGCGGCGACGTAGCTGCTGCTCATGGCCAGCCGGTCGCCCGATGTGAACTGGGGCGGCCGGTGCCCCTCGATCAGGTCCTTGTGGGGCATGATGGCGTTGGCCATGAAGTTGATGAAGGCCCGCACCTTCGCCGTGCGCCGCAGGTCGGCGTGGGTGAGCAGCCAGAGGTCGAATACCGGCTCCAGGTGATAGGGCGGCAGGCGGCGCAGCCGGGGGTCGATGTCGCCCATGTGGCACGGCAGCATGCCGATGCCCACGCCGGCCAGGATCGCTTCGTAGGCGGCCTCGATGTTGTTCAGCCGCAGGCGCACCCGGGCCGTGGGGTAGGTGTCCCTGAACCAGCTCGCGGTGGTGTAGTCCCGCGCCCCTTCCAGATAGGCGATGACGTCGGGGGCGCCGGCGGAATTGGCCGCGCCCGGTTCGCCCGGGGCGACGAAGTCGCTGCGGGCATAGAGTGTGGCGGTCAGGCGGCCGATGCGGCGGCCCACCAGCGTCTCCGGCGGATTCATGGTGGCGCGGATCGCGACGTCCACCTCGCGGGCATGGAGGTTGGCGAGGTCGGACGAGACCACCATCTCGATGTCGATGCCGGGATATTCGACCAGGAAGCGGCCGACCTGTTCCATCAGGAACGGATTGACGAAGGTGCCCGCGGTGGTGACCCGCAGCAGCCCGCTCAGTTCGGTATCGCGGCCATAGAGCCGCCGGTCGAGCCCCAGCGCCTCCTCTTCCATGCGCTGCGCCGAGGGCACCATTTCCTGTCCGGCCGGCGTCAGCGCGTATCCGGTCGCCAGCCGGTCGAACAGGCGCACGCCGAGGCTGTCCTCGAACGCCGCGATGCGGCGCGAGACCGTGGAGTGGTTGACGCCGAGGTCCCGTGCCGCCGCCGTGATGGAACCGCGCCGGGCGACGGCCAGGAAGAAGCGGATGTCGTCCCAATCGATCATGAAACGCATTAATGCACGGCTCCTATGTGAAAGTCGATCATGGAAGCACATTCGCAGTCGCAGCATATAGCGGCTCCATTCAGGCCGAGAAGGAGGGCAAAACCCCTCTGAAACATGCACATAGCGCATTTCCAAATTTGGCGCCCATAAGCATAAAAGTTAATATAATCATATAGATAATTACATATCTAAGAGTTCTCTAATCCATGCACTGATGTCATATCTGCATATCGTGATCGTGAACGCACGACTGATCTGCACATTCGGATAATTTACACACGGGTGCGGGTGCAGCATATAAGCCGCAACACCAGCCCGGGCTTCGGCCCGACAGAAGAGGAAAACGCCATGAACACCATTCGGAACATCGATCCCGCCGAGCTCGCGCTGACGGCCGTGGTCAACGTCCTGCTCGCCAGCGTCCTGGTGGGCGCCCTGGCCATACTGCTCTGACCCGAGCCCATGTCACCCCAGACCAGAGCCGCCCCGCGACCGAAGCGGGGCGGCTCCTTTGGTCCTTCGGGTCAGCAATACTGGCCTTTCGTGCGATATCGCACGAATGCAAAAGTTGAATCGATCATTTTAGCACGGATGGATTTCTGCTAGACTGCGAGCCGGGCCGATGAGTGGCCCGACAGGGAGAAGACCGATGCACATCAGGCACATGCATCATCCGAACACGCAGGAACTCACCGAAGCCGCCGAGATCATCGCCAACGTGGCCGTGAACGTCATGGTCGCATGCCTCTTCGTCGGCGGCATCCTCCTGGGACTGGGCGTCTGACCCGTCCCCGCTGACCCCGCGCCGGGGCTGCCGGCCAAGGGGGACGATGGGCCGGCCCGCGGGCCGCCTCGCCTTGCATTCGTCCCGAAAGCTCCCTAGTCCTTAGGCAGCTTGAGGAACGACGCCCCATGACCCAGCTCAAACTGAGCATCGTCGATCAGTCGCCGGTGCGCGAAGGCGGCAGCCCGGCCGACGCCATCCGCGAGACCATCGAACTGGCCAGGGCCGCCGACCGCTGGGGCTACAGCCGCTACTGGGTGGCCGAGCACCACGGCACCGACAGCTTTGCCGGCTCGTCTCCCGAGCTGCTGATCACCCGCATCGCCGCCGAGACGTCGCGCATCCGCGTGGGCTCCGGCGGCGTGATGCTCAGCCACTACAGCCCACTGAAGGTAGCGGAGAACTTCCGCATCCTGGAGACCATGACGCCCGGCCGCATCGACCTGGGCATCGGTCGGGCGCCCGGCGGCGACCAGATCACCTCCGCCGCCCTTGCCTACGGCTCCCAGGTGGGCATGGAATATTTCGGCACCCGCGTGGCCGATACGCTCGCCTTCCTGACCGATACGCCGCCGGCGACCGAGGCGCTCTCGAAGGTCCGAGCCACGCCGCGGCCCGGCACGGTGCCCGAGGTCTGGCTGCTCGGGTCCAGCGACCAG
The DNA here is from genome assembly GCA_016124315.1 of Alphaproteobacteria bacterium. Taxonomy (GTDB): domain Bacteria; phylum Pseudomonadota; class Alphaproteobacteria; order SMXS01; family SMXS01; genus RI-34. Next base: position 3,357 of record WGNW01000048.1, read on the forward strand.
AGCGCGGCGCTGGCCGCCCGGTTCGGCCTCGCCTTCTCGTTCGCACACTTCATCACGCCCGAGGGCGGACAGGACATCGTCGAGCAGTACCGCCTCTACTTCCGGCCGTCCCGCTTCTACGGCGTGCCGCGGGCCAGCGTCGGCGTGTTCGTGATCTGCGCCGACACGGAGGCGGAAGCGCGCCATGTCGCGGCGAGCCGCGACCTGTGGCGGCTGCGCTTCGAGCAGGGCCGCCTGGGCCCCTACCCGTCGCCGGAGGAAGCGCTCGCCTACCCCTACACCGACGACGAGCGCGCGCTCGTCGCCCGGCGCAACGCCCATTCCATCGTCGGCGCGCCGGAGCAGGTCCGCGAGCAGCTTGCCGCATTCGCCGACAGCTATGGTGTGAACGAGCTGGTGATCCTCACCATCTGCCACAACTTCCAGGCACGGCTGCGGTCGTACGAGCTGCTGTCGCAAATCTTCGAACTGCCGAGGCTACAATGAAACTCTGGACTCCCACGGGCGCCGCGCTCGGACTGTCCGCCGTCGCGCTGGGCGCGGTCGGCGCCCATGCCGTTCCCCTGGACGATCACGCGAGGGCGCTGTTCGAAACGGCGAACCGCTATCACTTCTACCACGCCATCGCCCTGGTGCTGACCGGGGTGTCCCTCGGCCACGTCCACGCCTGGCTTGGCCACGGCGCCGGCATGGCCTTCCTGATGGGCACGGTGCTGTTCAGCGGCTCGCTCTACCTGACCGCCCTGCACGGCCCCAACGCCTTGGGCTTCCTCGCCCCCGTCGGCGGCACGCTGCTGATGGCGGGCTGGCTGCTGCTCGCACTCGCCGCCCTGGTGGGCAGGAAGGGGCGCTGATGTCGGCGCGGCGCGGCAGCTTCGAATCGCTGGTCAGCGCGCCGACGGCGCAGGCCGCCGTCGAAATCGCCGGCGAGGGCCTGCCTAAGGGAGCCGAACTGGTGGACAGTACGGCGGAGGACGTATCGGGCGAACACGGCCCGAACAGCTGGCTGGTGACCATCCGGTTCCGTCGCGCGGCGCCGGAAGGAGACTACTGAGACCCCGAAAAGGGACGAGGCGCGGCTGGGGGGATTCAGCCGCGCCTCGCTTCGATCCGCCGGTTTCCAATGGTCTGACGAGGACACGAAAGGCCGGCGGAATGGAATGCCGTCAGTTGTTCACGATCCTCCAGCTGCCGTCGGGCTGCCGGCAGGCGGTGCCGTAGCCCTGCTCCTGACGACCGCCGATCCAGATATCCTGCTGGAACTCCCGGCAATAGAGCCCCTGGTCGTTCTGGTAGGCCGGGCGCGGGGTGACCGAGCCGCGCGCACCCGTGTCCGGATCGTACCAGCCCTGGGTGTCGTAGGAGCGGCCGTACTCCAGTGCCTGATAGGAAGCGCGCTCGTGGCGCTCGCGGTCCGCCTCGTCCAGCCGGTTGCCGATCCGGTTGCCGATGGCGCCGCCGATCAGCGCGCCGAGGATCATGGTGGGCGCCTTGGCGCTGCCGTGGGCGTGGGCGCCCAGCGCCGCGCCGATACCGGCGCCGACGACGGTGCCCACCGCCTCGCTCTGGTGGTTCTCGTACCCGTACTCATCGGTGGCACAGGCTCCCAGGAGACCGGCCGTCATGATGACTGCAACGAGTTTATTCACGTCCAAAACCTCTCTTCGTGACCGACGCAAGCTGGCCGCGCACGAGACCATCCTCGGCGGGACTAGCTGAACACCGCCTGAACGGAGGCGGCAGGCGGAATGTTCCGGCGGAAGCGTCGATTCGTGGGTGACTACTGGGCCGCCTGCTGCACCGACGTATCGGCGGACGCCGGCAGCGTAAGCACGGCTTTCAGGCCGCCCAGTTCCGAACGGTCGAGCTCGATGCCGCCGCCATAGAGGCCGGCTATGTCGCGCACGATGCTGAGGCCCAGGCCGCTGCCGGGCGTCGCCTCGTCGAAGCGCTGGCCGCGGCTGAACACGGCCTCGCGCTGCTCGTCGTCGATGCCCGGCCCGTCGTCCTCCACCAGGAACACCAGGTTGGTGTCGCGCCGCTCCACGGTCACGCGCACCTCTGCGTCCGCCCACTTGCAGGCGTTGTCCATCAGGTTACCCAGCATCTCGTCGAAATCCTGGCGCTCGCCGCGGAAATTGAGCCGGTCGCCCCCCTGTACGAAAATCCGGACGTCGCGGCTGGCGTAGATCTTCTCAAGGGTGGTGCGCAGGCTGGTCATGGCAGGCAGCACCGGCGTCCGGGTGCCGATCACCTGGCCGGCCGCCGCGGTGCGGGCACGCACGAGGTAGTGGTCGACAAGCCGCCGCATGACGTCCAGCTGGCGCCGCACCGACGCCGCCAGCGTCCCGTGATGCGTCGCGCTGTCGTTCATCAGCACCGACAGCGGCGTCTTGAGCGCATGGGCGAGGTTGCCCACGTGGGTGCGGGCCCGGGCCAGCAGCTCGGCATTGTGATCGATCAGCTTGTTGAGCTCGTCCGCGACCGGGGCGATCTCCGACGGGTAGCCGCCCTCCAGCCGGTCCGCTTCGCCGGACCGGACGCGCTCGAGCTGGCCTTCCAGGGTGCGCAGCGGACGCAGGCCGTAGCGGACCTGGGCGATGACGGCGCCGATCAGGCCGATTCCCATCAGGCCGAGCGCCACGACGATGGCGCCGACGAAGCGCGTCACCTCCATCTTGTTCTCGGTGGTCACCGCCGCGACCGCGAACCGGACCGGCGCCTTGGAGTCGGGAAAAATGATGTCGCGCTCGACGACGCGGATCTGCTGGTTGTCGGGCCCGACGGAATAGTAGTGGTGGGGCTGCGGCTCCGGCGCCGACAGGTCCTCCTTCAGCTCCCGGTCCCACAGCGACCGCGAGATCATCACTTGCCCGTCCCGCGGCGTGATCTGCCAGTACCAGCCGGAATAGGGCTGCTCGAAGCGGGGCTCGGCGAGGGGGCCGCTCAGATAGACGCCTTTGTCGGGATCGTATTCGGCGGCGACGATCAGGCTTTCCAGCAGCACGTCGAGCCGGGCGTCGAAGCTGCGCTCGACCGTCTGGCGGAACAGGAAGGCGAGCGCGACCCCCACCACCACCAGCGCGAAGAATGTCCAGAGACCGGCACCGGCTATGAGTCGGAAAGTTAGGGAGCTAGGACGCCTCACCATCCGGCTCCATGCGGTAGCCCAAACCCCGCACGGTCTTGATCACGTCGACGCCCAGCTTCTTGCGCAGCCGGCCGACGAAGACCTCGATGGTGTTGGAATCCCTGTCGAAGTCCTGATCGTAGATATGCTCCGTCAGCTCGGTGCGGGAGACGATCTTGTTCATGTGGTGGATCAGGTACGACAGCAGCTTGTATTCATGACCCGTCAACTTGATGGACTCGCCATTCACCACCACGGTGGCGCTGCTGGTGTCCACCTCGACCGGGCCGCACCGCAGTACCGGCGAGGCGTGGCCGGCGGCGCGGCGGATCAGCGCCCGGATGCGGGCCAGCAGCTCCTCCATCTGGAACGGCTTGGTCAGGTAGTCATCGGCGCCGGCGTCGAAGCCGGCGACCTTTTCGCTCCACTGCCCGCGCGCCGTGAGGATCAGCACCGGCATGGTGCGGCCCTTGCCGCGCCACGACTTCAGCACCGAGACGCCGTCGATCACCGGCAGGCCGAGGTCGAGCACGACCACGTCGTAGGGCTCGACCTCGCCCAGATAGGTGGCTTCCTCGCCATCCGTCGCCTGGTCGACGGCGTAGCCCTCGTCGCGCAACGTCTCCGAGAGCTGGCGGACCAGATCCGGATCGTCTTCGACCACAAGGGCGCGCATTCAGCGCTGCCCCTTCACATCGATGACCTTGGCGGTCTTGGCGTCCACGTCGATCGTCATCATGTTGCCATTAGGCGATAGCACCCTGAACTTGTACACATAATCCTCGTTGGACGAGCGGAACTGGGTGCCGATGATCTGGCCGTTGAAGTTGCGCTGCACGTTCCGCCGGATGTCGGCGAGCGACATGATCTCGCCCCGCTGGAACGCATCGCGGGCGCTGTCCTGCTCGCTGAACGCCCAGGCCTGCCCGGCCGCCGCGAGCCACAAAACCGCCACTGTCATGGTGAGCCAACGCATGGCGCGAATTGTACTGACGCGCAGCTAAACCGCAAATGAACAATCCCGCAGAAGATGCTACAAATCCGCAGAATAGCTGGCTTTTTTGGGCCGGAAGTGCGGATTCTTCAGGGCTGCTGATAAGCGACGGGGCTTGCGAATCGGCGATCGTGCTTGCGGACCTGGGCTCTCCCCGGCTATCCACCGCTCATGTGGAGACAATGGCCATGACCGTGGAATCGCCCTGCGTCGGCGTCTGCCGCCTCGGCGCCCGCTATTGCGAAGGCTGCTTCCGGACGATTCGGGAAATCGGCGGCTGGAGCAGCCTCACGGCCGATGAGAAGCGCGCCGTCCTCGCGCTGCTGCCCGCCCGCCGTCTTCAGCAGGGCGGCGCCTGAGGCGGCGCGGGAGCGGACTCGCCAGCGGCGCGCGGGATCGGCATAATCCCACCCCCATGAAGACACTCATCGCGTTTTTCTACCTGCTCAACGGCAATCTGGTCAGCTACACGGTCAGCGAATACGGTGCCTTCCAGAAGGAGGAGCACGTCGAGGCGTCCCTGACCTGCCAACAGCTCGCCGACCGCGTGGGGCACGACGAGAAGGTGAGGCAAGGCCTCCATGAGGGCGAGTCCATGCGGGCCGAATGCTACCGCACGGACGACATGATGAAACTCGGTGATCCCACCTACACGGTCACCGTCACCCGGAAATAGATCGAGCAGGCCAATGCGAAGAAGCGGGCAGCGCAGGGGCGGTGGGACGGCGCTGGTGGCGCTGGCCCTGGCGCTTGCGGCGAGTCCCGCCTCGGCGCGCGGCCTGCTCGGCCTGCTCGCGGGCGACGACGCGGCGCCGGCCGCCCCGGCCGCCGCGCCGCCGCCGGAGACCGAGGCGCCCGCCGCTTCCAATCGACCTGTCGCCTGGATCAGCGCCCTGCGCGGGGTGGTGGACCCGTCGGCGGTGCTCTACGGCTATGTGCGGGAGGATCAGCGGATCGACCTGGGCCAGCAGGGCGAGATCACCCTCACCTATCTTTCTCCCTGCCGCGAGGAATCCGTGGTGGGCGGCAGCGTGGTCGTGACCAGGGCCGGCACCCGGACCGGCGGCGGCTCCAGCGCGAACAGCCGGGCCCTCTCGTGCCGTCCGGCGGCGGATCTCGTTCTGGAGGGCAACCCGGCCGATCGCCTGCGGCGCGAGGGCCCGTTCCGGCCCGAAGCCTGGTACGAGGTCGCCATCAACTCGGCCGATCCGGTTTTCCGGTGGCCGGCGGAGATCGGCGCCCCCGCGCAGGTAGAGGTCACCGAACTGGACACGCCGGAACCGCGCGCCCTGTGGGACTCCAAGGCCTACAGCGGCTCTGTGCTCTATCCAGAGGATGCGCCGGCGCTGCAGCAGGGGAAGCCCTACCGGGTGCGCGCGGTCCTCGACGGCGACCGGTCCTACGAAGCCGTCTTCTCCTTCGATCCGGATCTGGGCTACTCCAACGCGCCGGTGAATGCGCTCGTCGTCCTGCGCGAGCAGCGGGAGGATGCCCGGTGAGGCCGGTGACGCGACGGGGCCTGATGGCCGGCGCGGCGGCTGCCGGCCTGCTGGCGGGCAGCGGCCTCGGTTGGCCCCGGGCTCAAGCACAAGGCCGGCTGTACGATGCGCTGTTCCGGGATCTGCGGATGGATTCGCGGGCGCTGATCCGCTTCGGCGAAGAGCTCGACAGGCCGCTGATCGCGCGCGCCGGCGGCCCCTACCCCAATGCCTACGTGCAGAGCGCGCTGGACGATTTCGCCCGGCCGATCTTCGACGCGTCCGATGCGACCGACCTGCCCTGGAAGGTGACCCTGGTCGACAACGACATGCCCAATGCCTGGGTGCTGCCGGGCGGCCGGGTATCGGTCTACAAGGGACTGCTGCGCTACGTGGAAAACGCCGACGAACTGGCGCTGGTCATCGCCCATGCCGCCGGTCACGTGGAGGCCGGAGACCTCCTCGCGGTGATGCGCGAACCGGCGTTCGCCGACAGCGTGCCGCCGCGGGCCGCCCGGGCCATCCTGGCACGGCTCGACCGGGACGAAACGCTCACGCCCGCCGACTCCGAGATCGCCCAGGCGCTGCAGCGGCCCGTGCTCACCGCCATCACCGGCGGCTACGGACCGGACCGCGAGGCGCGGGCCGATGCCGCCGCGGCGCGCATCTTCGCGCGGACCGGGCACGACCCGCGGCGGGGCGCCGTCCTCTTCGAGACCATGGCCGGCCTCGCGCCGCCGGACGCCGGGGCCGCGACCTGCTTCTTCGCCGGCCGCGACGACGCCGCCGCCCGGGCACGGACGCTGGCGTCCGCGGCCATGCCTGCCCGCTCGTCGTGGCCGGCGAACACCGGCTTCGACACGATCAAGCTGGCCTTTCCGACGCGCCGCTACTACCGGCCGCAGGCATCGGGAGATGCGTCGTGAGGGCGCGCGACGGCGGCGCGGGCGGCCGTATCGCGGCGCACGCTCTCCTCGCGCCGTTCATCGCAGCCTCGGCCTATCTGGCATGGCGCGTCGGCTACCCCGACCTGTGCTCGCTGATGGGCGTCTATCTGCTGGTCGCGGTCATGCTCTACGAGGTGATGGGGCGCGTGACGGAGCGACGGGCGGGCCGCGCCTTCGGCCGCACCGGCAAGGTCTACGCCGTGGTCTGGGGCCTGGCGGCGATCTACGTGGCCTCCGACGCCTATGTGCAGGAGCGCGCCTGGCACGCCTATCCGGCGAGCGGCGAATGGTTCGGCATCCTGTTCGGCGCCATCATCGTGCTGGGCAGCGTACTGCTCGTCCGCCGTTCGGGCGCCACCGCCGCGGACGACATCTTCGTCTCGCGGCCCCGCTTCACCGGCCTCGGCGTCGGCCTGTTCGTCACCCTGGTGAGCCTGCAGCTCATCGCCATGACCGCGCTGCTGCCGTGGGGCGCGATGGCGGTTCTCTACCGGATCGCGTTCTGCGCCGCGGCCCTTTGGACCGCCCGCTTCGGCATGGTGCTCCAGGAGCGTGCCGTGGCGGCGATCGGCTTCGGCTTCCTATGGCTGGGCATCATGACGGCCTATCTCGACCTGCTTTGGCCGTACCGGACGACCTGGCCGTTCCTCGCCGGCGCCGTGGTGCTGGGTGTCGCGACGGCGGTCTATCTGGGCCGGAAGGCGGTGGGCAGGACGACCGGCGTCACGCCGTAAGCGGCGCGGTCGCCCGTTCGAGCCACGCCCGCGTGCGGTCGTCCAGCTGCGGACCGACCTCGCGGAATACCCGCCGATGATAGGCGTCCAGCCACTCCCGTTCCGGCGGCGTGAGCATGGCGGCGTCGATCAGGCTGCGGTCGATGGGCGCCAGCGTCAGCGTCTCGAAGCCGTAGAACGGGGCGTCGTCCTCGCCCGGCTCCACCGGCACCACCGTCACCAGGTTCTCGATGCGGATACCGTAGGCGCCCTCGCGGTAGTAGCCGGGCTCGTCGGAGACGATCATGCCTGGCTCCAGGGGCACCGCCGCCGGCCGCGGCGAGATGCTGTGCGGCCCCTCGTGCACGCCCAGATAGGAGCCGACGCCATGGCCGGTGCCGTGCTTGAAGTCGAGCCCCGCCTGCCACAGCGCCATGCGGGCCAGCGCGTCGAGCTGGTGGCCCGTCGTCCCCTTCGGAAACCGGGCCATGGCCAGCGAGATGTGGCCGCGCAGCACGCGGGTGAAGCGGTCGCGGTGCTCGGCGGAGGGCGCGCCGATGGCGACGGTGCGGGTGACGTCGGTGGTGCCGTCCAGGTACTGGGCGCCCGAATCCACCAGATAGAGTTCGCCCAGCCCGAGCGTACGGTTGGTCTTCGGCGTCGAATGATAGTGGACGATCGCGCCGTTCGGGCCCGAGCCGGAGATCGTGTCGAAGCTGAGATCCCGGAACAGGTCGTTTTCCTGCCGGAACGACTGCAGCCGGTCCACCGCCGACAGCTCGTCGACCGTGCCGCGCGGCGCGTGCTCCGCGAGCCAGGCGAAGAATTTCGCCAGCGCCACGCCGTCGCGCTTGTGGGCGGCGCGGGTCCCGGCGATCTCCGTGGGGTTCTTGACGGCCTTGGCCTTCTGGATCGGGTTGTCCTTGCGGAGGATGCGGGCCTGGGCCTCTCCAAGCTTCTCGATGACCCAGGCGGGCGTGACCGCCGGGTCCAGCATGACGGTCCTGCCCCGGGCGCCGAGCTCGCCGAGCGCATCGCCCAGTTCGCCTTCCGGCCGCACGCGGACCTGGTTGCCCAGATGGGTGCGCAAGGCGTCGTCCACCTTCCGCTCGTCGACGAACAGATCGGCCGATGCGTCGGCGTAGAGCAGCGCCTGGCTCAGCGCCAGCGGCGTGCGCGCCACGTCGGCTCCGCGGATGTTGAGCAGCCAGGCGACGGCATCCGTCGTCGAGACGGCGAGCGCATCCGCACCCGCCCGCTTGACCGACTCGGCGATGCGGGCCCGCTTGTCGGCCGCGGGTTCGCCGGTGAAGCGGATGTCGTGGGGCACGATGCGCGCCAGCGGTCGCGGC
>WGNW01000060.1 GCA_016124315.1 Alphaproteobacteria bacterium
ATGGGCGGCGGTCCCGACGTTGACGTGCCGACGACCGGTCCCAGCGCCGGCAGCGAGGCGAACGGCACTTACACGGTGAAGGCCGGGGATACGCTCTACAGCATCGCGCGCGACCACGACGTCAGCTACAGCGACCTGCTGAAGTGGAACGACATCCAGGACCCGAACACCATCGTCGTGGGTCAGGAAATCAGGCTGGCGCCCAGCGGCTCTTGAGTTCGGCGGCGCCGGCCTCAGCCGGGCGAGACCCGCTGGACGAACTCGGCGAACGCCTTGAGCTGCTTGGTGATGAAGTCGCGGGTGCCCTGGTCGGTGAGCGTGCCCGTCGCCTCGTCGATCTTGCCTGCGGCGCCGCCCACCATCACCTCCGGCACGGTGAAGGCTAGGGCGTCGAGGAACACCAGGATCTGGCGCAGGTGGTACTGCATGCGGGCGCCGCCCAGGACGCCCGGCGAGGCGCTCTGGATCAGCACCGGCTTGCGCCTGAACGGCTGGTCGGGGAGCCGCGAACACCAGTCGATGGCATTCTTCAGCACGCCGGGGACCGAATAGTTGTATTCGGGCGAGATGATGATCACGCCGTCGGCGCCGCGGATCGCATTGCCCAGCGCCTGCACCGATTCGGGAAATCCCTCGGCCTGCACGTCGGCGTCGTAGTGGGGCACGGAGCCGACGGAAGGCAGCGGCGTGATGGACATGCCCTCGGGCGCCAGATCGGGCAGCGCGCGGGCGACGGCGGCGTTGTAGGATTTCTTGCGCAGGCTTCCGACGAGGGTGACGAGGTGCAGGGATCGGTCGGTCATGGGGCACTCCGGAAAGGGGATTCCCCGGATGGTCGGGCGTCCGCCGGCCGGATGCAAGAGGGCGAGCCGTGAGCGCCCGCGACGGCTGCCCTGCCATCGCAGCTCGAGAATGCCCTGTCTCATTTATCTAAGTAAAACATAAAGTTAGCTGCCCAATTCGGTGGCTTCCGGGAAGCCGTGGTGGTAGTGTCGCCGAAGAAGAGGCGACCATGGTCCGACATCTCTCCGAACTGCTGCACGCATTCACCGGCCCCGGCGTGCGGGTGGCCCCGTCCTATGTCGCCTGCATGATCCTGGTCGGCGCGCTGGTCTACCTGGCTCGGGAAAGGTCGCTTTCCGTGAGCCGCTTCGTCCGGTGGATATTTCCGCGGGACGTGTATCTGCACCCCTCCCACCGGGTGGACATCAAGGTGTTCCTGCTGAACCGGGTGCTCGTCCTGCTCGGCGCCTTCAACGCGGTTGCCGTCCGCACCACGGCGAGCCTGCTGGGGGCCGGCGCGGTGAGCTTGGTGACCGGGCTGGAAAGCCGGCACGCGCCCTGGTCGCCGGCGCAAGCCGCCGTCTACACCCTGGCGATCGCCATGGTGAGTGATTTCTGCGTCTACTGGGTGCACCGGGTGCATCACGAACTGGCGTGGCTGTGGCCGTTCCACGAGGTCCACCACAGCGCCGAGGTGCTGACGCCCTTCACGGTCTACCGCAAGCACCCGGTCTACGACCTGATCAGCGGCGCGGGCAACAGCCTGCTGGTCGGTTTCGCGGCCGGCGTGGCGCTCAGGCTTTTCACCCAGGACGTGAGCGCGCTGGGCATCGCCGGCGCCAACGCCGTCTACGTCGTGTTCAACGCGTTCAGCGGCAATTTCAGGCATTCCCACATCTGGCTGAGCTGGGGCCCCGTGCTCGAGCGCGTGATCATCTCGCCGGCCCAGCATCAGATCCACCACAGCCGCGCTCCCGCGCACCGGAATCGCAACTACGGCGAGATCTTCGCCCTGTGGGACTGGATGTTCGGCACGCTCTATGTCCCGCGCGGCGTCGAGCACATCGAATTCGGGCTGAGCGACGAGGCGGGACGGGCGCTGCCCCAGCCTCACGGAACCTTCCGCCAGGCGCTGCTGGTCCCGTTCAGGGACAGCTGGGCGGTGCTGCGCGAGCGGGTGCCGCTGCGCCGGGTGCGGTCGCGGGAGGCCGGCTGAGATGAACCGGCGGCTGTCGATCCACCTGGACGCGCTGCGCGCCGGCGCGGCGCTGATCGTGATGCTGTCGCACTGGGCCTATCCCCGATTCACCGGGGGGCGCTATCTCGCCATCCGGGAGCTGAACCTGGGCAGCGACGCGGTGGTGCTGTTCTTTGTATTGTCGGGGCTGGTGATCGCCTTCTCGGCCGAGGTCAAGGACCGCACGGCGGGACGCTTCCTGTTCAACCGGGCCACCCGGCTCTATTCGGTCGCCGTTCCGGCGGTGCTGCTCGGCCTGCTGCTCGACCGGCTCGGCGCCCACCTCAATCCGGCCGCCTATGGAGGCTGGTGGTACGACCCCACCTCGATCGGCGACACGCTGGGCTACGGCCTGAGCTTCAGCAACGAATGGCTGCTCAACGGCTTCCGCCTGGGCACCAACGGCCCGTACTGGTCGCTGAGCTACGAGGTCGCCTACTATCTGCTGTTCGCCGCCGCCGTGTTCCTGCCGGTCCGCCTGCGGATCGCGGCGCTTGCCGCCGGCGTCGTGCTGGCGGGGCCGCGGGCGCTCTTCCTGATGCCCGCCTGGCTGCTCGGCGTGCTGCTCTGGCGGCTGATCCGGAATGACCGGTTCGCCCTGTCGCGGCCGGCGGCGTGGCTGCTCGCGGTCGTGCCGCCCGTCGCCTACGTCGTGGCACTGGCCGCCCACCTGCCGCGGGACCTCATGGACGCGACCCAGGCACTGCTCGGCCTCGACGCGCTGCACGTGCACGTCCTGCTGCGCTTCTCCGACGAGTTCATCTGGAACTGGCTGATCGGCGCGCTGGTCTTCGCCCATCTCGCGGGAGTCTACGCCCTGTGGCGTGGCACCGACCGGCGGCAAGCGAGGGAGACTGAGCCGGGCGCCTCGGCGCGACTCGTCCGCTGGGTCGCGGGCGGCAGTTTCTCGCTCTACATCATCCATTACCCGGTGATGCAGTTCCTTTCCTCGGTCATCCCGGCGGGCGTGCAGGGGCCGGTGCGCGACGCCCTGCTGCTGCTGGCCACGCTGGGCGTCTGCCTTGCCTTCGCGGAACTGTTCGAGCGGCAGCTCGGCAGGCTACGGAAAATGCTCCGTGATGCAGTGGGTTTCCTGCCGGGTGGCGCTGCCGCAGGGGCCGGCCGTTAACCGCGGCCTCACGCCGCCCGGCGCCAGCCCTGGACCTCGGGCAGGACCTTCTCGGCGAACAGGCGCATGCTGCGCTCGGCGTTCTCCAGGCTCATCCCGCCGTAGCTGACCTGCACGGTCAGATCGAAGTCGCCGATGGCCTGCTGTCGCTTCTCCAGCTTGTCGAGGATCTGCTGCGGCGTGCCCCATGTGTTGATGTCGACGAAGGCGTTGGCCGCGTCGGACAGGCCGGTCTCGCGCAGGATCTCGGCGTTGCTGGCGTAGTCGCCGTAGCCCTTCATGTTCTTGAAGTGGTCGCCGGCCATGTCGTAGTGCTCCATGACCGTCAGGTAGTAGTTGGCCATGTGCTCGCGGGCCAGCGCCTCGGCGCGTTCGGCGCTCTCGTCGCAGCACATGAAGTCGACGCAGACCGGCGGCGGCGCCGCGCGCCCATGGTTCTCGCGGAACAGCTCGCGGTAGGTATTGATGTGGCCGGCCATCTGCTCCCAGGGCTTCTGGGCGAAGCTCATCATCTGGGCGCCCAGCCGGGCGACCACGGGCACCGAGTCCGACGACATGGCGACGGCGTAGAAGCGGTCCTTGAAGCTGGCGTAGGGACGGGGGCGCACCTCGGTGCGCTTCTGTGGGTACATGGGGCCGTGGCCTTCGACGACGCCGGTCTCCAGCCCTCGCATGATCAGCTCGGCCGCCTCGTCGAAGCGGTCCCGGGCCTCGTTCATGTCGATGCCGAAGGTCTCGTATTCCCGCTTCGCGAGGCCGCGGCCGATGCCGAACAGGGCGCGGCCCTGGCACATGTGGTCGAGCAGGATCATCTTCTCGACCACCCGAAGCGGGTTGTGCCACGGCAGGATCACGGCGCCGGTGAGCAGCTTGATGCGCTTGGTGCGGCCGGCCATGTAGGCCAGGAACTGCATGTTATCGGGCGCCATGGCGTAATTGTAGAAGTGGTGCTCGACGCCGCTCAGCGTGTCGAAGCCCAGCGGCTCCGCCAGGTCGGCCAGGTGGAAATCGCGGGCGTAGGCTTCCGCGTCCGTCGAGCCGTCGCGGAAGTTCTGGAACACCATCAGCAAACCGACTTGCATGTTTAATCTCCCCGTGTCCGTTCCCGGCGCTATGATCCACCCGACAGGCATGGATGTCCAGCGAAGGGGAGCGCGATGGGACGCAAGGTGAATTTCGGGCTGTGGTACGACTTCCGCAATCCCGAGCCGTGGGCCATGCCTGCCGAGCGGTTCCACGCCCGGGCGCTCGACCAGATCGCCGCCGCCGAGGATCTGGGCTTCGATTCCGTCTGGCTCACCGAGCATCATTTCACCGACGACGGCTACACGCCGTCGCCGCTGGTGCTCGCCGGCGCCATCGGCGCGCGCACCAGGCGGATGCGGATCGGCACCAACCTGATGATCCTGCCGCTGCAGGACCCGCTGCGCATCGCCGAGGACGCGGCGACCCTGTCGCTGATCACCGGCGGCCGGTTCGACCTGGGCGTGGGCGGCGGCTACCGCCAGCTGGAGTTCGACCAGTTCGGCCGGGACCTGCGCCACCGGCCGAGCCTGATGGAGGAGGCGGTGGCGGTCATCCGCCGGGCCTGGACGGGCGAGCCGGTCCGGTTCGAGGGAAAGCGCTTCAGGATCGGCGACCTGCGGGTGACGCCGGCGCCGGAGCAGGCGCCGCGGCTGCTGCTGGGCGGGCTGAGCCAGCCGGCCATCGCGCGGGCGGCGGCCATCGGCGACGGCTTCCTGTCGACCGGCGGCATAGGCCATGACCTTTATGCCGAAGCGCTCAAGGCGCAGGGGAAGCGGCCCGAGGACGGCGCCATCTTCGCCGGCCACTGGGCGATCGTCAGCGACGACCCGGAGCGCGAGGCGGCAAAGGTGGGGCCGCACGTGCTCTACCAGGCCAACACCTATATCCGGTGGGGCGCGTTCGGGCCGCCGGAGAGCACGCCCGAGTTCCCCGATGCGGCCTCGGCCATCGCGGGAGGCCTCTATGAGCTCTGGGACCCGGAGACGGCGGTGCGGGAACTGAGCGCGCTGCTGACCGCATGGCCGCAGATCCGGGACGTCCATTTCTGGGGCAAGTTCCCGGGCGAGCCGTTCGAGGACGGCTGGCGGCGGGTGGAACTGCTGGCGTCGAAAGTGCTTCCCCAGCTGCGGAAGGCCCTGGAGCGCGCCGCCTGACCGGTCAGGCCGCCGTCATGGCGCGGCCTCGGCCGGCCCGCTTGGCGGCGTAGAGCGCCGCATCCGCCTGCCCGAGCAGGGCGTCCCATGCCGGCGGTCGCGGGCCGGCGGCCAGCGTGGCGATGCCGACGCTGATGCTGAGGTCGCGCGGCGCGCCCGGCGGCGCCCCCGTGCCGGCGACGGCGCCGATCAGGCGGTCGCCCAGCCTTTCGGCAGCCTCGGCATCGGTGTCGGGGCAGACGACGCAGAATTCCTCGCCGCCGTAGCGGCCGATGACGTCGGTCCGCCGGCAGTTGGCGGCCAGGGCGGCGGCCACGTCGCGCAGCACCGCGTCGCCGGCCTCGTGACCCAGGGAATCATTGACCGACTTGAAATGGTCGATGTCGACCAGCAGTACGGAGAAGGGCTTACCCCGCCGGACCGATTCGCTCAGCGCCCGGACGCCGCTCTCCGTCAGGGCGCGGCGGTTGAACAGGCGGGTCAGCTCGTCCTGGTTGGCGAGATATTCCTTCTGGGCGATGGTCCGCTCGAAGTACACGAGCAGCATGCCCACCGAGCACAGCAGGCTCGCGGTCATGGGCAGCATGTAGAGCAGCATGACGTTGAATGTGCCGTTGGTGTAGGCGTAGCCGCCGCTGCCCAGGGCGGCCATCACCGCGGCCCGCGTCGCCAGCGAGGCGGCGCCGAGCCCGACGGCAAGGATCACCAGCTTGCGCGCCACCGTGAGCGGCACGCCATCGCCCCGCCAGACTTCCCGGACGAGCAGGGCGATGGCGGTCGAGACGCCGGAGGCGAAGACGATCACCCGCATCACCGTGGCATCGGCGTAGATGCTGTAGCCGAGCAGCGCCGAGGTCATGCCGATCAACCACCAGCCGGAGGGCCGGTGGGGGCGGCCGTAGAACACGCGGGTGCCCCACCACATCCAGACGACGCCGGTGACGATGGAGGTGGCGCCGAGCCACACCGCCGGCATGCGCAGCGGCGTGCTGAGGAAGGCGAACGGCAGGGCGACGCCGCAGACCACCAGGGAACTGGCGATGGCCCAGTACCGGGTGCAGAGGTCGCGGCGCGCGGCGAGGTAGAGGCCGAACATCACCAGCGCCACCGAGCTTTGGGAAATCGCGAAGGCGAGGCTGCCTGTGAGCGCCTGCATTTCCATCTCAATCCCCCAGCAGCCGGTACCCGACGGCGATATTAGGCCGCGCCGGCCCGCCGGCCTAGCAAATCGGGCAGCATCCCGGTCTTATGCCCGATCCGCTCGATGCCGGTGCCGGGCGGCCAGGCAGACTATATGTTTGTTGGGGCAACCACATGGACGAAGGGCCACTGCGATGCGCACGCTCACCGGCTATGGAATCGCCGTCATCATCGTTCTCGCCGTCCTCAACGGGATCGCATGGCTGACCGGCTATCCTCCTCGACTCCGCAGCCTGAACGTATTCTCGGCGGGCTTCGTGCTCGGGATGTTCGGGATGTATATCGCGGCGTGGCTCTACGGCTATCACAAGTAGCGGATGCCGGCGCGACCTGGCGCCGTCCAGCGGCGGCCTTCACCTCCTCAGACAGCGACCACGCGGTTGCGGCCGGCGGCCTTCGCTTCGTAGAGCGCGCCGTCGGCCTGCTGCAGCATCACGTTCCAGTCGGGCGGGTCGCCGGTCGCGTCGTCGGCGGCCACGCCGATGCTCACCGTGTACCCGGCCGGAAGACCCTCCGCGGGGTCGATCGAATCGACGGCCTGCACCAGTCGCGTCGCCAACACCTCGGCTTCGCGGCGGCCGGTGTCGGGACAGACGATGCAGAACTCCTCGCCGCCGTGCCGGCCGATGACGTCGGTGCGCCGGCAGGTGCCGGCCAGGGTTGCTGCCACGGTGCACAGCGCCCGGTCGCCCGCCTCGTGGCCCAGGGTGTCGTTGACCGACTTGAAGTGATCGATGTCGATCAGCAGCAGCGCCACCGGGCTCCTGCGGCGGCCGGCTTCCAGCAGCATGCGCATGCCCGTCTCGGTGACGGCGCGCCGGTTGAAGAGGTTGGTGAGTTCGTCGTGGCTCGCCAGATAATCCTTCTCGCGGATCGTGCGCTCAAAATACATCAGCAGTGCGCCGACGGCGCCAAGCATGGCGCCGGCCATGGGAACGAGATACAGCAGCGCCACGTTGAAGCTGACGTCGCTCAGTGGCGTGATGACCCTGCCGCTGGCCTGGATCAGCGCAGCCCGGACGATCAGTGAGGCCATGATGCCGGTATAGGCCAGCAGCACCATTCTGCGGCCGACCGTCGGCTTCGTCCCGTCGCCGCGCCAGACTTCCCAGAGGAGGAGGCCAAGGGCGATGAGCATGGCGGTCGCGAAGCTGATCACCCGATAGATCACCGGGTGTGTGAAGGAGAACACGGCGGCGACGATGACGAAATGGCCGAAGATCAGCCACCAGCCGAATTCGTGGGCATTGCGGCCGAAGAACAGCCTGTGGCCCCACCACATCACCACCGCACCGGCAAGGACCGCGCTGCTGCCGATCCAGATGGTGGTCAGGCTGAAGCGTGTGCCGATAAGCGCGAAGGGGAGCACGATGCCGGCGGCGGCGAGAGCGCTGGCGATGGCCCAGTAGCGGGTGGAGACGTCGCGGCGGGCCGCAAGGTAGAGGCCGAACATGAACAGGGCTACTGCGGTCAACGTGATGGCGAAGGCCACGCTGCCCGTAAGAGCTTGCAGATGCATGTCGACTCTTTCCCTTGCCGACCAGGCTCCCGGATGCCCGCAGTCGACCCACGGCTCAGCATATCGCCATGATAGCTGGGAAACAGCCAAAAACGCCTGCGCCCGGGAAGCGGTGATGGCGCCTTGGCGCAGCCGCCGGGCATGCCTAGACTCGGCGGCCCATTCCAGCGGCGGAGCACTGCCATGAACCTGCTGAAGAGACTGGTCCGAAGCGACGCCAGCAACACCGGCGCGGAAGTCCGGGTGCTGCTGAGCCTGCTGTTCATCGCCGGGGTCGCGCTGGCCTTCGGCAAGCTGACCAGCGAGGTCTTCGAGGGCGACACGCGGGCTTTCGACCGGACGGTGCTGCTGGCGTTCCGGCATGCCGACAATCTGTCCGTGCCCGTCGGGCCGGCCTGGCTCGAGGGCGCGTTCCGCGACGTCACCAGCTTCGGCAGCACCGCCGTGCTCACGCTGATCGTGGTGGCGGTCGCCGGCTATCTGCTGATCGAACGCAAGCGGGCGATGGCCGTGCTGGTCGTGGCATCCGTCGCGGGCGGCGGATTGCTGAACACCCTGATGAAGGAAGCGTTCGGCCGCCAGCGCCCGGACATCGTGCCGCACCTGATGACCGAGGCGAGCCTGAGCTATCCCAGCGCCCATGCCATGGTATCGGCGGTGACCTACCTCACTATCGGCATCCTGCTGGCGCGCAACGAGCAGCACGGCGCGACGCGGGCCTATGTGTTCGGCGTCGCCGTCGCGATCACGCTGCTGGTGGGCGGGAGCCGGGTCTATCTGGGCGTCCACTGGCCGACGGACGTGCTCGCCGGCTGGATGGCCGGCGCCGTGTGGGCGCTCGGCTGCTGGCTGGTCGCCGGCCGGCTGCAGCGGCGCGGCAAGGCGTAAGCCGGGCGCGACGCACCTGCCGGCTTCGGATGGTTGGTGCAGCCCGCGGCCGGCGACTATATTCTCAAGGCATGGAACGGGATGCGCTCGAAGGCGGACGCCGGGGACGCGGGACGGGGCTGCTGCTGGCCGGCGGCGGCGCACGCGGCGCGTACCAGGTGGGCGTGCTCAAGGCGATCGCCGAATTCTGGGACGAGCGTCGGAATCCCTTCCCGGTGATCTGCGGCGTTTCCGTCGGCTCCATCAATGCCGCCTACATCGCCAGCCGCGCCGGCGACTTCAGGCGGGGCGTGACCGACCTCGATCAGCTCTGGCGCGGGTTGCGCACCCACAAGGTATACAGGACCGATTTCCCCTCCACGGTGCTGAGCGCGCTGCACTGGCTCGTTACCCTGACCCTCGGTGGATTCGGCCGCGCGAACCCGCTGTCGCTGCTCCGCAACGGGCCGCTGGAACGGCTGCTGCGGCGGGACATCGATTTCCACGATATCACCACTTGCCTGCGGAGCGGGGCGCTCGAGGCGCTGGCGATCACCGCCTCCAGCTACGGCACCGGCCGCGCGATGACCTTCTTCCAGGGCGATTCCTCGCTGGCCGACTGGACCCGCGCCCGGCGGGACGGCATCGGCTGCGAGATCACCGTGGATCACCTGCTGGCCTCGTCGGCCCTGCCGATCATCTTTCCGCCGCGCCGGCTGGGCGGCCAGTTTTTCGGCGACGGATCGTTGCGCCTGACGTCGCCGCTGAGCCCCGCCATCCACCTCGGGGCCGACCGCATCCTCGTGGTCGGCACCCGGGACACGAGGCCGGTGGCGCCGCCCGCCGGCACGATGGTGCCGCAAGCCCCGAGCCTGGGTGACATCGCCGGACATTTGCTCGACCTGCTGTTCAACGACAACCTGAACGAGGACGTGGAACGTCTGCGGCGCATCAACCGCACGCTGTCGCTGGTGCCGCCGGAGAAGCGCGGGCAGACGCCGCTGCGCACCATCGACGTCCTGATCCAGCAGCCATCCGGCGACATCGCCGAGGTGGCTGGCCGGCACGTCCGCGAGATCCCCCGGACCATCCGCATGCTGCTGCGCGGCGCGGGGGCGTGGGGGTCGAACTGGCGGGTCCCCAGCTATCTGCTGTTCGAACCCGGCTACTGCGGCGAGCTCATCGACATGGGCTACACCGATGCCTTGGCGCGCCGGGAAGAGATCACGGATTTCCTGATGGGCACGGCGCCGGTGTCGCTGCCGGAAGACGACGGGTCCCAGCGCGCCATTCCCTGAGTTCAGCGTCGCCGGCGGCTTCGGACATCCTGCTGCCCGCAACGCCCCGCTTTCCCTTGCGGTAGTCCGGGGTGCGACATAGGCTTCCCGTGGAGGGGTTAGGGGTTGAATTCATGACGACACGACCCGGCCGGCGTTCGCGCTGGCGGCAGTTGCTGGACGTGCTGGCCATGGAGCACGTCACCATCTGCATGAGGGGCGGGCGAGAGGTCCGAGCCCTGTTCGAGGAAGTCTCGTCGCCTCATCCGAAGCTGCGGATCGTCGCGCGGCAAGGCCTCGGAGCCTCGCTGCTGCGGCTTTCGGGCCGTGCCGAGCCGTTCCTCGAAGGCGGCCGGTTCGCCGATGCGCGCCGCAAGGCGCGGCGCGCCGAAAAGGCGGGCTACGTGGTCCAGTCCATCGAGGCCCTCCGCCACGTCGAGGCCATCGTCGCGATCCACCGGTCGGCTGCGACGCGCCAGGGGCGGCCGGTCTGGCAGGTGATCATGACTCCGGAAGGGGTCTCCGAAGTCTACGCCGGCCGCCGCGGCAACGGCATCTTCGACACGGAGGGTCGGCTCCGGGGATACGTGTTCTGGGAGGAGGCGGGCGAGGCGGTGATCCTGCGGGGCCTCATGGGGCACGCCGCCAGCCTGGCCGACGGCATCATGTACCTTCTGCTCGCCCGCACCATCGACCAGGCGATCAGCCATGGGGGCGCCGTGTGGCTGCAATACGGCGTCGGCCTGGGCGACAGCGAGGGCATGCGCCGGTTCAAGCAGGAGCTGGGATTCGCGCCCTACCGTGTCACATGGCGCTGGGACAACCGGCTCGCGGCATCCGTCCGAGGGGCGACCGCGGCCGACCCGCTGCCCGGCGCCCGGCGGGTGGCTTCGCCCTGACGACGAGCCGCTAAGCGGCTGGGCCGCCTCCGCTATGGCGGCTGGGGCCGGTGACGGGGAGCAGCAGCCGGTAGGCGTCGCCCCAGTCGCGGATGGCGCGCACCTTGGCTTCGAACGGCGCCCAGTCGTCGTCCTCGGCGATACGGTCCCAGATCTCCTCGACGTCGGCGGTCAGCATGGTGCAGGGCTCGTCCGCCGCGAGCGGCGCGCTGTCCAGCAGGGCTGCGGTGGCCGGTGTGGGCGGCGCGTTCCGCAATGCCGAGAGCACCGGTGCCCAGACGTCCTGGGCATAGGCGGCGCGGTGGGGACTGGCGCCGACGCGCTCGGGCCTCGCCCCGCCGACGAGATCGAAGAAGCAGCGTTCGTAGCCGATCTGCGTCTGGTGCAGCGCCTCGTAGAAGCACCGCACGATCTCGTCGGTTTGTTCATCGCCGGACGCGATGCCGAGCTTGGCGCAGGTGCGGTGGACGAGCCGGTGCCAGAACGCCGGCTCAAAGCCGCGAAGAGCCTCCGTCAGAGCGGCCTCGTTCGACAGTTCCAGCAGGCAACTCGCCAGTCTTTCGCAGTTCCAGTAGAGGGAATCGGCCTGGCGGCCGAAGGAGTAGAGCCCGGAATGATCGAAGTACGCGGCGGTGAACCGCGGATCGAGGGTGGGCAGGAACCGCCACGGCCCGTAGTCGAAGCTCTCGCCGGTGATCGCGGTATTGTCGGTGTTGAGGACACCGTGGACGAAACCGGCCACCCACCAGTCCGCCGCCGTCTCAGCGACGGCGGTGATGACATGGGCGAACAGGCCGGCGACGGGATCGGCGGCCTCGGCGGCGGCAGGCCAGTAAAACGCGATGCAATGGTCGACCAGGCGCCGCATCTCGGCGATCTGGTCATGGGCGGCCAGCCGCTGGAAGGTGCCGATCCGGATGTGCCCATGGCTCAGCCGCACCAGCACGGACGACCGGGTGGGCGAGGGCTCGTCGTTCCGTTGCAGCGCCTCGCCCGTTTCCACGAGGCTGAAGGTCTTGGAGGTGTAGACGCCCTGGGCCTCGAGCATTTCGGTGGCGAGGACTTCCCGCACGCCGCCCTTGAGCGTCAGCCGGCCGTCGCCGCCGCGGGACCAGGGCGTGCGCCCGGATCCCTTGGTCCCCAGGTCCAGCAGGCGGCCATCGTCGTCGCGAAGCTGGGCGTAGAGGAACCCGCGCCCGTCGCCGAGGTCGGGGTTATAGGCGCGAAACTGGTGGCCATGGTAGCGCAGGGCGAGCGGCCGCGTCAGATTGTCCGGCAGGGGGTCGAAGCGGGCGAAGTGGGCGATCCACTCCCGGTCGGTCAGTCCGTCGAGACCGACCCGGGCGGCCCAGCGGTCGTTGCGGAACCGCAGGATCTCGGCAGGAAACGGCGCCGCCTCGACGGCGTCGTAGAACGCCTCGCCGAGAGCGGGGTGGCGGGGGTCGGGCCTGTAGCTTGCGGTGGGCGGCACGGACGTCCTCATTGATCGGGCATCCTGTGTGACGATCCGCGCCGAACGAGTCAATCGTGTCGCCGCCGACCACGAGGCGGAGATTGTGGCGATCCGCCGCTCGGCGCCGTCCCGCCAAGGGCGGGCTGTCTACCGCGACTATTTCGACGCGGGCGAGGTGGCGGCGTTCTGCCGGCGCGGCTATCCCTGCAATGGCGCGTTCGATCGCGACGGCCGGCTGCGCGCGTATGTCTCGCGGCAGGATGCGGGGGGCGTCGTGCTCATCCGGCGGCTGATGGGTCACGCGGGCGATTTGCACAGCGGCGTCATGTACCTGCTGCTGGCCGCGAGCATCGGACGGGCCATCGACCGCAACCGGCGCGAGGGGCCGCCCCGAGTGGATGCATTACGGCATGTACTGAGGCGACAGCCCGGGATTGCGCCAGTTCAAGAGGGAACTGGGCTTCGTTCCGCACCAGGTATCGTGGCGATGGCGCGAGCTGGACGTTCGGTGATGGTGCGGTGCAGTGCAAGTTATTGAGTTTCATTGCTGATCGCGCGAGGTCGACATCAAAACTTCATGCGGTTTCCGCTCGCACGCCGCATTCCGCACCCTATATCAATCCCGACGAGGCCGGATCAATTTGACCGTCCGGCAGCAGGGGTAAGAAGGATGCGCACGCTCTATCATCTGACACCAAGGAACAACCTTCGGGCGATCCTCAGCGAGGGCTTCCGCGACAGAGTGATGGGATACCGGGCCCGAACCCAGCTCCGGGGCGTGCACTTCTGCGAGCGTCCGGCGCCCAATCGCATGCGCGAGCCGTTTGCCGCCGTCGAGGTCGAGGTCGTCCTGTCGGAAGACGAACTGGCGGATTTCGAATGGGTGTCGGCGGAGGCCGACTGCCGGGAATTCCTGATTCCGGCGGTCCGCGTCAACAACCACTGCCTGCTTCACGTGATCAGCGAGGCCGAGGCCTACGCGATCGCCCGCGCCCACGCCTGACCCAGGCGCGACCGTCGCGCGACGCTCTACCCGGCCGCGTTCGTCGGGGCGCTCGTCGGCGCGTCGGTGGATTCCTGTGGGGCGGTGCCGGTGACAGGCGCCTTCACCGGCGTCCTCGAAGGCGCCGTCTTCGGCCCGGGTTCGTCGTTCCAGGTGTCCGTGCCCGTCGTTGCCGGGCGGCGGTTGCGGCGCGACAGGCCCAAGGCAAGGGCGACGCCGGTGGCGGCGGCGATCAGTCCGTATTTCATGGTTCATCCTCAGCTTGTGAGCGATTGCTGGATGAACTTGCCGCGCCGGCCAAAGGTTCCCGGCCGACTACTCCGCAGCGGCGACCGCCTGCTGGATGCCGGTCACCGGGTGGGACGACTGGTGCTGGTGGAGGTCCGCCTGCAGCTTGAGCACGATGGGATGATGGTCCGACGGGCCGCGGTCGAGGGTGCGGGCGGCGAGGCGGCGCACGCCCCGCGCCAGGCAGCGGTCGAGGCGCAGCGGCACCAGATTGCCGCACAGATGGGTGCGCTCGCGCGGCCCCACGTCGTGGAATCCAGGAAGCGGTGTCGGACCGACGGCGTTGAAGTCGCCGATCACCACCGCCGGGCCGTGAAGCTGCCCCGCCAGCCGCATGAGCTGCCAGCGATTGAGCCACTGGCCGTGGGACAGGTGCACGTTGGCGAAGGTGATCTCGCCGACGTGGAGAAGCTGGGCCACCCGAGGCGGCAGCCGACCGGGCATGCGGGAGACCGGCAGGGTGAAGGTGGGGCTGGAGGTGACGTCGTGCGGCGTCCATCCGGCGAGCCCGTAAATGCGTGACGGCATGGGCTCGTGGATCAGGGTGCCGCCCACCAGGCTGGGCAGGTTGCGGACTTCGATGGTCGCTTCCTGCATCAGGAACAGGTCGGGCTGTTCGCGCCGGATGACGTCGGCGACGTCTTCGACGGCAGCGCCGACCCGGCGCAGGAGATTCCAGCTGATGACCTTCACGTGGGGTTCCTTCGATCGTGGGGGCCCAGAGGAGATACGTCCAAGGTGGGAAACCGGGTCCCGTTGCACAAGCGTTTTTCTGGCAGGTCGGGCCGCTAAAGGTAGGGAAGCATCAGCCTGGCGGCGCTGTCCCGGACGCGGACGGCCAGGGAGCGGGACGCCAGGTCCTTGAGCGACAGTCGCCTGGCGCGCGCCAGCTTCCGGTCGATCAGTTCGTCGACCACGGCGGTGGTATCGGGGCCGTAGCATTCCAGGTTGAACTCGAAGTTGAGGCGCAGGCTCCGGACGTCCCAATTGGCGCTGCCCAGCAGGCACCACTGGCCGTCCACGGTGACGAGCTTGGAATGATCGAAGGGTGCGGGCGTCAGGTAGCAGGCGACGCCCCGCTGCAGCAGGCCCTCGAGATGGGCGCGGATCGCCCAGTCCAGCGGCCTGTGGTCGGACTTCTCGGGGATGAAGAGTTCGACCTGGATGCCGCGGAGTGCGGCCAGATAGATGGCGGAGGACAGATCGCTGTCGGGCAGGAAATAGGGCGAGACGATGCGCAGGCGCTGCCGCGCCTCGCAGACCGCCACGCCCATCACCGCCTCCAGCTTGCCCAGATCCTCGTCCGGGCCGGAACTGATGCCGCGGGCGGGAATGTCGCCGGCCGGCTCGATGGCCGGCCACCAGTAGGACTGGTCCAGCACCTCGCCGGTGGTGAAGCTCCAGTCCTCGGCGAAGGTCAGCATGATCTGGCAGACCACCGGGCCGCGCACCCGGAAATGGACGTCGTCCACCTGGCGGGGGCGGTGCAGCAGGCGGGTATTCTCCTCGCCCAGGTTGAGGCCGCCGGTAAAGCCCAGCGTGCCGTCGACCACCATCACCTTCTTGTGGCTGCGCATGTTCAGAAACGGCATGCGCCAAGGCAGCACGTAGTGCATGAAGCGGGCCGACGGTATGTCGGCGGCCTTCAGCCGGCGCAGGGCGGGCGACCAGAGATAGCCGCTGCCGATACCGTCGACCAGTACCCGCACCTCGACGCCGCGGCGCCGGGCCTCGGCCAGCGCCTCGATGAACACGTTGCCGACCCGGTCGGCGCGGAAGATGTAGGAGGCGACGGCGATGCTGGTCCGGGCGCCACGGATCGCCTCCAGCATGGCGGGATAGGCCATGTCGCCGGCGCCCAGCATCTCGATGCTGTTGCCCGACATCAGCCGCTGGCCGGTCACCCGGGCAGCCACGGCGGCGATGGTGGCGATCTGGTCGGGATAGCGGTCGCCGAGCAGGCGGCGCTCCTCGCTGCCGGGGTCAGATCCCTCGGAGCGACCGAACGCCCGCGTCTCCTGGCGGGGAAGATCGGGCAGCGACAGGCGCACCGCGCGCCGCGTCACCCGGTTGATGCCGAACGCGTAGTAGAGGAACGGTCCGAGCAGGGGCGACAGCCAGGCGATGCCGATCCAGCCGATGGCGGCCCGCACGTTGCGCTTGTGGAACAGCACGTGCGTCGTCACCAGGGAGGCCGCCGCGGCGTGGGCGACGGCGAAGAGGGCACTCGTCAGCGGCATGGTATGTTTCTACCGTGGTTCACCGTCCCCTGAACGCATGGCGGCGGCATCGGTTCAGGCGCTTTGCCCCGGCGACGGGCCGCGCTAGCATGGCGTCCGGTATAGGGGCTTTCGGAACGGGGAGGTTTTGCAATGCCCACTGTCACAACCCGCGAGTACACCGATCCCGTCGAGGCGGGCGCCGCCGAACCCGGCTGGACCGACTGGCGTCGTCTCATAACGCCCGAAGTCTGCGAGCAGTACAAGCGGGACGGCGTCGTCTTCCTTCGCCAGGCGTTGCATCCCCAATGGCTGCTGCTGATCGAGCTTGGCCTCCAGCGGGTGCTGGCCAATGCCGGACAGATGAAGCACAAGTTCTTCCAGGGCGAGGAGGGCGAGTTCACCGAAACCATCCGCAATTTCGAGGTGACGCCCGAGATCCAGCGGCTGCTCTACGACTCGCCGATCGCCGACATGATGTCGGTGCTGCTGGGCTCCGAGCGGATCTGGCTCTATTCCGACGAGTTCTTCGTCAAGGAGGGCGCCGGCCGGCGCACGCCCTGGCACCAGGACATGCCTTACTGGCCGCTCGAAGGCGAGCAGATCGCATCCATGTGGATCAGCCTCGACCCGCTGCCGAGGGAACAGTGCCTGGAGACCGTGCCCGGCTCGCACCGGACCACGCGCTACGACGGGTTCAGCCCGAAGGACGTCTCGGTCGATCCCACGCTGCCCTACTATGGCGAGGACCTGCCGCCACTGCCGGACATCGAGGCGGAGCGGGACAAGTGGACCATCGCCGCCTTCGACATCGAGCCGGGCGACGTGATCCTGCTGCATCCGGGCGTGCTGCACGGTGGCGGGCCGACGCCTGCGGGCGGCCGGCGGCGGGCGCTGACGGTGCGCTGCTACGGCGAGGACATCGTCTACGCGGAACGGCCGGCCTCGCGGCCCACGGTGCCGCTGACGCCCGGCCTGTCGCTTCAGCTCAAGCCCGGCGACCCGCTGCGCTCGCCGTGGTATCCGCCGCTGCGGCCGCTGCCCGAGCACCAGATCGTCCGCTAGGACGCTGGCTGCCAAGGGGGCGTGCGTGGCGCGTGCTAGGGGCGGAGGCTCATATCAGGCTGCTTCGGGGCGCTGTCGCCCGACTTCAGCATCGGCCGGAACAGACCGACGACGAACCCCACCGCTCCCAGAAAGACCAGGACGAGGCCGCCGGGAACCGACAGGCCGATCAGCAGGAAACCAAGCATCATCAGGAATATGGGAATCATAGGCGACCTCCCCGCACATGTCGTGCTGCGATGGGCAACGCGGCCGCGGACCGATTGTTCCCGGGGTCAGGGCGCTCGTGCGACGTGGCAAACAGCGGTCCAAGAGACTTCCCGACGCACGGCGCTCGACGGTCGCGGAAAATATTTTCGGGCGGCAGGAACCACGGCGCGCCCTGCGAGTTCCTTGAACATCCCTCCCCCAGGGATACCGCACTCGCGGTGACTTCCTCAGACTTCCGCCTTCCGTTGGCTGCAGATCACGGTAGACGGACAGGGCGCCCGGACCCCCCCTCCTGGGCGCCCTTTTCTTTTGTTTCGCGGCCTTGTTCCGCGGGCCCGAGGCAGTCGAGGGCGAAGCGCCAGGCTGGCGGGTCGGTGCTGCGGACGGCGTCGTCGCCCAGCATGACGATCCGGCCGGCATCGGCGCGGCGGCAATCGTCGCCGTCCGCCGGGCGTGCCCTACGGGAGAGGCGCACCGTGACGTCATAGGCGTTGCCGCGGCGGTCGTGCCAGGCGAAGCCACCACGGCAACGCGCCGTTCCTCCCGTTTCCGTCCACGGGTCGCTGCCGCCTGAAGCCCGCCGAAGAGCGGCGACGGCGTTGGCGATCAGCTCGGCCTCCCCATCATCCACGGCGCGCTCCCTCGGTTTGGAATGGATATCACCTTCAGTTATCATTCCGGGTACTGCTCTGGGGGAATAATATTACGAAAAGTTATATATCTTGTCGGCACATGCGGCTTCGCTGTACAACAATGTTCATGATATGTTCTATTTTGGCGGAGGTGAGTCGTGGGCAGTGTTCTGGCGCACCGGGGCGGCCGGCTGATGGCGGTGTGGCATGTCGGCAGGGCGGTCGCCGCGTTCTATGGGACAGACGAGGCGGAGGTGCTGCGGGACGCGGCGCGGTTCGCCGGCGAGCGACGGCTGGCCGACGTGCCGCCCGACCTGCTTAAGCCGGTGCTGGACTATCTGTGCGGTCGTCTCCTGGTGCCCGAGGCCCGCGCTAATCCGCCAATTCCCTGAGCCTCTGATGCAAGCGGACCGGCAGGCCGGCCTCGTCGCCAAAGTAGAGGTAGTCCACGCTGGCGCCAGTAAGCTGGCGGATGCGGCCCAAGGTCTCGGGGTGGGGATAGCTTTCCGCCCGCTCGTATTTGCAGTAGGCCGCCTCCTCGATGCCGAGCGCTTCGGCGAAAGCGCGGCGCGTGGCGTAGCCGCAGGCCTCCCGTACGCGGCGGAGTCGGCCGGCGAAGCCAAGGATCAGGGGTGGAAGCGATTCCGGCATGCCCCCGATCATCTCATAACCAACGGTAATGTCGAGAGAAATGGATTGCAGCCTTTGAGATATAATCATTGGTCATATTATTGAGCTGAGCGCAGCCCGGTTCGGAGGCGGTTCAGCGAGGCGGAGCGACGGCCTGGCCGTCATCGCCCGGATCCGCGCCAACCGCGACCGCGCCGCCGGGGCGGGCCCGGCACTCCCCCACGGCCCGCCCCGGCTTCCCCATCGGCCCCAGGAGACGCCATGCCAGACCATCCGTTCGACCGTTCCGTCTCCCGCGAGGCCGCCCTGCACCGGGAGGCCGTCAGCCTGCTGGCGGCGCTGGAGCGCCAGGAGCGACTGTCCTACCTGCATCCGGGCGACGGGCTCGCCCTGGCCGGCACCGAGCGGGAGCGGCGCGCGGCCATCGCCCGGTTCCGCCGCCTGGGCATGCGCGGCGGCGTGCCCGATCTCATCGTCGCCGCGCCGGGCGGGGTCACCGGCTGGATCGAGCTCAAGACCGGCGGCGGCAGGCTTTCCACCGCGCAGCAGTGCTGGTGCGACGGCCTTCACCGCCTCGGTCACAACCACAAGGTGGTGCGCGACATGGACGCCCTGGTGGCGATGCTGCGCGGCATGGGGGTCGGCCCGTGAGCGCGCGTCACGGCATGCATCCGGCGTACCGCCGCTACCTTGCCGGCAAGCTGATGCAGATGGCGGGCTCCGGGCGGACCCAAGGACAGGTGGGCCGCGCGCTCGGGCTGACCGCCCGGGTGACGGGTCAGATCTGCCGGGAGCACGGCATCGAGTTCCTCGCCGTCGGCCTGCGCCGCCGCGTCGAGCGGGCGCCGCTCCGCGCCATGCCGGAACTGGAGCAGGCGGTGGACGAACTGCGCCGCCATGTCGCGCCGGTCTGTTCCGAGACGACCATCCGGCGGCCCCACATGGTGCCCCGGCCCTACGGCCCGCGGACCCTGTTCCGTGTGGGAGAGCGGCACGACGTTAGCGCCGACGAGGTGTTGCAGCTGGCCGAAGCGTACCAGAGCAGGGCCGCAGCCTAAGACGACTTCATGGTTCACGGGAGGGACAGGGATGGCCAGACGCGGCCGCAGACGGGACCCGAATGCCAAGCGGCGGCAGACGACGGTTGCAGGGCGCGCGCCTGCCGCCGATCACGGCACCACCCTGTTTCAACTCCGCCGCGCCGAAGCGGTCGGGGCACGGGTGCTCGCCATCGACGAAGGGCGGGTGATCGCGGACGGCGATCCGGCGCTCTCGGTTTCCCAGCTTGGCCTGCTGCGGGCGCGCGGCAGCCTCGGCCGGCGGGCCTTCGAGGCCGGGGAACGCTACCAGGCACTCGCGTGGGCAGCCTATGGCCGACCCTTTGCCCGAGCGGTCGATATCGCCCGGCCGCGGGAGGACGTGCCGCCCGGCGGCGAACTGGAGACGCCCGACGCCGACGACCGGCGTCGCTCCGGCGCCCGCCGCGCGCTGGACCGGGCGGACGCGCATCTGGCGACGTTGGGTCGGGGCGTAGCCGCTTCGGTCAAGCGCGTCTGCCAACTCGACCGGCCGTCCGATCCCGCCGACCTGCCGGCCCTCGTGGCCGGCCTCAAGGCGCTCGCGGCATGGTGGGGCATGGGGTGAGCGGGAGACGGCTTGCCCGTTTCCGGCCGGCGTCCTAGTCTGCGGCACCGTCCGGCCCGACGTCGCCGCGGCCGGGCCCTACAACGAACAGCGACGAAAGGATGCCCTGATGAAAGCGTGGCGGGCCGAGACGTTCGGCGAAGCGGTCGATGTGCTGAAGCAGGTGGAGGTGCCGGTTCCGGCGCCCACCGGCGACCAGATCCAGGTGAAGGTCTCGGCGGCGGGCGTGGGCCTGCCGGACGTGCTGATGATCCGCGGCAACTATCCGGCGGTCTCGGCGCCGCCGGTGTCGCCAGGGCAGGAAGTGGTGGGCACCGTCACGGCGGCGGGCCCGGAGGCAGACGCCCGGGTCGGCGAGAAGGTCATGACCTCGACCCTGTTCGCGGCCGGCTTCGGCGGCTTCTCGGAGTATTGCCTGGCGACCTCGCGGTCGGCCATGGCCATCCCGAAGACCTTCTCGGACGAAGAGGCGGCGGGCTTCTTCGTGCCCTACCACACGGGCTATGTGGGGCTGGTGCAGCGCGGTCAGATCCGGAACGGCGAGACACTGCTGGTGCTGGGCGGCGCGGGCTCGTCGGGCTCGGCGGCGATCATGCTCGGCAAGGCGTTCGGGGCGACGGTGATCGCCACCGCCAGCAGCGAGGAAAAGGCGGCTTTCTGCCGCTCGCTGGGCGCCGATCACGTGGTCAACTATTCGCAGCAGCCGATCCACAAGGCGGTCCGGGAACTGACCGGCGGCGCGGGCGCGCAGATCGTCTACGACCCGGTGGGCGGCAGCGCCTACGAGTCCGCCACCAAATGCGTCGCCCAGCACGGCCGGATCATCTTCATCGGCTATGGCAGCGGCAGCTGGCCGAAGGTCGATCCGCTGCACGTGGTGCTGAAGTCCTATTCGCTGGTCGGCGCCTTCGCGGGCGCGCGCACCGAGGAGGAGACGCGGGCGCACCACGCACACCTGGTCGAACTGGCCGAGGCGGGCAAGATCCGGGTGCCCGTCGACAAGGTTTTCGACTTCGGACACGTGCCGCAGGCCATCGACCGGGTGGCGAAGGGAGACATGCTGGGCAAGGTGGTGGTTCGCCTCTAGGCCGTCGCCGCCGGGCTCGCTACGCGGGGCCGGCCGGTCGCCTTTCCTGCGTTCAGCGCGGTGCGCCTGAGCGCCGATAAGTCGATCCGGGACCGAAGCATGAGCAATCCATCCGAGAAGCCGGCCGGGGCCGGCGATCCAGCAGCGCATGGACACGGGCCGGCCGTGGAACGGCGCCGACGCAGCCTGGCCAAGGCGGTGACGTGGCGGCTCGTCGGCTCGTCGGACACGCTGATGCTGTCCTACGTGGTGATGGCGTGGCTGTTCCCGCTGCTGGGGCTCGACGCCGGGGTCCAGCAGGCCAAGGTGCTGGCGACGGCGAGCTACATCGCCCTCGCCGAGATCGTCACCAAGCTGCTGCTGTTCTACCTGCACGACCGGGCGTGGGCGCGCGTCGCATGGGGAACGCGGCACGCCGCGCGTCCCTCCCGCCGGGAAGGCGCGCGCCGGTCGGCGGTGAAGACGGCGACGTGGCGAATCCTCGCCAGCCTCGACACCGCCCTGCTCGCCTATCTGTTCACCGGCACCCTGGGGGCGGCGCTCGCCATCGGCGGGCTCGAGTTCTACACCAAGCTGGTGCTCTACTTCATCCACGAGCGGGTGTGGCTGCGCATTCCCTTCGGCCTGCGCCGATAGGGTCAGTTCAGGGCGCCGCCCAGGCTCTGCGACAGGGCTTCCACCGCCTCGCGGACGGTGTCGAGCCGGGGATTGACGCGCAACGCCTCCTCGAAGGCGACCAGCGCGCCTGCCTTGTCGCCGCGGCGCAGGCAGATCTGACCGTAGCCGGACAGCGCGCCGAAGTGCCGCGGCTCCAGCTTCAGCGTCTCGGCGATGTCGGCGACGCTGTCGTCGTCCCGGTCCATGAGGAAGAGCACGGTCGCCCGCTTGTTCCAGGCCTCCGGCCAGAGGGGAAAGCCGCGGATCAGGCGGTCCAGCTCGCGTTCGGCCACCTCGTAGGACCCCGCGCGCATCATGCGCAGAGCACGGGCCATGCCGTCCGCCGCGTCGTGATGGGGATGGGAGGTCCACGCAGCCCAGATCATGCTCTCGGTCTCGTCCGCGGGCCGGGGCATCGGTTCGGCCGCCAGGTCGGCGAACAGGGATTCCAGCATGCGCGGCAGGCCGGCTGCAGGCTTGCGGTCCGGCGCCGTGAGGATGAGGTCGACGACCTCACGGTAGATGTCCATGGCTCTCGCTCCCCTTGCGGTCCGACGGTGAAGGTACTCCCCGGCCGGTGCGGAGAAAAGCGGTCGTGTCTTCGGGCGTCTGCCTGCGGCTCTTGCATTCCGCAGCGCCGTCGCCATGTCTGGAACTCTTGCCGAGGGTTCCACGCACCGGCGACGATGTCGACCCGCTCGACGGCCGGGCGCATGGGCCGCCCGAAGGATGGGAGTTGAAGCATGGCATACGCCGGATCGGCTGCGTTTGGCGACCGCGTGCGGCCGGAGGTGCATGAGGAGGTGACGCTGGCGCGGTTGGAGGCGCTCGCGCGCTTTCTCGACAGCGCCCTCTGCGTGCCAGGCACCTCGATCCGCCTGGGCGCGGACGTGCTGCTCGACCTGCTGCCCGGCGTGGGCCCGCTGATTTCCACCGGCCTGTCCCTGTACCTGGTCGTCGAGGCGCGGCGGCTGGGCGCGCCCGGCGGGATGACCGCGCGCATGCTGGCCAATGTCGGTATCGACCTGGCAATCAGCGCGGTGCCGGTGGCGGGATGGGTCGGCGACGTGTTCTACCGCGCCAACCTGCGCAACGTCGCGCTGTTGCGGCGCCATCTCGAGGACGCGGCGCGTCGCGCGGCACAGGAGGGCAGCATCATCACGTCCTGGAAGGTGGTGCGGTGAAGGCGTTCGTCTGGTCTCTGGCCGGTCTCGGCATCGCGGCGTGGTCGGCGGCGGCTTGGGCCGCGTTCACCCTGGCTCACATGGCCGGCGACTGGGCGGCCTCCACCGCCGCCTATGCCGACGATGGCGCCCAGGAGATCGTTGTGTGGATGGCGCGGGTGATGGCGGGCCTGGGCGAAGGCGTGGTCATCCTGATATGGGCGACCATGACCCTGCTCATCGCGGGCGTGGCGTGGTTCTGCACCCTGATGCTCGACCGGACGCGGATGAGCCGGAAGCAGGCCGGCTGACCTCAGTTGTTCACGTCACCCGGGTCGACGCCCTTGTGGTGCTTGTGTTCCGTGCCGTTCATCTCGCCCATGCCGTTCATCTGACCCATCCCGCCGTGGTCCGTGGGCGCCGCGGCGTCCGTGCCGCGGGCGGAGCCATCCGGGCTCAGCGCGCCGATGGGCGCGACGGTAAAGTCCACCTGGACCGTACCGGCGCGCTGGAAGGTGAGGGCGCCGGCGACGGTGTCTCCCGCCTTGAGCGGGCGCTTCAGGTTCATGAGCATCAGGTGATAGGAACCGGGCTCGAGCACCAGCTTGCCGTGCGCCGGGATCGGCAAGCCCTCGGCGATATGCTTCATGCGCATCACGCCGTTCTCCATGGACATCTGGTGGATTTCCACCTTGCCGGCGACGTTGAGGGAGGCGCCGGTGAGCCGGTCGTCCTCATCGCCGGTGTTGGCCACCGTGACGTAGGCGCCGCCCACCTTGGCGCCCTCGGGCGTGGCGCGGGCCCAGGGCTGGGCTATCTCGAGCGTGCCGGCCCTGATCGTGCCGGCCCACGCGCCGCCGGCGGCGAGAGCGAGAACGGCGGCGAGCAGGGTGGCACTGGCGGTCCGGATCATGGGCAATCTCCGGGAGATGGCGGATTCACAGCAGAAGATAGATCGCGGCGCGTACGCCGCGACCGCCGGGACGGCCGAGGCTCACTCGTCCGCGGCGTCGCCCCGGCGGGCGCACACGTCATAAAGCAGCGCGCACTCGTTGCGCATCTGGGCCTGGGTGACGTTGCTGCCCGGCGGCACGCTCTGGGTCAGCCAGACGTTGCCGCCGATCACCGAGCCGGCGCCGATGGTGATGCGCCCCAGGATGGTGGCGCCCGAATAGATCACCACGTCGTCCTCGACGATGGGATGTCTCGCGATGCCCTTGATCAGCGCGCCGTGCTCGTCGGCGGGGAAGCTCTTGGCGCCCAGGGTCACCGCCTGGTAGAGCCGCACCCGGTCGCCGATGATGGCGGTCTGGCCGATGACGACGCCGGTGCCGTGGTCGATGAAGAAGCTCTCGCCGATCTCGGCGCCGGGATGGATGTCGATGCCAGTGGTGGAATGGGCGATCTCGGCGATCACCCGCGCGGGCACCAGCGCGCCAAGCTTGTAGAGCGCGTGCGCGACCCGGTAGTGGATCACGGCGGTCATGCCTGGGAAGCAGACCAGGATTTCGGAGACGCTGGTGGCTGACGGATCGCCGCGGTAGGCGGCGTGCAGGTCGCTCACCAGCATGTTGCGGATGATCGGCAGCTGGATGCCGAAGGCGCGGACGACGTCGCGCGCCTTGCGCCGGGCTTCGGTGTCGTCCGCGTCCTCGAATTCCTCGGTGAGCAGCAGGCCGCGGCGCACCTGCTCCGCAAGGTCGTTGAAGGCGGTGTCGAGGATGCTGCCGACGTAATAGTCGATGCTGCCGCGGGTCAGGTCATGCCGGCCGTAATGGGTGGGAAAGAGGGCGGCGGAGATCTGGTCCATGATCCGGGCAATTGCCTCGCGCTCCGGCAGCTCCGTGATCCGGCCGCGGAAGCGGATGTTGTGCCTGAGCTCGCGGGACTCCCGCAGGCCCTCGACGATGCCGCCGAGGTCCCAGTCGTTGGTCTCCGGCGCGCGGGCGCCGGGCTCCGGCTTGATCTGCACTGACATGGCGGTTTCCCAGATAGTTGACGCCCGATTGCCTCTGCCTGCGGGCCGCATCTGCGCGGCACTGTAAGTCAGATAGTCGCGCCGTCGCCAGAGGCAATAACCGCGCAGCGGGCCCTGCGACCGCAGCCCCGGGGAAGCGCGAGCGACGTTCCTGACGCCCTGGCACGCAAGGGGCTTGCGCTGCGTCCTATAATTCGTTAATTATGGAAATATGAAAATAGATGATGCGACGAGGGCGCTCGCGGCGCTCGCCCAGGATAGCAGGCTTCGGGTGTTCAGGCTTCTCGTGCGGCAGGGTGCGGACGACATGGCGGCGGGCGATATCGCGCGGGCGCTCGACCTCCCGGCCAGCACCCTGTCGGCCCACCTGACCGTGCTCGCCAATGCGGGGCTCATCGGCGCGACGCGCCACAGCCGCTCCATCGTCTATGCAGTCGACGTCGGCGGGATCCGGCAGCTGCTGTCGTACCTGCTGGAGGATTGCTGTCAGGGCCGGCCGGAACTCTGCGCGCCGGTGCTGGACAGCGTGCTGCCAGCCTGCTGCGCGCCGGCAGGGCGGAACAACTGCTGCTGAAGGGGGCGGCCATGATATCCGGGAAGATCTACAACGTCCTGTTTCTGTGCAAGGCCAACTCGGCCCGGTCGATCATCGCGGAATCCATCCTGAACCGCGCCGGCATGGGGCGGTTCGCCGGCTTCAGCGCCGGCAGCCATCCGAAGGGCGAAATCCACCCGTACGCGCGCGAGTTGCTGCGCAGTTTCAACTATCCGGTCGACGGGCTGAGGTCGAAGTCCTGGGACGAGTTCGCAGCGCCCGGCGCGCCGGTGATGGATTTCGTCTTCACCGTCTGCGACGACGCGGCGGGAGAGGTCTGCCCGATCTGGCCGGGCCAGCCCATGAGCGCCCACTGGGGCGTGCCCGACCCGGCGGCGGCCGAGGGAACGGAGGCCGAGCGCCGCTACGCCTTCGCCGACACCTACCGCATGCTCAACAACCGCATATCGATCTTCATCAGCCTGCCGATGAAGTCGCTGGACCGGGTGGCGCTGCTGAAGCGCCTCGACGAGATCGGCCGAACGCTGCCGCAGGCTTCCTGATATGGCGGGCGTTTCGGCTGAAGACGCCAAGCCGCAGCCGATGGGCCTGTTCGAGCGCTACCTGACCCTCTGGGTGACGCTGTGCATCGTCGCAGGGATCCTGCTGGGGCAGCTTTTCCCCGCGATGTTCCACGCCGTGGGGAGCGTGGAGGTGGCCAGGGTCAACCTTCCCGTGGCCGCGCTGATCTGGCTGATGATCATCCCGATGCTGGCGAAGATCGACTTCGCCGCCCTGTCGCGGGTGAGGGAGCATTGGCGTGGAATCGGCGTGACGCTGTTCGTGAACTGGGCGGTCAAGCCGTTCTCGATGGCGCTGCTGGGCTGGCTGTTCATCGGCGGGCTGTTCCGGCCGTGGCTGCCGGCCGGCGAGATCGATTCCTACATCGCGGGACTGATCCTGCTAGCTGCCGCGCCGTGCACCGCCATGGTCTTCGTCTGGAGCAACCTGGCGGACGGCGAGCCGCACTTCACCCTGAGCCAAGTGGCGCTCAACGACGCCATCATGGTGATCGCCTTCGCGCCGATCGTGGGACTGCTGCTGGGACTTTCGGCGATCACCGTGCCCTGGGACACCTTGCTGCTGTCGGTAGGCCTCTACATCGTCGTGCCGGTGCTGATCGCCCAGGCCGCGCGGCGCCAGGTGATGGCCCGTTCGGACGAGGCGGCGCTGCACCGCCTGCTGGCCCGGCTGCATCCGCTCTCGCTCGGCGCGCTGCTGGCCACGCTCGTGCTGCTGTTCGCCTTCCAGGGCGAGCAGATCATCGCCCAGCCGCTGGTGATCGTCCTGCTGGCGGTGCCGATCCTCATCCAGGTCTATTTCAACGCCGCGCTGGCCTACCTGCTCAACCGGGCTGCCGGGGAGGCGCATTGCGTGGCGGCCCCTTCCGCCCTGATCGGCGCCAGCAACTTCTTCGAACTGGCCGTCGCCGCGGCGATCAGCCTGTTCGGCTTCACCTCCGGAGCGGCGTTGGCGACGGTTGTCGGCGTGCTGATCGAGGTGCCGGTGATGCTCTCGGTGGTCGCGATCGTCAACCGGAGCCGGAATTGGTACCGGGCGGGGGCGCGGGTGTCGCGAATCTCCTGAACGGAGTCCGAAGCGAAGACCGGGTTACCACGCCGAAGATCCTGTGGGCCGCGATGTGTTACCCAAAAGCAACGCTCCGCGAAAATCTTCCATCCGGACGGCCACATTTGTGCCGTGGAAGGGCCGTGATCGGGACCTTGGAGGTGTTGTCCGAATATTGATTGCGGCGACGGAACCTTCCGCTTAGTCCCTCGTTTTCCCTCAATGATCTAAGGTCGAGACCGCTTTCGCCCGAAAGCGGCCTGTTTGGCGTGCCTCAATAGAGCGTCGCAACCCTTTGGTAACCTGACATAATCGCTTGCGTATGCACCGAATTTTTTTGTAGCGATTTAATAACGTGCCTCTATGTTCTTGCGAAAGGGCCGTCAGGTGCGGTTTTTAGAATTCCATTGGGATCATAGCAACAAGGGAGCTTCCATGAAGCGCTTGGACACCAAGCTCAAATTGTCGGTATCGCTTTTCGCACTGATGAGCGGCGGAGCGCTGCTGGCTTCGAGCGCTGCCGCTGAGACCATCTCCGGGGATCATGACGCGGTCGTCGTTTCGACCGACGTCGACTCTCTCACCGCCGACGATACCGCCGTGATCAGCCCCGGCGGGCTGACTGTCTCGGGCGACGTGGCGGGCGACTTCATCAATCAGGGCAGCATCGAGTTCAACGACAGCCCGATCGCCGGCGAGAATACCTCCCTGACGGCCGACGCGATCGCCGCCAATGTTCAGGGTGTCGTGGGCGGCGACGTGTCGAACGTGGGTTCGCTGTCGGCCTCCGCCAATGCAGGCGTCAGCCTGCTCGGCAACCAGAGCGGCGCGGATCCCATCGTGTTCGACGCCATGCCGTCCGTGACGGCCTCGGCTTCGGGTGCCTATTTCCACGAGGTCGTCGGCGACGTTGCCAACAGCGGCACGATTGCGTCCTCGGCCACCTCCAACGCCTCGGCCGATACCACCGTAGCTTCCGACGCCGCCGGCACGATGACCGGCGGGGCGATCTCGTCCGCGTTCTCGCGGGGTGCGCTGATCTACATGGACGGCGGCGCCTTCACCAACGACGCGGATGCGGAAACCACCACGGATCAGGAAGCCTCGGCCGACGATCCCGCGGGCATCACGTCCAGCGCGACGTCCACGGGCACCATTTCGGCGGACGTGAGCGGCACCTCGGCCAACGCCTTCAGCGCCGGCGACGTGATCGATTCTCACGCCACCGCCTGGGGTGTCGACGTCTACGGAGCGGGCTCCGCCTCCAACACCGGCGAGATCACGTCCGACGCGCAGAGCGACCTGACCCTGAACGCGACCGCGACCGCCTCGAACGGTGATGCCACCGTCAACCTGCCCTCCAATGGCGGCGAGGATTCCGGCTACGTCCATTCCGGCGCCTATGCGAGCGGCCTCTACGTGGCGAACACGGGTGAGGACGGCGTCTCCAGCATCGACAACTCCGGCACCATTTCGGCGACGTCGAATTCCACGGCGGACCTGACGGTCGACGCCACGGCGACGGGCGGCTCCGCCAGCATCGTCGCGCCGGACGTCTATGCCGACAGCTGGGCCGGCGGCATCGGCGTCGGCGGCTACAATGAACAGGGCGTCGACCCCAACACGACGTCCGTCGCCACGCTGAACAACAGCGGCAGCGTGACGGCCGACACGGCGACCACCCTCACCCAAACCTACACGGCGACGGGTGAAGACGACGCCAGCGTCGCGATGGGCGGCAGCGCCACGGCAACGGCGACCGGCGTCTACGCCGATCACGTGACGACCAAGCTGTCGAACTCGGGCAGCATCTCCGCCACCGCCACCACGAACCGTGCGGACACCGCCACCGCGGAGATGACCAACAGCGCGGCGACGGACTCCGGCGCGTTCGTGGACGGACAGGACTATACGGGCGCCGAAGCCGTGGGCATCTGGGGCGACGCGGTCGACGGTGCCTTCCTCAATGCTGAGGGCGGCGAGATCGTCGCCGATTCCTCCGCCACGGCCACCCATGACCTCACCGCCACCAGCGCGACCGACGCGGGCGTGTCGACGAACAACATCGTCTATTCGCTCGCCGGCGGCGTGCTGCTGAATGACGGCGAGGCCACCGTCGCCAACGACGGTTCCATCACCGCGACCGCGGCGGCCTCGAACACCATCAACGCTTCGGCAACCAGCACCGGTACGGGCGAGAACGCCGGCACGGCCACCACCTCCCAAAGCAGCCTCACCGCCGCGGCGGCGGGTGGCCTGCTGGACCTGGGCGTTGCCGACGGCTTCACCAACAGCGGCGACATCGGCGCCACCGCCACCGCCGATTCGACGGTGACCCTGGCCGGCGGCACGGGTGCGACGTCAAACAACACCCTGGTGGCGGCGGCCGGCGGCGCGCTGTTCCTCCAGCCGGTCAAGGGCGACGTCGACAATTCCGGGTCGATCACGGCCAACGCCACCGGTTCGCTCGATGTGGGCGTGGCCTCCGGTACGGAAGCGGCGCCGGGGCCGGCATCCTCCACCAACATCGGCGGGGCGATCGCAGTCGGCTTCGCGGCCAACATCAGCAGCCCCGACGTGCAGACCCCGACTGCCGAAGATGCGACGCCTCCGGCGCCCTACACCTTCACCAACAGCGGCGACATCAACGCCACCGCGGACATGACGGTCAACGTCGGTCTGCCGACGTCCACCGACCCGGCTCCCCAGCAGACGACCTATGCGGGCGTCGGTGTGGCGGGCGCCGTGCTCTGGGGCGACGTGAACTCCGTCACCAACAGCGGCACCATCACCGCCGACGGCACGTTCAACGCCTCCGGCGTGAGCGGTGAGAATTCCGCGACCGGTGCGGTGGCCGTGGGCCTCTGGATGATGGACGCGGGCGACAACACGGTGATCGACAATAGCGGCGACATCACCGCCAGCCTCAGCGGCAACGCGCAGTATTCCGCTGCCGTCGGCCTGATGCTGGGCCCGGTTCCCAGCGATGTCCTGGCCGGCGTTCTCGACCAGATCAACATCAACACGTCGGACATCGGCGGCATCTTCGCTCTCTCCAGTGACCTGGTCAGCCAGGCGGCCGGCGTGATCACCGTCAACAACACGGGAACCATCTCCGGCACCAACGACATGGAAGGCGGCTACGGCTACGGCATCTTCGCCGAGACGGCGCCGGTTCCGGTCGTCATCAACCAGATGGGCGGTTCGATCTCCGGCACCACGGCGGCGATTGCCATGAACCAGGGCAACGCGGACACGCTGAACTGGTCGGGCGGCGAGATTCACGGTCTGGTCGACGCCGACTCGAGCGATGTGGTGAACGTGATCCAGAACGGCGAGAACGACACCACCGTGACCGCCGGCACCGACTTCACGCTGAACGGCGCCGGCCAGCTCAACGTGGGCGGCGAGAACCATCCCGTCACCTTCGTGATGAACGGCCTGGTCAGCAACACGGGTGAAGCAAACGTCAACCCGGACGCCACGCTGGTGGTGGGCCCGACGGGCGAGATCGACGTCGGCACCTACAACCAGGCGGCCGGCAGCAACCTGGTGATCCAGTTCGATCCGGACAACGCCGGCCTGATCACGACGACCGGTGACGCCAACATCGCCGGCACGTTCCAGCCGCAGGCGCTTCCGGGGCTCTATGGCGCGTCCGGCAGCCACACGGTGATCGACGCGGGTGGTGTGATCAACGGCTCGTTCGACGAGATCAACACGACCGGCGACACGCTGCTGCTCGACTTCTCCACCGAGGTCAACGACTCCAGCGTCGTGGTCTCGTGGAACCGCAACGCCTTCGACTCGGTCGACGGCCTCAGCGACAACGCCAAGTCGGTGGGCGGTGCCCTCGAGGCGGGCTACGACCCGGGCCGGACGCCGTCGGGCAACGCCATCGAGCTGAACGACCAGCTCGCCGGCCTGTTCACGCTGACGGACGCTAGCCAGTACAATAGCATCCTGAACTCGTGGTCGGGCTCCGAGCACGCCCAGGTGATGCGGGCGGCGGCGAACCTGTCGGAGCCGTACCTGATGGCGCTCAGCGAGCACCTCAACGACAACCGCAACACCGGCACGGTGGAGCAGCCTGTCGTGATGCTGCAGCCGAAGGGCTCTTCGGCGTCGATTGCGCCGGCTTCTGCGGCCGGCCAGTCGGGCGCCGAGCAGAGCGGCCTGGCGTTCTGGGCCCGCGCCATGGGCAACTGGACCAAGGTGAACGGCGACGCCAACGCGGATGGCTACAACGGTGATACCTACGGCGCCGTGCTGGGCATGGATTTCCGTGCCTCGCCGAACATCCTGCTGGGCATCGCCGGGTCGTATCTGGATGACAGCATCGACTTCAAGGACGGCGACACCGCCGGTATCCACCGCTGGAGCATCGGCGCCTACGGGTCGGCGCAGTTCGACCAGGTCTACCTGGATGGTTCGTTCACCTACGGCAAGGACCACTACAAGGTGGACCGGACGATCATCACCGGCGGCACTGGCGACCTGAGCTACAGCGGTCTCGAAGGCGTCTCGTCCAAGTACAGTGGCGACGTCTGGATGGCCCATGCCGAAGTCGGGTACAACTGGGAGCTGGGCGACAACGCCAAGCTGCAGCCCTTCGCCGGCCTGAACTACACCAGCGTCGACACGGGCGGCTTCACCGAGACCGGAGGCGGCGACCTTGCCCTCATCGGGACCGATGGCACCGGCAAGTCGTTCCAGTCGCGGGTCGGCGCCCGGCTGTCGGGTCAGTG
The DNA here is from genome assembly GCA_016124315.1 of Alphaproteobacteria bacterium. Lineage (GTDB taxonomy): Bacteria > Pseudomonadota > Alphaproteobacteria > SMXS01 > SMXS01 > RI-34. The sequence continues at coordinate 32,033 of WGNW01000060.1, forward strand.
GGGCTCGGGTGACGTCACCTGGATCCCGGAACTGCGCGCCGAATGGCGTCATGAGTTCAAGGACAACCCGGCGTGGATCCAGGCCTCCCTGGTGGGGCTGCCGAACCAGTCGTTCACGACGGTCGGCTCGCAGGTCAGCAAGGACCTGGCCGTGATCGGTGCCGGCATCACCGCCCAGTTCAAGGGCGGCTGGGGCCTGTACTTCGATTACCAGGGCGCCTTTGCGTCGGGCTACACGAGCCACACCGCTCAAGGCGGGGTCCGCGTCAAGTTCTGACGCGGTCAACATGGGAGGCAGGCGGGCACCCCTCGGCTCCCGCCCGCCTTACCCTCCCAAAACAGCAGCAGGACACGGCGTACCGCAATTTTAGCGGTGCGCCGTGTTCATTTTTTCTAAGGCCCGGCCGCAACGCCAGCCAAAATCCAGCAGTCCTGATTACTTTTTCGTGAGTTTTGCCGATTCTGACAGTAGGCGAGCGGACGGTGTCCCCGTACTCTTTTTGCCGAGAGCCGGTCAGCGGCCTTTTCAATACCAACAGATTTTCTCTTTGGAGGGGACATATCATGAAGCGCTTTGGCAGCAGGCTGAAGGTTTCCGTATCCATCGTCGCGCTGGCGAGTGCGTCGCCATTTTTTGCAGCGCCGGCCCGCGCCGTTACGATATCAAGCGATCAAACCGGCTTCAGCGCCACGTCGGACATCACCGACGGCCTGACCGTCGCCGAAGGCGTCACCGTCTCGCCCGGCAACATCTTCGTCGATCCCAGCTATGCGTTCCAAGGGAACCTCACGAACAATGGCACCGTCCAGCTGACCTTGGACGACGACCCGGACAGTTCTGATCTCTACGCGGCTATATCGGTTCCAGGCACGCTGGATGGCGACCTCTCCAACAATGACGAAATTGAAGCCTCCGAGACAGCGACCGACTCCCAGATGGACGATGTCGATGTCGAGGGTCCCGCTAGCGTCGGCGGTCCCCTGTATGCCGCGTCGGACGTGGCTGGTGTCTATGTCGGCGTGTTGAACGGAGACCTGGACAATGCCGGCAACGCCACGGGCACGGCTTCGTCCGAGAACGACTACACGGCGAATGTAGTCGCCACCGGGGACGCGTCGGTGGGACTGAGCAGCCGGGCGTTTTCGAACGCCGCCGGAATCTGGGTATACGACTTGGAGGGCACGCTGACCAATTCCGGAGACGCGGCGATCGCGGCCGTCTCGGAGAGCACGACCAATGCCGATGCGACTGCCTCCGGTGCCAATGTCTGGATTCGCTTCGACGAACTCAACAGTTCGTCTGGGGCGGTGGGGATTCGGGCCGGGAACACTTATCAGGCCGTTTCTGCACAAGCCATTGTAAACGATGGCTCCGTCTCGGCTTCGGCACACTCCGGCATCACAGCGAACGCGAGCGCCTCGTCGAACAGCGGCGAAGCCCGAGCCGACTGGGGGACCATCTACGCCCCAAGCGGCGCCCAGGGCATTCTGGTGGAAGGGCGCGGCACGGAACTCACCAATACCGGTGAAGTTGACGCAGCTGCCCAGAGTTCGGTTCAGGTCAGTCTGGAGGCGCGCGGTCCGACCGCGCTGGTGTCGCCTAACGTGCCGAGCAGCGTCATGTCGATCGCGCGGGGCATTGATGGCCTTTTTGAAGGGACGGTCTCCAACACCGGACAGGTCGTTGCCACGGGGCAAGCCGATCTGTCGTTGCTGAGCTCGACGGTCGCGGTGGACGGCAATTCAACAATCGACCTGACGTCGGTACCCGTCGATGTTCAAAGCGTGGGGATCGATACTGGCGACGACATCACCTCCACTATTCTTGGCAACAGCGGGGCGATCAACAGCAGCGCGGCAGCGACCATCGAATTGCAGCATTCTTCCAGCGCCGATGCCGGCAGTGCGTCCATCAAGGACACCGGGGCGGCGGATTCCGGCAGCCATGCTGCCGGCGTCAACATCACCGGCGCAAAGTCGGCATCGAACAGCGGCGATGTTGTCGCTCAAGCTGCGACCACTGCCGGCGTCGACCTGGCGTCCTCCGGCCAGTCCAACGACGAAGGCGATGCGGCGTCGATTGTGGTCGCCTACGATTTCGGATCCGATGCCGCAGGTGTTGCAATAGACCAGCTTGCCGAGACCTTTGACAATGGGGGAAGCATTGCAGCCGCGGGATCAAGCGAGACAACGTTTACGGCGAACGCCTCGGCCAGCGACGGCTCGGCCTTGGTGAACAGTGACGTCTCAACCGTTGGGACGGCCGTTGGCGTCGGAATCAATGCGCTGGGCGGCGACTTCTCCAACGGCGGGGACGCGACCATCGATGCGACCGCGACCGCAACATTGGACGCGGGCCTCTCGGCCTCCGGAACGTCTGCACGGGTCACTTCGAGCTCGGCCGAGACCACGTCCGACGCCCGTGGCGTCGACCTGGCCTACGGCGAGCACGCGGTCGTCAACGACGGCAGCATCTCGGCGTCTGCGACCAGCACCGGAACCCTCAACGCGTCGGCGGACGGTGGCGAGGGACCGGGGCAGGTTGCGCTTGGCTCCAATTTGACCGGCAGCCTCGCGTTGGGTGTCCGTGACTCAGGAATCTCCACCGGCTTCACCAACACGGGAGATATCCAGGCCGACGCGGTGTCGACGGCATCCTACGGGCTTTCCGCATCCGGCGGCGCCGACAGCGGCGTGGTTTTTGACAATACCTTCTGGGCGACGGCGATCGGTGTCGAGCTGTTCGGCGCGAACCCGGTGCAAGGCGACTTCGACAACTCTGGAAACATCGTTGCAACCGCTACCGGCACACTCGGTGTTTCCGTTGCTTCCTCGGCCGGGGAAGAGGCGGGCCTGGCGTGGACGGGCACCGGCGCCACGCTGTCCGCAGTCGGTGTCGTTATCAAGTTCGCGGCGCCGCCCGTGGTGGAAGAGGGGGGCGGAGACCAGGCGGCGCAGCAGGCCGCCGGCGAGCCCTACAGCTTCACCAACAGCGGCGATATCTCGGCCACGGGGGTGCTGAGCCTTGTGATGGACGTGCCTGCGGGGACGGGCGAGTCCAGCGGCCAGACCACCGGCATTTCCTTCAACGTCCTCAGCGTCGAGATCGCGGGGCCCGTCGGTGCGGTGACCAACAGCGGTACCATTGCGGCCACCGGCTCCCTCGACGTCTCGGGGACGGGCGACGTGAGCGGCACGGCGGGCGTCATCGGCTTATGGCTGCATGACGCGGGCGCGGGCTCGAGCGTGACCAACAGCGGCACGATCAGCGCCGACCTGACCGGCAACGCGGACCTGGGTACCGCAGTGGCCGCCGTCGTCCTCGGCCCGGGCGTGATCTTGCCGCCGCCGCCGGACGGCGGCCAGGACCAAACAGTTACGGTCGGCCGATCGGGCGGCAGCATGTCGGGCACCGATACCGGCCTCGGCTACACCACGGCACCGGGCGACGTGATCACGCTGACCAACAGCGGCACGATCTCGGCGACCAACGAGATGGGCACGGCCTACGGCATCTATGCCGAGACCGCGCCGGTTCCGGTGGTGATCAACCAGCAGGGCGGCTCGATCTCCGGCGACGTGGCGATTGCCATCAATCAGGGCAACGCCGACACGCTGAACTGGACCGGCGGCGAGATCCACGGGGTGGTGGACGCGGACGGCACGGACGTGGTGAACGTGTTCGCCGGCACCGGCACGCCCGACGACGGGGTGATTACGGCGGGCGCGGACTTCACCCTGTCGGGCGGGGCGTCGCTGAACGTGGGCACGGACGCGGACGCGCCGGTCACCTTGCACCTGGACGGCACGGTGGACGGCACGGGCACGGCCAACGTGAACGAAGGCGCGGCGCTTGAGCTGGGCCCGACGGGCCAGATGACGGTGGGCACATTCAACATGGACCCGTCGGCGACGCTGGCGTTCCAGTTCCTGCCCGACGAGGCCGGACATATCGGGGTGACCGGCGACGCCAACATCGACGGGACGCTGACGGCCGAGGCGCTGCCCGGACTCTACGGCAACAGCGGCAGCCACGTGGTGCTGGAGACCGGCGGCTCGATCGTCGGGTCGTTCGAGAACGTGGACGTCACCGGCGACACGCTGCTGCTGGACTTCTCGGCGAGCGTGGGCGACCAGGACATCACGGTGTCGTGGGAGCGGACGGCGTTCGACGCGGTGCCGGGGCTGACCGTCAACGCGGATTCGGTGGCGGGCGCGCTGGAGGCCGGCTACGACCCGTCGCGCACGGCGAGCGGCAACAGCCCGGAGTTGAACGACATCCTGTCGGGGATGTTCACGCTGACGGACGCGGGCCATTACGACCGGGTGCTGAACTCGTGGTCGGGCTCGGAGCACGCGCAGGTGATGCGGGCGGCGGCGAACCTGTCGGAGCCCTATCACGCGGTGCTGTCGGAGCACCTGAACGACATCCGCCGCTCCGGCGCGCCGGACGGCCAGGTGGTGATGCTGCGGCCGCGCGGCTCGTCCAGCTCGATCGCGCCGCTGTCGACGGCGGGGGCGTCGTCGGAAGGCAGCCGCTTCGGCTTCTGGGGCCGGGCCGTCGGACGATGGGCGAGCACGCGGGGCGACGTGGAGGCGGACGGCTACGACGAGGACACCTACGGGGCGGTGCTCGGCGCGGACTTCGCGGTGTCGCCGAACGTGGTGCTGGGCATCGTCGGCAGCTACATGGACGACAACGTGAAGTTCGACGACGGGGACCGGGGCAAGGTGAAGCGCTGGACCATCGGCGGCTACGTGTCGGCGACCTTCGACCGGTTCTACATGGACGGGTCGGTGACCTACGCCAGCGACAACTACCGCGTCAACCGGACGATCATGTACGGCGACACGTCGTGCCTGAGCTATACCTGCACCCAGGGTGCGTCGTCGAAGTACGACGGCAACGGCTGGATGGCCCATGCTGAATTGGGCTACGTGGCGGACTTGGGCGGGGGCACCAGCCTGCAGCCCTTCGCCGGCCTGAACTACTCGAGCGTGAGCCTGGACCCGTTCAGCGAGACCGGCGGGGGCGATCTGGGCCTGGACGTGCTGGACGGCAAGGGGCGGTCGCTGCAGTCGCGGCTCGGCGCCCGGCTGACCGGCGAGTGGGGCAGCGGCACCACCAAGTGGATCCCCGAGCTGCGCGCCGAGTGGCGGCACGAGTTCAAGGACGATCCGGCGTGGATCAGCGCCAACCTGGCGGGGCTGCCCAACGAGCCGTTCACGGCGATCGGCTCGAAGGTGGCGGGCGACCTGGCGGTGGTGGGCGCCGGTATTACGGCGGTGATGCAGAACGGCGTCGGCCTGTTCCTCGACTACCAGGGCGCCTTCGGCTCCGGATACAACAGCCATTTGATCCAGGGCGGGGTTCGGGTAAGGTTCTAGCAGCGACGACCCGGCGCCGGGCGGCCATAACCAGCTCCACTGGACCATTCCGGAACCGGATTCGAGCGGAACGCGGCGTTCCCGGAAGGGGCGCCGCGTTCGCGTCTTGATCGGTTCCGTGCGGGCCGAGGCCGGTCGGGCGCCGCACCATCACCGGAGCAGAGGCAGTTGACGGACGGACAGCGGAACGTAAAGCAGATGAACCGGGACCAGGCGGTGGCTCTCGCCATCCGGCTTGCCAACGACGGCAAGCTGGCCGCGGCCGAGAACCTGTCCGGGCAGCTCATCGCGCAATTCCCCGCCGATCCCAACACCATCGCCATGCGGGCCTATGTGCTGCACCAGATGAAGCGGCCGGAGGACGCCATCGCGCTGCTGGAGGCGGCGGTCGACGGCAACGACAAGCTGCCGGTGTTCCACAGCAACCTGTGCGAGATGTACCGCCAGCAGCAGCAACTCGACCGGGCACTGCCCCACGGCCGCAAGGCGGTGGCGCTGGCGCCCAACTATCCGGACGCGCACAACAACCTGGGCATCGTGCTGTTCGAGCAGCGGCAGCACGAGGAGGCCGAGGAGTGCTACCGGCGGGCCCTGGCGCTGCGTCCGAACTTCGCCGAGGCGCTCAACAATCTGGGCAACCTGCTGCGGCTGCGGGAAGACGTGGCGGGCAGCCTGCACTGCTACGAGGAAGCGGTGCGCCTGCGGCCGGAATATGTCGAGGCGCTGACCAATGCCGGCAAGGCCTACCTGGCGCAGCGGCAGTTCCAGGCGGCGGACCGGGCGTTCCGCAAGGCGGCGGAGATCCGGCCCGAGCACATGGAGGCCCTGACGGGCATCGCCGCCGCGGCGAACGGCCTGGGCAAGAGCGACTACGCCATGAGCCTCGTCTCGCGGCTGACGACCATGTATCCGTCGAACGTCGAGCCCTATCTGCTGATGGCCCAGATGCTGATCGACGACCACAAGCTGAAGGGCGCCCACGCGGCCGCCCAGCAGGCCGTGGCGCTGGCGCCGGACAATGCCAAGGCGCTGGGCATGATGGGACGGGTCAAGCGCGAGATGGGGCAGACCGAAGAGTCCCTGGATTGGCTGCAGCGCGCCGGCGAGGCGGATCCGGAGGCCTCCGAGTTCGTCAACCAGCTCGGGGTCTCGTATCTCGAGCTGGGCGAGATGAACAAGGCGCGGGCCTGCTTCGAGCGGGCGATCGAGCTGGCTCCGGAGGCCCTGCGCATCTATGCCAACCTGTCCAATGCCAGGAAATTCACCGAGGCCGACGAGGACTACCAGCGCTTCGTCGCCGCGGCCGAGGGTGTCGAAAGTCTGCCGGTCCACGACCGGATCCCGGTCTATTACGGCCTCGGCAAAGCCTATGACGACGTGGGCAAGCCGGAGAAGGCCATCGACGCCTACCTCAAGGGCGCCAGGCTGAAGCGCGACGAGCTTACCTATCGGAGGGATGCGAGCCTTTACGTGTTCGACAGGATCCGCGAGGTGTTCAGCCGCGAGGCCCTGGAGGCAAAGCGCGCCGAAATCGCCGGTTCCGAAACGCGCGCGCCGATCTTCATCGTCGGCATGCCGCGCTCCGGCAGCACGCTGACGGAGCAGATCCTCTCCAGCCATTCGCAGGTCTTCGGCGCGGGCGAGGCCCGGGCGCTGTTCGAAAGCCTGACGGACGTGGTCGGCCGCGACTTCGGCAATTCCGTCCGCTTCCCGGAGGTCTTCCGGCTGATGACCACGGAGCATGCGGAGGCGATGGTCAGCCGTTATCTGCGGGAAATCCCCAATTGGGGCGAGCAGACGCCCCGGTTCACCGACAAGATGCTGTCGAACTTCTATTACGTGGGGCTGCTGAACGTCGTCATGCCCCGCGCCAAGATCGTCCACATCCGGCGCAATCCGGTGGACACGTGCCTGTCGTGCCTCACCCGGCTGTTCCGCGAGGACATGCCCTATTCCTACGATTTCGACGACCTCGCCGACCACTACCTGAAATACGCGGAGCTGATGGCCCACTGGCGGCAGGTGTTGCCCGAGGGCAGCTTCTACGAGCTTCGCTACGAGGATCTGGTGAGCGACACGGAGGCGCAGGCCAGGAGCCTGCTGGAGTATCTCGACCTGCCGTGGGAAGACGGCTGCCTTGCCTTCCACGAGAACAAGCGGGCGGTAAAGACGGCGAGCGTCACCCAGGTCCGCGAGCCCATCTACACCAGGTCGGTGGAGCGCTGGAAGAAGTACGGCGCGGCGGTGCAGCCGCTCGCCGACCGGCTGGCGCAGGTGGACTACTGATGCCCTGAACGGGCAGGCGGGAGATACCGTCGGCCGCCGGGCGGTGCTATGGTGCCGCGGTCTTCCCTCATCGCCGCCGGCCGTCCCATGACATCCCAATCCGACCCGGACTTTCCCGCCTCCTTCCTGTGGGGCGCTTCCACCTCCAGCTACCAGATCGAGGGGGCCGCCCGGGAGGACGGCCGCGGCCCGAGCATCTGGGACACAAGATGCCTGATGAAGGACCGGGTGGCCAACGGCGACACGGGCGACGTGGCCTGCGACCACTATCACCGCTACCCCGAGGACATCGCCCTGATGACGCGGCTCGGCCTGAAGGCCTACCGGTTCTCGGTCGCCTGGCCGAGGCTGTTGCCGGAGGGCCGCGGCCAGGCCAACGAAAAGGGCCTGGACTTCTACGACCGGCTCATCGACGGGCTGCTGGAGGCGGGGATCGAACCGTGGCTGTGCCTATACCACTGGGACCTGCCCCAGGCGCTCGACGACCGCGGCGGCTGGACGGTGCGGGACAGCGCCGGCTGGTTCGCCGACTACGCCGCGCTGGCCGCCTCCCGCTATGGCGACCGGGTCAAGCGGTGGGCGACGTTCAACGAGTTCGGCGTGTTCACCATGTTCGGCTACGCCATCGACTGGGGCGCGCCGGGCATCACCGACCGGCAGGCGCATCTCCAGGCGATCCATCACGTCAACCTGGCCCATGGCGACGGCGTGGCCGTGCTGCGCAGCCTGGTGAGGGGCGCCTCCATCGGCGCCGTCCACAACGTGCAGCTGGTGGTGCCGGAGAGCGAGACGCCGGAGAACCGCGCCGCCGCCGCGCTGCTCGACGAGCACTGGAACCTGGCGTTCCCCGAGCCGCAGCTCCGCGGCCACTATCCGCCGCTGACCGCGGAGGCGATCGCGCCGTACGTGCAGGCGGGCGACATGGCGCGCATCCGCCAGCCCCTGGACTGGTTCGGGCTCAATCACTACGGGCCGATCTTCGCCAAGGCCGATCCGGCCATGACATGGGGCTACGCCTGGGGCGCCGCACCGCCGGACATGCCGTCGACGGACATCGGCTGGACGATCCATCCCGACGCCTTCCGCGACACGCTCACCATGCTGACCCGGCGCTACGGCCTGCCAATCTACGTGACGGAGAACGGCTGCGGCGGCAAGGACGCGCCAGGTCCCGACGGCAAGGTGGCCGATCCCGGCCGCGTCGCCTTCCTCGACGCCTATGTCCGGTCGATGCAGGAGGCGATGGCGCAGGGGGCCGACGTGCGCGGCTACTTCGTCTGGTCCCTGCTGGACAATTTCGAGTGGGGCGCGGGCTACGGCAACCGGTTCGGCATCGTCTATGTGGACTTCGCCACCCAGCGGCGGATCCCGAAGAGCTCGGCCGACTGGTTCGCCGCGCTGGTGCGCGCCGGCCGACTTCCCTGACCGGTCAGGCGGCGGAGGTGGAAGGCGCCGGCCGGAGCAGGACCGTCCGGTCGACGAGGGCCGACACGTGAGGCCGGTGGCCGAGGATGACCAGGGCCAGCTCCGGCATCTCCTGCACCAGCCGGGCCACCAGTTCCTGCTCGTCTTCGGGCTCGAGGGCGGTGGCGGCGTCGTGCAGCACCGCCCAAGTCGGCCGGCGCAGGAACGCCCGGGCAAAACCCAGCCGCTGCCGGTCGGCCAGCGAGAACACCTGGTCCCACTGGGCCACGTCGTCGATCCGGTCCGCCAAGCGGGCGAGCCCGGCGCTCTCCAGCGCCCGGGCGAGCCGCAGCGGACCGTAGCCCTGCGCCGGATCCGGATAGGCGATCACGTCGCGCAGCCGCCCCGGCCCGAGATAGGGATGCTCCGGCATGAACTGCACCGCGCCGCCCGCGGGTAACAGGATGCGGCCGCCGCCCCACGGCCAGAGCCCGGCGGTCGCCCGGAAAAGCCGGCCGCACGCCGTGGAGTCGCCGTCGATCATGACCCGTTCGCCGGGCTGCACTGCGAGGTCGATCGGGTCGGACAGGGCGAGCCCATCGGGACTGCGCAGCACCACGCCGCGCAGTTCCAGGCAGTCGCCGGCCGGGACGACGTCGAGGCGTCCCGGCGTTCCGGGCTCGGCACGCAGCGACCGCAAGGCCGAGGCGAGTCCTTCCACGCGCTCGCACGAGGCGCGCCATTCCGCCGCTTTCGCCAGGTTGTCGATGGGCCACGACAGCGCCGCGACCACCTGGCCGAACGCCTGTGCAGACTGCATCAGCACCCCGAGGGTGATGCCGCCGGAGATGTAGCGGGGCGCGGCGATCAGGATCGGAAAGATCTGGTTGAGCAGCGGCCAGCTGGCCATGTAGTAGAAAAATCGCCGCAGCGCGGCCGTCTGCCCGTTCCAGGCCCGGAAGGCACCATGGAACAGGCGCAGGAAGCGGCGGCGCTCGTCGGGCTCGCCGCGCATCAGGGCGATGGAAAGGCTGTGGGCGCGGGCGTGCGCCATGCCGAAGCGGAAGTCGGCCTCGGCCGCCTGGCGCCGGTTGGCCGCCCTGGTGAGGGGCAGGCCGAGCCGCAGCGCGATCCAGGCGCCGGCGGCCGAATAAATCAGTGCGATCCAGACCATGTGCCCGGGTATGCCGACGGCACGGCCCCTCAAGTCCACCGTCAGCACGCCCGACACCTGCCACAGGATGTCGATGAAGCTGGCCAGCAGCATGGTCGAGTAAAGCGCGGAGTGGCCGATGTCGATGGCGTATTCGGTGGCGATCCGCACGTCTTCGGCGATGCGGCCGTCCGGGTTGTCGTGGCGGCCGGGGGCATAAGTGAGGGTGTGATGGCGCCCGCCTCCCATCCATTCCTGGGTGACTTGGCGGGTCAGCCACCGGCGCCAGTCCACCTGGATGCGGCGCTTGATGCTCAGATGGCTGGTGGTGATGACGACGTTGGCGACGACGATGACGGCGAAGACGCCGATCAGGGTGAGGAAGCGGTCGAGGGCCTTCTGCTCCACGGCGTCGAAGAAGCGAAGGTTCCAGATGTTGAGCGCGATGGCCACGCCCACCTGCAGGGCGGTGAGCAGCACCAGGGCGGCGGTGAGGGTGACGGCCGACCAGCGCTCGCGCGACCGCCACCACGGACCGGCAAGCCGCCAGAACGCGGCAAGGAAACTGAACCAGCCGGCGACGCCGTCTTCTCGCCCTGCCGACATCGGCTCCCCGTCTCCTCCCATTTCCCGGGCCCCGCTTGCAGGCTGCATGGACTTGCGATGGGATGATACGATCTTCCTGAAAAGAAACGAGAGTTATCGGGAGGGCGCGACTTGATCCTGGCAGGCGACATCGGCGGCACGCGAACCCGGCTTGCGCTCTACGAGCGGCGCGGCGCAGCGCTTGAGGCCACCTGGAAGCAGACGGTGCTGAACGCCGGGCACGCCTCCTTCGCGTCGGCGCTGGCGACCTGCCTGACCCTGGCCGACGCATCCGTCAAGGCCGTGGTGCTGGGCGTCGCCGGGCCGGTGGAGGACGGCGTCTGCCGTATGACCAATCTGGACTGGGTGCTCGACGAACGGGTCCTGCAACGAGCGCTCGGCGCGCCGCTTGTCATCATCGTCAACGACCTGACGGCGGCCGCGACGGGCGTGACGCAGCTGCCCGAGGACAGCTTCGCCATCCTCCATGAGGGAAGCCGGCGCTGGGGCGACGGCAGCATGGCGGTTGTGGCGCCGGGGACGGGGCTGGGAGAAGCCGGGCTGCTATGGGACGGCGCGCGCCACCTGGTGGTGCCGTCGGAAAGCGGTCATACGGATTTTGCGCCGGCGACGGCGATGGAATGCGAGCTGCACGCCTACCTTGCGGAGCGTTTCGGTCATGTCAGCTGGGAGCACGTGCTGAGCGGTCCGGGGCTGGCCAATCTGGCAGCGTTTCTGGGAGACACCGGGCGCGCGACGACGCCGCCGGCGCTCAGGGACGCGCCACCGGCCGACCGGCCGGCGCTGATCGCAGAACTGGCGCTCGCACGCGCCGACCCGCTCTGCGCGGCCGCCCTCGATATGTTCGCCTCGGTACTGGGCCGGGAGTGCGGCAACGCCGGGCTGCGCTACGTGGCGACGGGCGGAATCTGTCTTGCGGGCGGGATACCGCCGGCAATCCTTCCGGTCCTGCGGCAGCAGGCCTTTATGAAGGCGGTCGTCGCCAAGGGACGGATGGGCGAACTGGCGGCCACGTTGCCGGTCCGCGTCGCCATGGATGTCGACGCCGGACTGCTGGGCGCCGCCCATATCGGGCTCGCGGCAATCGGGTGAACGGTCCGGCGGGCGCGTGATTTGGCGCAGGGCGCCAAATCACGGTGAGCCCGGGAGGAAGCGCCGCGTCAGCGCGAGAACGCGCGCTTGCGCAGCTTGCCGGCCTTGCGGGATGCCTCATCGAGAAGCGCCTGCGCCGACTTCGGGGAAATGGCGTCGCGGCTCGGCAGCGAGGGCATCATCTTGCGGGCATCGCTGGCCGACGGCAGCGCGGCGAAGGAGCGGTCCATCGCCTTGCGCGCCTTGTGCAGAGCGGACTTCGCCGAGCCCTGGCGGCGGCGCTGCCGGACCACCAGCGCGCCGGCGAGCGCCCCAACCGCGACGACTCCGAGGGCGATGGCGGCGGGGCGGCGATATTCGACGACCTTGTGGCGGATGGCGTCGAAGCGGCTCTCGCGGCCGAGCTCGGCGGCGAACCGGTCGACCATGGAGCGCACCTGTCGGCCCTGGCGTTCGAGCAGGTTCCGGATGCTGGTAGGCAGGGGTTGCTCCAGCACCTTGTCGATGGCGCCCGCAAAGCCGGTTTCGCCGTGCACCACGTCGGCGATGATGCCGTGGTCGTCCTGCGTCGTCAGCTTGTCCTTGAGGTCGTCGAAGAAACGGTGGATCGGACCGGCGGAGGTAGCGTCGTCGTCCATCTCGATCCCCAGCGACCGCAAACTCAGCTCGAGTTGGCCGGCCATGGCGGCACGGCGGCGGGCGATACCGAACAGGCGGGCCTTCATGCTGCCCGCGCCCAGGCTCTCGGCGGCTTCGCGGTAGCCCTTGGCACCGTCGCGGGCGCGCAGGTACCGATCTTCGAGCAGCTTCGTGGTCGCGTCGGATACGGCGCTCGAATCCACGTCTTCGGGCCTCGCGTCCGAGCGGCTGAAAACGGTCAACTTGTGGGGGCGGTTCATCGCGTACCTCCTTGCAGTGGGCTCAGTAATTACAACCCCGGGAACCGCCGGAATGTTCCCGGTTGATAGCCGTGCGGCGGCGCCGCGCGCCGTCGCACACCGGAGACCCCGGCGGGCTCAGGCCGCGACTTGCGGCTCGCCGGCCTCGAGCAGGGTGCGCAGCCGTTCGCGGGCGCGGAACACGCGGGATTTCACGGTGCCGATCTCCAGCTTCAGGCGCTTGCCGGTGCTGGCATAGGACCGGCCCTCGACGCCAACCATCTGCAGGATCTCCCGGTCGCGGGGCGCCAGCGCGCCGAACGCGCGGCGAAACTCGTTCATTTCCAGGGCCTGTTCCTGGCCACCGCGGGTGCCCGGATCGTGCCATTCCTCCAGCGGCACGGAGGCACCGCGCCGGGTGCGCTTGCGCACCTCGCTGATGAACTCGTTGTGAAGGATGGTGAACAGCCAGCTCCGCAGGTTCGTGCCCTGCTGGTACATATGGAAGTTGCGCAGCGCCCGTTCCAGGCAGGTCTGCACGATGTCGGCGGCGTCGTCGGGGTCGTGCGCCAGCTTCTGGGCATAGCGGCGCAGGGCAGGGATGTGCTCTTCGAGACTGGCGGTGTCTTGCAGGAACTTTGTCCTCGGCATTGGTAACCCTCTTTCAGGGCGGAGCTCCTCGGAAGGTGGTACTCCGCTCGTTGCTGATACCCTGCCCAACGAACGAATTGTGGCGGGAATCCGGCAACGTTTCGGTATTAGAGTGTTCGAGAAATTTTTTCTCCCGGGCCTTTTGCGGCGGGGTCGTGCCGCGGCGGGGGCGCCGGTCCATGCAAGAAGCGCTGCCCGGCGGCGGGCCGGGCAGCACTCCTGTCGCGACAGCCGCGGAAGCGTCAGCGGCGGGCGGTTGCGCGCGCTTCGGCGGTCTTGTCGGCGTGATGGTCCTGCCAGTCGGACGCCTTGTCCTCGGCCCGGCGAATCTGCTCGTCGGTCATGTGCCGCGCGAGGGAGGCCCGGGCTTCGGCAGCCTTCCCGGAGCCCTGGCGGGCCGCCAGGGTGAACCACATATAGGCCCGCTCATCGTCCTGCCCGACGCCGACGCCGCGCCGGTAAGCTTCACCCATCGCCGTCTGGCCGGCGGAACTGCCGTTCCTGGCGGCCTTGCGGTACCATTTCACGGCGGCTTCCGGATCGGGCGCTGAAGCGGCGGCGGACTTGGCGCGTGGTTCGGGCCGTGCCACGACGGGTTCCGAGGATCCGCCGGTCGAGGCCAACGTGATCCGGGCGTCGCCCTCCACCGGCGCCTCGGCATAGAGATTGCCGAGGGCGACCTGAGCGCCCTTGTGGCCGTCGGCCGCGGCCTTGGCGATCCACCTACGGGCCTCTTCACGATCCTTGGGTACACCCTTGCCGTGGAGGTACATACCGCCCAGCATAGCTTCGGCGGCAACGTTGCCGTTCTCCGCGGCGGTGCGCGTCCAACGAACGGCCTCGCCCTCGTTGTGGGGGAGGCCCTTGCCGTGGAAGTACATCCAGCCCAGCGCGGCCTCGGAGCCGGTATCGCCGTCGTTCGCGGCCGCAGCGCAATGCATCGCCGCGCGATCGTAGCGGGCCTCGGTCACGTATTTGCGGCACAGGACCGTAGCGCTCTCCATACTATGCGCCGGAGAATAAAGAAGACAGACCGCAGCCATCACCGGGACAGTCGCGCCGACTCCCAGAAGTCGAAGTTTCGGACGAGTTCGCTTCGTTGCCGTATCAAATTCCGAAAGCGCCATCTTCATCTGTCCCTGGATTGTAGCGGATGGGGACAGTCCGTGATCTAGACTTGGAAGCCCCGATCACCTCCTGTCCTCGTGCCAACAACAAATCTCTTGGACTCTGGTTCCCGGCGGCGCAGCGAATGGTCTTGCGGAAAACGCCGCCCGGCTATTCGCCGGGTCGCAGGACGGCGTGCAGCCATTGCCAGGCCGGATACCGGGCCTGAAGCTCGACACCCTCGGTGCGCAGTCGGGAATCCCACAGCGCCAGTTCCTGGGAGGATGACCTTGCGTCGTCGAACTCGGCGGCCGCCTTCGGATTCTCGAACACGGCGGCGCCGCGCCAGTCCACGGTGTAATGCCCCTGCTCGTGCGACAGCACCTGCAGCATGGTGGACAGGCGTCCGCGCGCCTGCATCAGCAGGTGGATGCGCGCGGCATAGTGGCTCCGATAGGCCTCCCGCTCCCGCGTGAAGATGGTCTCCAGCCGGTCGCGGACGGGAGCGGGAAGATCGGCCACCGCGCGCAGCCGGCGCTGGTGGAACGTCTCCAGTGCGTTATCGACCCGCGACAGGGCCGAACCCGCCAGCCCGTCGGATTTGTGCAGCGCCTCTGCCGTGTCGGCGATCTCCCTGGGCTCCACGACCCTGCCAGGATCGAGCACCGTCAGCAGCGGGATGGGATTGATGGCACGCATTTCGCTGTCGAGCTGGCTGATGGTCGCGTCCTTGATGTCGGCCAGGCTGCGGGTGATGCGGCCGGCCTCGCCGTCAAGGTGGGCGGCGAAGGCGGGCCGCAGGTCGTCAGGGGTCCGGGCAAGCGCGTGGGCGACCGGCCGCAGGCTGCGGAGCTGGGTGATGGAATCGAGGTTCGCGACGGCCACCACGGCGGCAAGGGCCAGCGGCACGTATTCCCAGCGCAGCACGCCCGGCGCCTTGCGGGCCGCCATGAAGCCGATGAGGGCGACGAAAGCGAGCGCAATCGCCAGCTGCGCGCCCAGCGTCCGGAGCACCGCGGTCGACAGCCCATCGACGTACCATGCGATGCCGAGCACGGTTGCGGCGAGGATCAGGATGGCGATCGGCAGTGCATAGGGTCCGTCCCCATGGCTGCGTCGCCAATCCTCCCGGACGGCGTCGGAGAGGAGCAGCACCCAGAGCCCGTAGGCGCCCGACGCCAGGAGGGCCACATCCCGCACGAGCAACGTCCAGGCCGGCCAGCGTCCGGCCGCGGTGGCGTCGATCAGGGGACCGGTCCCCGAAAGAAGCGCGGCGCCGAAGATCAGCACCGCGCCGAAGCGGGCGAGATCGGAGCCGCGTCCCAGGAACAGGGCGGTGACCGCCAGCAGCGCATAGAACGCGAGTTCGAGCCACCAGCCGGAATGGACGCCGGCGCGCAGCAGGCTCGCGACCAGCCACAGCGCGCCGAGCCCGCCGAAGGCACCGATCAGCAGCGCCGCATTGCGTGTATGGCGTCGGCCTGACATGGGACTCCCGTATGCTTGTCCAGAAGAGGAGGTGGCGCGGCAGGATAGTGGAGGCGGGCGGGGATCGCCACGGCGGAGGCGGCGGCGGGCCATTCTCCGGCCGCACCGTTGCAGCCGGGTCACGCCCGGCGTGGCGGGCCGTCGGAAATCGGGTAGTCTCGTGCGGCAAACGGGGAGATGCGGCATGACGGGACGGGCAGGAAACGACGACGGCGCGGACACCTTGGCGAGGGTCGGAACCCTGGCGACCAGTCCCGACGCCTACGGTGTGTGGGTGGCGGAGGGCGAGGGCGACATCCCTTGGCCGCGGTTCCTCGACACGGCCGCCTCGGGCGGCTACTCGATGATCGAGATGGGGCCGCTGGGCTACCTGCCGAGCGATCCGGCAAGACTGAGGGACGAACTGGCGAAGCGGTCCCTGGGCCTGACCGGCGGCTATGTGACGGGCCTGCTGCACGACCGCGACGGCCGCGCCGAGGCGCTGGAGGAGCTGCGCCAGGTGGCCGCGCTCAGCGCCGCGGCGGGCGCCCGCTTCCTGGTGCTGCTGGCGCGCACGACGCGGGGTCCGCAGGGCCGCATCGCCCTGGCGCCGCCCGAGTGGCGCGCCATGGTGGACGGCGTGAAGGAAGCGGACAGGATCGCGCGGGAGGAGTTCGGCCTGACCACCGTCTATCATCCTCACATCGGCCTCGCGGTGGAGACCCGGGCGGAAACCGAGCGGCTCGTCGCCGACACGGGCGGCGAAATCGCCCTGTGCCTGGACGTGGGCCACTTCGTCTATCCGGGCGACGGTCCCGTCGGGTTTCTCCGGCGTCACGCTGAGGTCATCCAATACCTTCACCTGCGGGACGTGGACCGGGCGGTGCGCGATGACGCCGTCGCCACCAACAAGGATTTCTGGGGCGCGGTGTTCGCCGGTCTGTTCTGCGAGCCGGGGGAGGGCATCCTGGATTTCGCCGGCCTCGTCGACGTGCTGCGCGAGACCGGGTTCGGCGGGCCTGCGGTGGTGGAGCGCTCGCTCCATGCGCAGCCCCACGAGGTTTCGGCCGCTACCGCGGCACGGGCGTACCGGTTCTTTCGCGGCATCGGTTTCGGCGGCTAGCTCGGCTTCGGCGACTGCTCCGGGTTACCGAAAGGGAAACCGGGGTCACCCGATCCCAGTCCGCCGTGTCCGCGGCCGGTCGAGGGCATGGACAAGCGGACGTTCGTTCCGCAGGGTGCGACGACCGGCCCGGCGGGTCGCCGGCCTGCCGGCCCCGCCGTCAATTCAGGAGGATGAGACATGGGAACGTTCAAGGCGCTGCTCTCGGAGATGGGCGAGGACAAGAAGGCCGTCAGCACGGTGGTCGAGCTGGACGAGAGCCGGCTGCCGGCGGGCGATGTGACGGTGGACGTGGAATACACCACCCTCAACTACAAGGACGGCATGATCCTGAAGAACGGCGGCGGGCTGGTGAAGAGCTGGCCGCATGTCGGCGGCATCGACCTGGCGGGCGTGGTGTCGGCGTCGGACAATCCGGGCTTCGCCGCGGGCGACCGGGTGGTGCTGAACGGCTACCGGGTCGGCGAGCTGCACTGGGGCGGCTACGCGAGCAAGGCGCGGGTGAAAGGCGAGTGGCTGGTCAAGCTGCCCGACGGCATTTCCACGCGCCACGCGGCGGCCATCGGCACCGCCGGCTACACCGCCATGCTGTGCGTGCTGGCGCTTGAGCGGCACGGGGTGGCGCCGGAGCAGGGCGAGGTGCTGGTGACGGGCGCCGCCGGCGGCGTCGGCAGCGTGGCTGTGGCCATCCTGTCCAAGCTGGGCTACGCGGTGGCGGCGTCGACCGGCCGCACCGAGGAGTCCGACTATCTGAAGCACCTCGGCGCCGCGAGCATCATTTCCCGCGCCGAGCTTTCGGACGCGCCGGACCGGCCGCTGCTGCCGGAGCGCTTCGCCGGCATCGTCGACACTGTCGCCGGCACGATCCTGGCGCGGGCGCTCTCAATGCTGAAATACGGCGGCGCTGCCGCCGTGTGCGGCCTGGCGGGCGGCGTGACCATGCCGGCGAGCATCCTGCCGTTCCTGCTGCGGGGCATCTGCGTCTACGGCATCGATTCCGTGATGCTGCCGATGGCGCCGCGCCTGGAGGCGTGGAAGCGCCTCGCCACCGACCTGCCGCTCGCCAAACTGGACGAGATGATCGTCGAGGCGACGCTGGGCGACCTGCCCGAGCTGGGCCAGAAGATCCTGAAGGGCGGCGTGCGCGGCCGCGTGGTGGTCGACCTGGCGGCGTAACCAAGCGGCAGCGGGGCTTTCCCGGCCGGCCTCCGACCGCCCGGCTGGGGGACGGCCTGTCATCCTTGCCGGGTGGAACCGGACAGCCGCTGCGATATCATGCCCGGTGAATCGCTGGGGAGATCGTTCACATGAGCACGCAGACGACCGACGCGCCGGCCATGCCCTTCAACCTGATGGACCGTGAGGTGCAGCAATGCCCGTACCAGGCCTATCACTGGCTGCTGGAGCACGCGCCGGTCTACCGGGACCCGAACACGGGCATGGTGATCGTCACCGGCTATGACCTGCTGCGGGAGATCGTGAAGGACCCGAAGACCTATTCCAGCGACCTGGACTGGATCGCGCTGAGGCCGGGCGGGGTGCCGGAGAAGAGCGAGGCGTTGATGCGGGAGAAGGGGTTCGACGTCTACCCCACCCTGTCGCGGATGGACGACCCGATCCACAAGTCGAAGCGGTCGCTGGTGGACAGGGTGTTCGCCTCGTCGCGCATCCGCAAGATGACGCCGGACATCGACGCCATCGCCCACGAGCTGATCGACGGCTTCGTCGACGCCGGCGAATGCGAGTTCATGCGCGCCTTCGCCTTCCCGCTGCCCTGCATCGTCATCGCCGGGCAGATCGGCGTGCCGCGGGAGGACATCCACCTGTTCAAGGAATGGTCCGACGCCTCCATGTCGCGCATCTCCAACATGCTCAGCGACGAGCAGGACTATGCGGCCACCCAGCTGCTGGTCGACTCCCAGCACTATCTGAAGTCGATCATCGACCGGCGGCGGGCCGACCCCAGGGACGACATCATCTCCGGGCTGATCCTGACGCCGCTGCCCGAGGGCCGGCTGCTGGACGACGCCGAGATCATCGCCATGCTCTCCGAGATCCTGGTGGGCGGCAATGAGACCACCACCAGCGCCATCGGCGCAGGCATGAAGCTGATGCTGGACCGGCCCGAGGTGGTCGACCGGCTGCGGGCGGAGCCGGGGCTGATGAAGAACTTCGTCGAGGAGGTGCTGCGGCTGGAGACGCCGATCCAGGGCCTCTACCGGGTGACCACCAGGGACGTCACCCTGGGCGGGGTCGGGCTGCCCAAGGGGACGCCCATCAACATGCGCTGGGCGGCCGGCAACCGGGACGAGGCGGTGTTCCCGGAGGCGGACGAGCTGGACCTGGAGCGGCGCAACGCCGGCTCCCACGTCACCTTCGGCTCGGGCATCCACCACTGCCTGGGGGCGACGCTGGCCCGGGTGGAAATGGCTTCGTCGTTCACCGCCATCATCGAGCGAATGCAGGACTTCCGCTACGCCGAGGGCTTCGAGGACGTCACCTACCTGCCCAGCCTGCTCCAGCGGACCATCATCGAGCTGCCGATGACGTTCGCCAGGCGGAGCTAGTCCCCCCTCACATTGACATTCCGCACCCCAACCCCGATGATCCGTCGTTCGCGGGAATGCTGAACGGATTTATTCAGGAGACGGGACATGGTTGATCGCGAGTGCCTTATCGAGATGGCGAAGGATGCCCTGGCGCATGGCAAGGCCGGGACCATCAGCCAGGCGCCCGAGGTGATGAAGATCAAGGCGGACGTCTATACGGACGACGCCCGGTTCGAGCAGGAGAAGAAGCTGATCTTCCGGCGCATGCCGCTGATGCTTGCGCCCTCGGCCGAGCTGCCCAACCCGGGCGACTACAAGGCGATGGACGCGGTCGGCGTGCCGGTGCTGCTGACCCGCGGCAAGGACGGCAAGGTCCGAGCCTTCCTGAACTCGTGCACCCACCGGGGCACGGCGATCGCGCAGGGCTGCGGCAATACCTCGCGCTTCGTCTGCGGCTATCACGGCTGGACCTTCAACCGGGAGGGCGAGCTGATCGGCGTCGCCTCCCGCGAGGACTTCGGCGAGGTGAACACCGACGAGCTGGGCCTGAAGCCGTTCCCGGTGCTGGAGAAGGCCGGGCTGATCTGGGCGATCCTCGATCCCGACTCCACGCTCGACATCAACACCTTCCTGTCGGGCTACGACAAGCTGCTGGAGGGCTTCGGCTTCGAGAACTGGACGTTCTTCGAGAGCCGCACCCTGGTCGGCCCGAACTGGAAGATCGCCTATGACGGCTATCTGGACTTCTACCACCTGCCGGTGCTGCACGCCGACACCTTCGGCCGCAACATTCCCAACAAGGCGCTGTTCTATTCCTTCGGTCCGCACACGCGGGTGAACGCGCCCTCGACCGTGCTGCCGCTGCCGGATGGCCTTAACCTCACCGAACTGGAGGAGAAGGACAGCAGCGAGTGGCCGACCGAGGCGCTGATGAACGGCGTATGGACCATCTTCCCGCACATCTCCATCGCCACCTTCTACGGCGGCGCGCGCGGCGTGATGATCTCGCAGCTCTTCCCGGGCGACAAGGTGGGCGAGAGCTTCACCACCCAGATGTACCTGTCCGAGCGCAAGCCGACCGAGGAAGAGGCGCGGGGCCTGCGCGAGCAGTTCAAGCTGCTGGAATACGTGGTGCAGCACGAGGACTACGGCACCGGCCTGCGTCAGCAGCGGGCGCTCGACGCCGGCATGACCGAGAACGTCTATTTCGGCCGCAACGAGGGCGGCGGGCAGGTGTTCCACGGCTGGGTCCAGAAGATCCTGGACACGGCCAACGACGATCTGAACAGCCTGTTCACGCCGGTCCAGCAGGCCGCCGAGTAACAGTCCATCCTGGTTCGAGGGGCCGTCCGCGGGATGCCGCGGACGGCCCTTTCCGTTCCGGCCTACCGCATCGCGGCGACGCCGTCGGCGACGAACTGGACGGCCAGGGCGGCGAGGATCACGCCCAGCAGGCGGGCCAGCACCACCTGTCCCGTGCGGCCGATGAACCGTTCTACCCGCGACGCGACGAGGAAGACGGCGAGGCAGCAGGCGGTCACCGCGGCGATCACCGCCAGCAGCGCGCCCAGCGCCAGCGGATGCCAGGCGGCCTTGGCCGCGAGCAGGATAGTGGCGGTGATGGCGCCCGGTCCGGCGATCAGCGGCACGGCGAGGGGCACGGCGGCGACGGTCAGGTCTCCCTCCGCCTGACGGGCGCTGCTGCCCGCCCGCCGGTCGGAGCGGCGCTCGAACACCATCTCGAAGGCGATGGCGAAGAGCAGCAGCCCACCCGCGATGCGGAAGGCCGGCAGGCCAATGCCGAGCTGGCGCAGGATCCAGTCGCCGGCCAGAGCCGCGCCGGCGAGGACCAGGAAGGCGATCGACGCCGCCTGGACGGCGATCCGGCGGCGCGTCGACCTCTCCATGTCCAGCGTCAGGGACAGGAAGATGGGCGTCAGGCCGAAGGGGTCGACGATCACGAACAGGGTGGTGAAGGCGGCGACGAGCTGCTCCATGGGGGGCAGTCTAGCGCCGGCCGGGCCAGGTCGGGAGGGAAGACAGGCCCCAAAGAAATATCCCGGCCACGCGGATGGACTCAGGCTTGGGGGCTAAGATGTCCATGCGCGGGCCGGGATTGCGAGGCCAACGGAGGGACTGTCGAGCCGGAATGAGGCAGGAATGCGGCGCAGTCGGGAAATTTCGGAGGCGTAGCAACCCCCCTTTTTCCATCGGTCTGGCAGGGAACAACCGTCGGTATAGGGAGTTGCACCGGCGCCGCAACCACAACTGGAACCTTCCATGTCTCTCACCCTCCTGGCCGTCAACTGCACCCTGAAATCCTCCGGCGCCGGCGAGAAGTCCTCGACCGACGTCATGCTGAGGCAATTGCTCGAGGGCTTTGCGCCCTACGGCGTCGAAGGCGAGATCGTCCGCGCGGCGGATCACGACATCAAGCCGGGGGTGACGGCCGACGAGGGCGAGGGGGACGCCTGGCCTGTCATCCGCAAGAAGCTTCTCGCCGCCGACATCCTGCTGCTGGGCACGCCGATCTGGCTGGGCCAGCCGTCGAGCATCTGCAAGCGGGTGCTGGAGCGCATGGACGCGTTCCTGGGAGAGACCGACGACGCGGGGCGCATGCCGACCTACGGCAAGGTGGCCTGCGTGGCGGTGGTCGGCAACGAGGACGGTGCACATCATGTCTCGGCGGAACTCTACCAGGCGCTGAACGACGTGGGCTTCACCATCCCGGCCAATGCGGTCTCGTACTGGGTGGGCGAGGCCATGCAGGGAAAGGACTACAAGGAACTGGAACGGACGCCCGAGGCGGTGGAAAAGGCCGTGGGCATGCTGTGCCGCAACGCGGCGCACCTTGCGGCCCTGCTCGGGCGCAACGCCTATCCGGACAGATAGGTCGGCCGGTACCGCTCGGCCTCCCAGAAGGGCATTGCGTCGGTTTAATAGACGGGATATATAGCTGCCCAGGCAGTTATTGTTGAGGCAGGGAATGCCGCGCCGTCACTTTACCGCGGAGAGCTACAGCGCCCGCAATTCCGTGGGTTACCTGCTGCGGCGGTCGCTCAACCTCATCCTTCCCCGCTACGAGGCGCTGTTCGCCGACCACGGCTTCACCTTCGTGCAGTGGGCGGTGCTGATGTACCTGCGCGAGGGTCTTGCGCAGACCGCCTCCGACATCTGCAGGGATTTCAACTACGACAGCGGCGCGCTGACCCGCGTGGTCGACCAGCTGGAGCAGCGCGGGCTGATCGAAAGGTCGCGCAGCACGTCGGACCGCCGCCTGGTGGAACTGGCGCTGACCGACGAGGGCCGCGCGGCGACCGAGGCGACCATCCCGCTGGTCGTCGACTTCTTCAACCTGGTGTTCGAGGACTTCAGCGAAGCCGAAGTGGCCACGTTGATCGAACTGCTCCACCGCACCATCGAACGACTGCAGCAGCTTCCGTCTCCGCCGGAGGCTGACCGATGAGCGCGAAGCTGATTGCAGCATCGGCGGCGCTGCTCGTGCTGTGCGGCTGCGTGGGCGCGGGAAGCGAACCGACCGGCAAGATGCTGGACTCCGCCGACCTGGGCCTCGGCGACACGGCGGCGACGGTGCAGCCGTCGTGGTGGACGGCGCTGGGCGACCCGCAGTTCGACGCCCTGGTGACCCGGGCGCTGGCGGACAACCCGCGGCTGGAGGAAGCGATGGCCCGGGTGCGCGCCGCCCAGGCGGCGGCCGACGCCGCGCGCGGCGACAGCCTGCCCAAGGTCACCATCGACGGCGAGGAGCAGTGGCAGCGGTTCAGCGAGCGCTTCATCTATCCGCCGCCCTACGGGGGCGGCCACTACTGGCTCGGCTCGGTGCAGGGCAACCTGTCGTGGGACCTGGATTTCTGGGGGCGCCAGAAGGCGCTGATCGGCGAGGCCCGCGCCGGCGCGGAAGCGGCCCGGCTTGACGTGGAAGCGGCGCGCCTGGCGATCACGGCGGCGCTGGCGGAGGCCTACGTGTCCCTGGACCGGGCCTATGCGCTGCTCGACGTCGCCGACCGCACCGTCGACCAGCGGACGCGCCTGGTGGACCTAGTGGGCCGCCGGGTGAAGGCGGGGCTGGACAGCCGTGTCGAGCAGCGGCAGGCGGAAGGCCTGCTGGCCGAGGGCCGGGTGGCGCGGCTGCAGGCTATCGCCGAGCGGGACATGGCGGTGCACGCCATCGCCGCGCTGACCGGCCAGGGTGCCGCGGCCTATGACACCATCAAGCGGCCGACCCTGGACGCCGGCGCCGTGCTGCCGCTGCCGGACGCGCTGCCGGCCGACCTGCTGGCGCGCCGGCCGGACGTGCTGGCTGCCCGGGCACGGGTCGAGGCGCGGCTGTCCGGGCGCAAGGCCGCCGTGGCGGCGTTCTATCCCAACGTCAACCTGCTGGGCTTCGCCGGTTTCCAGGCGATCGGGCTGTCCCATCTGCTGAGTTCGGGGGCGGGCATCTACGGCGCCGGGCCGGCGATCCACCTGCCGCTGTTCGACGCCCGACTCAAGCCGAACCTGCGGGCGGCCACCGCGGACGTCGATGCCGCCGTCGCCGGCTACAACGGCGTCGTGCTCGGTGCCGTGCAGCAGGTGGCCGACCGGCTGTCCGCCATCCAGTCGCTCGAGCATCAGATCAAGGAACAGACTCGGGCGCGGGACGCGGCCGAGGAGGCCTACGGCCTGTCCGACCGCCGCTACAGCAAGGGTTTGTCCAACTACGTGGCGGTGCTGAGCGTCGAGGAGCAGCTCCTCGGGGCCCGCCGCCAGCTCGCCGTGCTGAAGGCCCAGTACGCCATCGAGCGGATCAAGCTGCTGCTCGCCGTGGGCGGCGGCTTCCAGCCCGAGCCGCAGCCAACGACCACCGTCGCCGCGCCCGCCGGGCCGGCCCTCAAGGAGTGACCCGATGCCGGAGCCAATGGATCGCCCCGCGCCGAGCAAGCGAAACGGCAGCCGCCGCCGCGGCCTGGCCATTATCGGCGCAATCGTGCTGCTGGGGGCGATCGGCTATGCCGTCTACTGGTTCCTGTTCCTGGCCCACTACGAGAGCACCAACGACGCCTATGTGAGCGGCGACGTCCTGACCGTCACGCCGCTGGAGGACGGTACGGTGCAGGCGGTGCATGTGGACGATACCCAGCGGGTCAAGCGCGGCCAGCTGCTGGTGGAGCTGGACGACGCGCGGCCGAAGATCGAGATGGAAGCGGCCCGGGCCAACCTGGCGCGTACGGTGCGCGACGTCCGCGCGACGTTCGCCAAGGCCGACGAGCTCAGGGCGCTGATCAAGCAGCGCCAGGTGCAGGTCGACCGCGCCCAGGCCGACTACAAGCGGCGCGCGGACCTGGGCGCCGACGGCGCGGTCGCCGGCGAGGACATCGCCCATGCCAAGGACGATCTGGCGGAGCTGAAGGCGCAGCTCGCGGTGGCCCGAGAGCAGCTCAACAGCACGCTGGCCCAGCTGGGCGGCACCGGCGTCGCCGACAATCCGCAGGTGCTGGCGGCGGCGAGCCGGGTGCGCGACGCCGCGCTCAGCCTGGCACACATGCGCATCATCGCGCCGGTCGACGGCACCGTCGCCCAGCGCTCGGTGGAGATCGGCCAGCACGTGAAGGCGGGCGAGCCGCTGATGGCGGTGGTGCCGCTGCAGTCCGTCTGGGTGGACGCCAACTTCAAGGAGGTCCAGCTCGCCGACATGCGGGTGGGGCAGCCGGTCGAGCTGGAATCCGACGTCTATGGCGGCGACGTGACGTTTCACGGCCGCGTGGCGGGCTTCTCGGCAGGCAGCGGCAGCGCGTTCGCGCTGCTGCCGCCGCAGAACGCCTCGGGCAACTGGATCAAGATCGTACAGCGGCTGCCGGTACGCATCGCCCTCGACCCGAAGGAGGTGGAGAAGCATCCGCTGCGCATCGGCCTTTCCATGAGCGCCAATGTCGACGTGGCCGACACGTCCGGGCCTGTCATCTCGGATCGGGTGCGCGACGGCACGCCCGAAATAAAGCCGCGTGACGCGCTGGCGCCCGACGTGGAGGCAATGATCGCCGAGACCATCTCGGCCAACGCCGGCGACGGTCCGCACAAGTGAGCACGCGGGCGCAAGCCGCGGCCGCGCCCCGACCGCTCGAGGGCAGCCGGCTGGCCGTGACGGCCATCGCGCTGGCGCTGGGCACCTTCATGCAGGTGCTGGACACCACCATCGCCAACGTCTCGGTGCCGACCATCGCCGGCGACCTGGGGGCGAGCGCCGACCAGGGGACCTGGGTGATCACCTCGTTCGCCGTGTCCAACGGCATCGCGGTGCCGCTGACCGGCTGGCTGATGGGCCGCTACGGCGCCGTCCGGGTGTTCGTCTCCTCGGTGCTGCTGTTCACCGTCGCGTCGCTGCTGTGCGGCATGGCCTGGACGCTGACCGGCCTGGTCGCCTTCCGGGTGCTGCAGGGCGCCGTGTCGGGGCCGCTGGTGCCCGGCTCCCAGGCGCTGCTGCTGCTGATCTTCCCGCCGGAGAAGCGAAGTACGGCGCTCGCGATCTGGTCCATGACCACGCTGATCGCGCCCATCTTCGGGCCCATCCTGGGCGGCATCATCTCCGACAACTACCACTGGGCCTGGATCTTCTTCATCAACGTGCCGGTGGGGCTGGCATGCGCGGCCATCGTGTGGACCAACCTGTCGGGCTTCCAGACGCCGACCCGCAAGCTGCCCATCGACAGGGTGGGGCTGGTGATGCTGGTGATCTGGGTCGGCGCGCTGCAGGTCATGCTCGACACCGGCAAGAACGCCGACTGGTTCTCGTCGACCTACATCGTTGCGCTGGCGCTCATCTCGATCATCGCCTGCGCCGTCTGGGTGGTCTGGGAGAGCACGGACGAGCATCCCATCGTCGACATCCACCTGTTCAAGGAACGCAACTTCACCCTGGGCACCATCGCTTTCTGCCTGGGATACGCGCTGTTCTTTTCCAACATCGTCATCCTGCCGCTGTGGCTGCAGACCCAGGAGGGCTACAACGCCACCTATGCGGGGCTCGTGGCGGCACCCAGCGGCGTGGTGGCGCTCGTCCTGACGCCGTTGGCCACGCGGCTGATGAACCGGATCGACATGCGCTGGGCGGCGTCCTTCGCCTTCGGCGTGTTCGCCGTCTCGTTCTTCATGCGGTCGAACTACACGTCGGATGCGAGCTTCTTCGACTTCGCCCTGCCGCTCATCATCCAGGGCGTGGCGCTGAGCACCTTCATGGTGTCCATGGTGACCATCGCGATCCACGGGCTGCTGCCCGACAAGATCCCGTCGGCGTCCGGCATCATGAACTTCTTCCGCATCACCGGCGGCGGTTTCGCCGCCTCCATCGCCACCACGGTCTGGGACCGACGCGAGGCCCTGCACCAGAGTCGGCTCGCGGAAACGTCGAGCCGGTTCGATCCGACGGCCAAGGCGGCGCTGTCCCATCTGCATAACCTCGGGATGAACGACGGCCAGGCGGTGGGGGCGCTGGCCCACGAGCTGGTGCGGCAGGCCTATCTGCTGGCGTCCACAGACATTTTCTGGATTTCGGGCTGGGGCAGCCTGGTGATGATGGCGCTGATCTGGCTGGCCCGAAAGCCGGCCGGCCATGGCGCGGCTCCGCCGGGCGGCGACTGACCGCACGCCGCACTTGTTTTATACCGTGATATAATAATCAGCTTGTTGGCACCCCGGGTTAGTGCTACCTTCTAGACTGCACGACGGCGTCGACTCGCCGGCGGGTATCGCTGTTCCAGCACGGGGAGACAGGTTCGATGAACATCCAGGCCAAAAGCGAAATTCCGTCCTGTCCGGACGCGCCGTCCTTCCAGGAGATCATGCGCAGCACGGGGGGCAGGGTGAACGACGTGCTCACCCGCCGGTCGAACCCGCCGCAGAGCCGCGAGGACATTCCGTTCCACCAGTACATCAGCCAGGACTACTTCGACCTGGAGATGGAGAAGATGTGGCGCAAGGTCTGGCAGTATGTCTGCCGGGACGACCAGGTCGCCGAACCGGGCGATTATCTGGTCTACGACATCGGCCGCCGTTCGGTCGTCGTCGTGCGGGGCGACGACGGCAAGCTGAAGGCCTACCACAACTCGTGCCTGCACCGCGGCACCAAGCTGAAGCCGTCGGGGACGTCCGGCTGGTCGGAGAAGCTGCAGTGCCCGTACCACGGTTGGACCTGGAACCTGGACGGCACCCTTAACGAAGTGCCCTGCTCCTGGGATTTCCCGCACCTCGACTACGAAGCCAACCGGCTGCCCGAGGTGCAGGTCGACGTGTGGAACAGCCTGGTGTTCATCAACATGGACAAGGAGGCGCCGCCGCTCCTCGAGTATCTCGGCGTCCTGCCGGAGCATTTCGAGAACTGGCCGTGGGACGACTGGTACCTGTTCATGCACCTGGAGAAGGAGCTGTTCTGCAACTGGAAGACGGCGCAGGAAGCCTTCATGGAGGCCTATCACACGCCGCTGGTGCATCCGGAGCTGACCCAGGTGGTGGGCGACTGGAACATGCAGCACGACGTGTTCGACGATCACGTTACCCGCGACCTGTGCGCGCTCGCGGTGCCGAGCCCGGCGGCGAAGAAGAGCATCTCCGAGCAGGAGCGCATCGACCGGGTGCTGCTGGGCGGCCGTTCCACCGACGGCAAGACGGTGCAACTCGTCGACGGCCAGACGGCGCGCGACGCCATGGCGAAGCAGGTGCGCGCCGGCCTGGAAACCCAGTACGGCATGGACACGGAAGGCTACAGCGACGCCGAGCTGATCGATTCCATCAAGTACAACCTGTTCCCCAACATCTTCATCTACACCGGCCTCGCCATGCGCTCCATCCACCGGATCAAGCCGATCGGCAACGATCCGAACCGCTGCACCTTCGAAGTGCTGATGATGCGGCCGGTGCCGAAGGGCCAGCCGCGTCCCGACCCGGCGCAGCCGGTCCGCATTCCCGAGGAGATGTCGTACAAGGACGTGCCGGAACTGGCGGCGTTCCCGCTGTCGGCCATCACCTTCGATCAGGACACCGGCAATTTGCGGGCGCAGCACGAGGGCATGATGGCCAGCGAGAAGGGGGCGGAGACGCTGTCCGTCTACCAGGAATGCCGCATCCGGGCGTTCCACGACACGCTGGAAAAGTACGTCAACAAATAGCCGCGCCGAGGCGGCCATCCACTCGATGTAAGGCGGCAGCCTACGCCCGGTAGTGGGCGAGGAACATGGCGACCGCCTGTTCCGCCTCGCGCCGGTTGGGCGCGGCGCCGTCGCTGCACGCGCAGATCGCCCGCATGTGCAGGTCGTGCAGCACGAGGCTGATGAACTGCCGGGCCGCGAGACCCGGATCGGGCACGCGGAGCAGGCCCTGACGGTCCCACTCGGCCAGCAGCGACGCGTACCGGTCGACGAAGGTCATGTGCACCTTTTCGAAGAACCGCTGGCCGAATTCGGGGGAGCGCAGGCTCTGCCCGATCACGAAGCGCATGAAGCGGGTCATGTCGGGCGCCGCGAGGTATTCCTGCGTGCCCATGGCCACCTCGAGCAGCACGTCCTCGGGGGCGCCGCCACGGCCGATCAGGGTTTCCAGCTTCTGCACGTCCCGGTCGAACTGGGAACGGATGACGGCCTTCAGCAGGCCGCGCTTGTTGCCGAACAGGCCGTAAAGAGTGCTGAGCGAGCCTCCCGAACGGGCCACCACATCCGACAGGCTGACGGCGTCGTATCCCTTGTCGAGAAACAGGTTCCGGGCGGCTTCCAGCATGGCGTCGCGCCGGCGTTCGCGCCGCGCGTCGCCGCCCGTCGGGCAGCCGCTATCATGTTGCTTCGTCATGGCTGATCGCCGCCAAAAAACATCCGGGTCCACATTGACACAATCTGTAACCAACATTACACATATCGCAGGTGCGAAGAAACATCGAGTCTCAACACCGTTTCAGTTCATCAGCCCACGCCATTGACCCGGCCGCCGATCTTCACAGTTCTAAGATCGTGCCGCCGTTGCGGCGTTATTGGTGCCAGGAGAAGCATGTGATCGACCGGGCGAGAAAGGGCCGGATCGCCGCGGCAGCCGTCGTTGTTTCCATGCTGGTAGCGGCGTGCGGCGACAAGGCGCAACAGCCGCCGCCGCCGCCGGCGGTGAGCGTGTACACCGTGCACTACCAGGACGTGCCGCGGGTGGTGGAACTGCCAGGCCGCGTGCAGGCCATCCGCACGGCGGAAGTGCGGGCGCGAGTGGACGGAATCATCGAGCGGCGCCTGTACGAGGAGGGCAGCGACGTCAAGCAGGGCGCTCCGCTGTTCCGGATCGATCCCCGCGAGATGCAGGCGAACTACGGGGCCGCCAAGGCCGCGCTCAGCAGGGCGGAGGCGTCGGCGAAGAACGCCCAGCAGGTGGTGGACCGCTATCGACCGCTGGTGGACCGGGAGGCGATCAGCCGCCAGGAATACGACGCCGCCGTCGCCGCCGCCGCCCAGGCCCAGGCCGACGTGTCGTCGGCGCAGTCGCAGGTGGACCGGGCCAAGCTCGATCTCGACTACACCACGGTCACCGCGCCGATCTCCGGCCGCGCCGGCCGGGCCCAGGTGACCGAGGGCGCGCTCGTCAAGGCCTCGGAAGGCACGCTGCTGACCACCATCGAGCAGCTCAACCCGATCTATGTGAACTTCAGCCAGTCCAGCAACGAACTGCTGAAGCTGCGGCGCGACATCGAGGAGGGCAAGGTGAAGGCGCTGCCCCTCGATCGCATCGAGGTGACGCTGATCCTGGAAGACGGCAGCACCTACAACCATGTGGGGCACCTCAACTTCCTCGACATGTCGGTGGACTCGTCGACGGGATCGGTGTCGCTGCGGGCCGAGTTCCCCAATCCGGACCGCTTGCTGCTGCCCGGCCAGTTCGTGCGCGCACGGGTTCAGGGCAGCGTCATCAAGAACGGGATCATGGTGCCGCAGCGGGCGGTGCAGGTGAAACCGGAAGGCGCCTCGGTGATGCTGGTGGACGACAAGAACATCGTTCGCAGCCGGGAGGTGACCCTGGGCAATCTCCAGGGCTCGTTCTGGTCCATCGCATCGGGACTCCAGCCGGGCGACAGGGTGATTACCGACGGGCTGCAGCACATCCGCCCCGGGTCACCGGTGCGCATCGACAAGGCGCCGCCCAAGGAACAGCCGGGGGCAGGCCAGCCACCGGCCAAACCCTGACGGCGGCGATCGGGTAGCGGACGCATGCCACGTTTTTTCATCGATCGGCCGATCTTCGCCTGGGTCATCGCCCTTGGCGTCCTCGTGGGCGGCATCGTCGCCCTGCGTTCCCTGCCGATCGAGCAATACCCTTCCATCGCGCCGCCGTCGCTGACGATCAGCACCAGCTATCCCGGCGCCGACGCCTCGACGCTCGAGAAGAACGTCACCTCGGTGATCGAACAGGAACTGAACGGCGTCCGTGGATTCCTTTACATGTCGTCCTCCAGCCAGTCGGACGGATCGGCGTCGATCACCGTCACCTTCCGCTCGGGGACGGACATCGACGCGGCGCAGATGGAGGTGCAGAACCGGCTGAGCAGCGTCGAGTCGCGCCTGCCCGAGGAGGTGCGCCAGCAGGGCATCCAGGTCCGCCAGGCCAGCAGCGGCTTCCTGATGGTGCTGGCGCTCACTTCGCCCGGCAACGAAATGAGCGGGATGGAGATGAGCAACTACGCCTCCAACCGGCTGATGGACGAGTTGCGCCGGGTGCCGGGCGTCGGCGACATCAGGCTGTTCGGCTCGCCATACGCCATGCGCATCTGGCTCGATCCGGAGAAGCTGGCGGGCTACCACATGTCGGCGGCCGACGCGCTGGCGGCGGTGCGCGAGCAGAACAGCCAGACGGCGGGCGGCCAGATCGGCGACCAGCCGACCGTGCCGGGCACCGAGCTCAACGCGGTGGTGGTCACCCAGAACCGGTTCACCAATCCGGAGCAGTTCGGCGCCATCATTCTCCGCGCCAATCCGGACGGCTCGACCATCAGGCTGCGGGACGTCGCGCGGGTCGAGCTGGGAGCGCAGAACTACGTCAGCCACGCGACGCTGAACGGCCGCGAGATGGCCGGCATGGCGGTGCAGCTTCAGACCGGCGCCAACGCGCTCGCGACGGCCAAGGGCGTCAAGCAGCGCATGGCGGAACTCGCCAAGGACTTCCCCAACGACATGACCTGGACGGTGCCCTACGACACCTCGCCGTTCATCCAGATCTCGGTGCACGAGGTGGCCAAGACGCTGATCGAGGCGTTCATCCTGGTGTTCCTGGTCATGTACCTGTTCCTGCAGAACTTCCGGGCGACGATCATCCCGACCATCGTAGTGCCGGTGGCGCTGGCCGGCGGCTGCCTGGGGCTGGCGCTGTTCGGGTTCTCCATCAACGTGCTCACCCTGTTCGCCATGGTGCTGGCGATCGGCATCCTGGTGGACGATGCCATCGTGGTGATCGAGAACGTGGAACGCCTGATGCGCGAGGAGCGGCTGGCGCCGCGCGACGCGACGATCAAGGCGATGGGACAGATCACCGGGGCGCTGATCGGCATCACGCTCGTGCTGGTCGCCGTGTTCATTCCCATGGCGTTCTTTCCGGGCTCGACGGGTGGCATCTACCGCCAGTTCTCGGTGACGCTGGCGGTCTCAATGGCGTTCTCGGCGCTGATGGCGCTGTCGCTGACGCCGGCGCTGTGCGCCTCGCTGCTCAAGCCGCACAAGGTCGGCGACCGTCGCTCCGGCCCGCTGGGACCGTTCTTCGGACGGTTCAACACGTTCTTCGAGCGGTCGACGCTTCGCTACGAGCGGACGGTCGGCAAGATGATCGCCCGGCCGGTCCGCTTCCTCGCGGTGTTCCTCGTCGTGGTGGCGCTGGTGGTGGTGGCCTTCGTCAACATGCCGTCGAGCTTCATCCCCGAGGAAGACCAGGGCTTCGTGATGGGCATCGTCCAGGCGCCGCCGGGCGCCACCTTCGAACGGCTCGAGGAGGCCGTCGACGGCGCACAGAAGTTCCTGCGCGCCCAGCCGGAGGTGAAGAGCGTCACCGTGATCCGCGGTTTCAGCTTCTTCGGCAACGGGCAGAACGCGGCGATGATGTTCATCTCGCTGAATCCCTGGAGCGACCGGACGGCGGCGAAGAGCAAGGCCGACGCGCTGGTCATGCGGTTCATGGGCGGACTGCAGCAGGTCAAGGGAGCGCAGATCTTCATATTGAACCCGCCGCCCATCCGCGAGCTGGGCAACGCCAGCGGCTTCAGCTACCGGCTGGAGGACCGCAGCGGGCACACCTACGCCGAACTCCTGGCGGCCCGGAACCAGCTCCTCGGGATGGCGTCGCAGAGCAAGGTGCTGACCGGCGTCCGGTCGGAGGGGATGGAAGACGCGCCCCAGCTCAAGGTGCTGGTGGACCGGGTGAAGGCGCGGGCGCTGGGCCTGCAGATCAGCGACATCAACAACACCCTGTCGATCGCCTTCGGATCGGCCTATGCCAACGACTTCAACTACCAGGGCCGGGTGCTTCGGGTGCTGCTCCAGGCCGAGGCGTCGGCGCGGATGACGCCCGACGACATCCTCTCACTCAGGGTGCGTAACGACAAGGACGAGATGGTGCCGTTCTCCGCCTTCACCACGGCGGAATGGACGGCGGGGCCGCCGCAGCTGCAGCGCTACAACGGCTATCCGTCCATGAACATCTCCGGCAGCGCGGCGCCCGGATATTCCACCGGCGACGCCATGGTCGAGATGGCGAGGCTGTCGGAGAAGCTGCCGTCCGGCTTCGGCTACGAATGGACGGGCATCTCCTACGAGGAACAGCAGTCGCGAGGACAGGTGACGGCGCTGCTGGGGCTTTCCCTGCTGGTCGTGTTCATGGTGCTGGCGGCGCTCTACGAGAGCTGGGCGATCCCGGTGGCGGTGATGCTGATCGTGCCGCTCGGCGTGCTCGGGGCGCTGCTGCTGACGTGGCTGCGGGGATTGCCGGTCGACGTCTATTTCAACGTCGGGATGATCACCATCATCGGCCTGGCGGCGAAGAACGCCATCCTGATCGTCGAATTCGCCAAGGACCTCGAGGCGGACGGCAAGGGCGTGATCGAGGCGACCCTGGAGGCCGTGCGGCTGCGGCTGCGGCCGATCATCATGACCTCGCTCGCGTTCATGCTCGGCGTGCTGCCGCTCGCCGTCTCGACCGGGGCCGGCTCGGCCAGCCGCATCGCGGTGGGCACGGGCGTGGTGGGCGGCATGCTGGCCGCAACCGCGCTCGGTATCTTCTTCGTTCCGGTGTTCTACCTGTCGGTGCGGCGCTGGCTGTCGCGCAAGAAGCCGCACGATCCCGGGGCGCCGGCAGCGGAGACGGGCCATGACTGAGGGCCTTTGCCGGCGGGCGGCGAGCTGGCTGCTTATCGCAGCGCTGACCGGTTGCACCATGGCGCCGACCTACCACCGGCCGGACCTGCCGACGGCCAGCGTCTATCCCGCCGAAGGCCAGCCTGGCCAGGGATCGGTGAAGGCGACCACGCTTGGCTGGCGCAGCTTCTTCCAGGACCCGCGGCTCAAGGCGCTGATCGCCGCCGCGCTGCGCAACAACCGGGACCTAAAGGCGGCGGTCGCCCGGATCGAGGAAGCGCGGGGGCAATACCGTGTCCAGCGGGCCGACCTGCTGCCCGAGGTCGACGCGACCGGCTCGGCGGTCAAGAGCCACGGCCAGAGCAGCTACGGAGCCGGTACGGGCACGGGCGCCGGGGCGACCACGCTGACCCGCTACGAGGCCGGTGCGTCGGTGACGAACTTCGAGCTCGACTTCTGGGGCCGGGTGCGCAGCCTGAGCAAGGCGGCGCGGCTGAACTACCTGGCCACGGTGGAAGCCGAGCGCGCGTTCCGGATCAGCCTCATCGCCGACGTGGCGAG
Source organism: Alphaproteobacteria bacterium (assembly GCA_016124315.1). Classification (GTDB taxonomy): domain Bacteria; phylum Pseudomonadota; class Alphaproteobacteria; order SMXS01; family SMXS01; genus RI-34. Next base: position 66,649 of record WGNW01000060.1, read on the forward strand.
CGCCTACCTGTCGCTGCAGGCGGCCGACGAGCGCATCTCCCGGGCCGAAGCCACGGTGGAGAGCCGCAAGCAGGGCCTCGATATCGCCGAATTGCGGCGCAAGGCCGGCGTCACCTCGGCGCTCGACTACCGGCAGGCCGAGACTCTGCTGACCCAGGCGCAGACCGAACTGGCCTCGCTGCGGCGCAGCCGCGCCACCCTGGCCAACCAGCTGGACGTGCTGGTGGGAGGGCCGATCGGGGCGCCGCTGCCCAACGGGCTGCCGCTGGCCAAGCAGGGGCTGACGGGGGAGCTGGGGGCGGGGCTGCCCTCCGACCTGCTGCTCAACCGGCCCGACATCATGGAGGCCGAGGACCAGCTGCGCGCCGCGAATGCCAATATCGGCGCGGCGCGGGCGGCGTTCTTCCCGCGCATCACGCTGACGGGCTCGGCCGGCTACCAGTCGACCGAGCTGGCACAGGGCGTGGGCACGGACGGGCTCACCTGGAGCCTGGGGCCGGCCTCGGCGACGCTGCCGATCTTCGATTTCGGGCGCAACCAGGGGAACCTGGACGCGGCCAAGGCCCGCAAGACCATCGCCGTTGCCGACTACGAGAAGGCGATCCAGGACGCGTTCCGCGAGGTGGCGGACGCACTCGCCGCGCGGCGCTACCTGGCGGATCAGGTCGAGGCGCAGGAGCGGGCGCTGGCGGCGCAGCGGGAAAGCGCGGAACTGGCGCAGCTGCGCTACCGCAACGGCGTGTCCAGCTATCTCGAGGTGCTGGACGCGGAGCGCAACCTGTTCGATGCGGAACAGTCGCTGGTGGAGGATCGGCGCAGCCAGCTCGACAATCTGGTTACCCTTTACGTCGCCCTCGGCGGTGGATTGACGGAGTAGCCGGGAACCGGTCTCGGCGCCGGCCGTTGTCCGGGTCATGCAGCGACAGGTGATCACGCAGGCGTTCCTAGGGCTCGGCTTCGCGCTGGCAGGGCTGGTGTGCCTGCCCCCGCCGGCTGAGGCGACGCCGGCAGCGGAAGCGGCGTCGGCCGCGCCCTCGGTGCCATCGGAGGCGGTGTTCGCCCGCGAGGCGAGCCTGGCCGGCCTGTTCGACGTGAAATCGGGCGAACTCGCCGTGGAGCGGGCGCAGCAGGAAGACGTCCGACAGCTTGCCCGCGACCTGGTGGACGACCAGAAGCTCGCCAACGCCCGGCTGCGGGCCTTCGCGCCGAAATATGTCAGGGACGAGCTCTCGGGCACCTACGAAACGGAGTTCAAACGGCTGCAGGCTGCGGGCAAGAACGATTTCGACCGTCTGTTCCTCGACGTGCAGAGCCACCGGCAGTCGCGAAACGTCAAGCTGTTCGAGGGGTACGCCGCCCATGGCGGCGACGCGGTGCTGCGGGGCTATGCGTCGGAGACGCTGGCGGCGGTCAAGAAGCACCGTTCGCGTGTCGAGGCGCTGCGCTGAGGCTTCCTGCAGGCGCCTATTCGGCCCCGGCCAATCGGACGGCCTGCGCCGTCAGATGGCATTCCTGCTCGGGCAGGACCGGATAGGCGTCGGTCCGTACCGCCGCGCACAGATACGTGTCGTGATCGGCCGGGGATGTCGCCACCCTGAAGAACACCACCCAGCCGACGTCGGTGCGCTGAAACGCCTTCGCATCCCCGTCGAGCGTGCCGTGGCGATTCTGCAGCAGGGCGCCGGTGTCGACCGCGGTGCAGTCGCCTTTCACGCCGCCGTAGGACAGGCAGTCCCATGGGCCGAGAGCGACGGGCGTATGCTCGCCGGCAGGTTGGTCGGTGTAGCCCTGGTCCCGCACGAAGGCTTCGGCGGTGCCGATCGCCGCCCGCGTGGCCGGGTCGAGATCATGCAGCCGCATCGTCCGAAGGTGGAGCGGCGTGGAGCAGGATGCGCATGCCCACGCTGCGACCAGAGCGGCGACCAACAATCGGCCGCGCGGCGCTGCAAATCCGTCTGCAATCAACTGGCGATGCCTCCCCGTGCGAACTTCAGGCTCACCTTATCCAGCGAAAACGCGTGGTCAAGCGTCGGTGAGCGTCGCAGAAAAGCGATGACTGCCTTGGACGCCTTGGGCATCATCTGTACTTGGCAGTCGAGAGGAACAGGCATGACTGACAGCGCGCGGCCGTTGCGGAGCGCAACCGGAGAAGGCAATTCCGAACCCGCAACGCGACGTCGCCGACGCCGCTTGCGGGTGGCGCCCTCCGAGGAGTTCGAGGCAAAGTCGCGCGTGTTCATGTATGAATTCTGCGAGCTGCTGTGCAAGGTCCTGCCCGGCTACGGCCAGATGTTCCGCGGCGACCTGGCGAAGGTGTTCATTCTTCTGGCCCTGGCGGCGGCCAACGTTCAACGGCTCATGGCATCGCAGCAGCGCGGTGCCTTCGAGGCCATGAAGGAGCGCGTTCCCGGAGAACTCCAGACACCCGTCAACGCCCTGTCGGTGGCCGAGGCGACCGGCCTTCCGCGGGAGACGGTCCGGCGCAAGCTCAAGGAGATGATCACCTCGGGAGCCGTGGTCGAGGATGAACGCGGCGGCTATCGGCTTCGCCCCGGCACGTTCCAGCAGGAACAGATGACCGAGCTCTATTTCGCCAGTTTCCGCGCGTTCGCCAAAGCTGCGGACGTGTGTCTGGAAGCGGGGCTCCTGGAGGTGCAGGAGGGCTGAAGCGAGTTGCCCATTCTGGGTAGACTGGCAGGCCGTTGACGCCGCAGGTCGGCTAAGTTGTTGACGTCAATTCTGGTTGAGGGGGCTGTGGGCCGCCAAGGCGCACAGGGAAGTGGGACGAGGTCGTCGACGGGCCGCTGCTCGGACGGCCTCGTTTCTTCCAAGATCGCCAACCAGCGAAGAACATTTTTTATGTCGTTTGTACTGCCAGCGGGGATGGCGACAAGAGTCCGCTGCCGCATCAGCCACACGATCTCCTGAACATCCCAGGCCGCCGCGAAATCACCCCGCGCCGGTCTGGGTTTCGTTTGCGGCGGGAACACAGCGACCGCTGGATAGTTCGCTATCGCAGGCTTGGTGGCTTCACCAGGGAGACGCGACGATGAACCCGAAGATCGTACTGATGGCCATTGGAGCGGCGATGACCGTTACGCCTGCCGTCGCCGCGGGTTCGGCTCAGGACCACAAGACCGAACTGGCACAATGGTGCACCAACGATAAGACAGCCGCGGGCCGGGACCTCATCTACGACCCGAATTGCCCCGGCACACACGTCAAGCGCAATCCGGACGGCACCTGGGGAGACAGCCCGTCGTCCATGGGCACCGGAGCGGGCCAGGACACGGCCCCCGGCGGGTCCGGCGCAGGATCGGAAGGCTCCGGCGGCTCCGCCGGGCGGACTCCCCCGGGATCCATCGGCGGTCAGTACTGAGTGAACCAGGCGCCAGAGGGAAAATCAGCCATCTTGATCGCCGCGGGGAACCGCTTCCGAGCGGCCGCGTTATTGGGCCGTAAGGAGGCCGACCCAAGCCTCTTCGGAACGAACCTTCGCCCATACACGGCTGTCCACAGCTCCCAGCCGGGAAAAGGTTTGAGAGGCGCCCGGATCACCCAGTCCGGGCGCCCTTCCTTTATGGGCCATCCGAATATCGGGGTTTATTTCGATCGGCGGCCAGTCAGGATTGCTGATCGACCCTCGCCGCACCGCGGCCCGAGCCCGGCAGGGGCCAGAGCTGAGGGGCGAAAGTGTCCGGGTCCGCGGTCGCCCAGAGCTGGGCGAAGGGCGTGTCCTCCGGCGCGTCGAGCAGTTCGCCCGGCCGCAGCTGGGGATAGAGCTCGGCGGCGGAGCGAATCTCGTTGGGCGTGAGGCGCATGTAGAGGTGGGCGGGCTGCAGCTCGGAGGGGTGGTCAACTCCGGCGGCCGCGACGATCTCGGTCAGCTTCTCCACCGTGGCATGATGGAAGTTCCGGACGCGCCGGGCATGGTTCGGCACGATGATCGCGCGCTGGCGGACGGGATCCTGCGTGGTGATGCCTGTGGGGCAAGTGCCGGTGTGGCAGCGCATGGACTGGACGCAGCCGAGCGAGAACATGAAACCGCGAGCGGTGTTGCACCAGTCGGCCCCGAGCGCCATGGCGCGGGCGAGGTAGAAACCGCTGATCACCTTGCCGCTGGCACCCAATCTGACGCGGTCGCGCAGGCCGCTGCCGACGAGCGCGGCCTGGGCGAAGGCGAGGCCGTCGACCAGCGGCATGCCCACATGGTCGGGCAGTTCGTGGGGCGCCGCGCCGGTACCGCCCTCGCCGCCGTCGATGACGATGAAGTCGGGATAGATGCCGGTCTTGAGGATCGCTTTGCAGATCGCGAGGAACTCCCACGGATGGCCGATACACAGCTTGAAGCCGGCAGGCTTGCCGCCCGAAAGCTCCCGCAGCCGGGCGGTGAACTCCAGCAGCCCGACGGGCGTGGAGAAGGCCTTGTGGTGGTTGGGCGAGATGCAGTCCTCGTGGGCGGGGACGCCGCGCGCCTCGGCAATTTCCTCCGTCACCTTGGCGGCGGGCAGCATGCCGCCATGGCCGGGCTTGGCACCCTGGCTCAGCTTGATCTCCACCATCTTCACCTGGTCCTCGACGGCCTGGTCGCGGAACCGGTCGGGATCGAAATTGCCGTCCTTGGTGCGGCAGCCGAAATAGCCGGAGCCCACTTCCCAGATGATGTCGCCGCCATGGCGCCTGTGGTAGCGGGAGAAGCCGCCTTCGCCGGTATCGTGGGCGAAATCCCCAAGCCGGGCGCCCAGGTTGAGCGCCTCGATGGCATTGGCGCCCAGGGCGCCGAAGCTCATGGCCGAGATGTTGAGCACCGAGGAGGAATAGGGTCGGTCGCACTGGGTGCCGCCGATGTCGACGCGGAACAGGCTCTCCGACTTGGGCCGGGCGGCGATCGAATGGTGCATCCAGGTGTAGCCGGGGGCGTCGAAGTCCAGCTCGCTGCCGAAAGGCTTGGGATCGCCTTCCCCCAGGGACCGGCTGTAGACCATGAACCGCGCGTCGCGGGAGAACGGCTTGGTCTGCTCGTCGGACTCGATGATGTAACTGCGCATGAACGGCCCGAGCCATTCCAGCAGGTATCTGAAGCGCACCGTGAGCGGATAGTTCCGGCGCAACGGATCCTTGCCATGCAGCACATCGTAAACGCCCATCGAGCCCAGTACGGCGAGGGGGACGGCGGCGCAGAGCCACCAGAGGCTCAGCAGACACAGCACGCCGGCGGCGACCGCCAGCAAGATCACGGCGACGAGCGGTAGAAATCGCATGGTCGGAAGGCCTCCATTCGGTAACGCCGGACTCCCGGGGCCGCAAAGATTGGGCCAGACCGGGGATGGGACGCAAGGCCGGCAGTGGCAGGGCCCGGGATTTGCCTGGTCCGCAGCGCCACGCCTGCACTTCAGCATCGTCCAAGATGATTTTTGTTCGTTCTTATTGTGAGGTATTTAAGGGTTCTCGGACGCTCTTTTGAACGAATTTTTCATTCAAGGGTTCCCGGCCGCCCCTACCATTACGCCACTGTTCTGCGGAGGCATCGGCGGCATCCAGGCCTGACCGACCGGAACCCGGCCAGAAGCCGGCCAGAAGCCGGCCAGCGACCAGGGGTCGACGACGCGGCTCAATACGACGGTCCGCCTCTGCAGCAGCGACGATCGCTGGGAATCGGCGCTCATCGGGCGTAACCTGACCAACGAGCGCTACATCTCCGGCTCGGCCGACACGCCGGGCGGCGGTGGCACGGACGTGTTCGGCACGGCTGTGCGGGCCCGCCAGCTCGGTGTCCGGGCTACGTTTCGCCACCGATGGGTGGGCCGGGAGGGCGCACCCTGCCGGCCCTTCGTCCAAGAGGGGAACGGTCGCAACTGAGAAAGGGGCATCAGATGCCGCAGACCAATCTCTACGTCGATTTCCCAGGGCAGTCCGCGCGGCCGCCGCGCCGGGCGAAGCTCGATGCCGAGCGTTACACGTCGCCGGACGTCATGAAGCGGGAGTGGGACGCCGTGTGGACCCGCAGCTGGCTGCTCGCCGGCCTTGCCAGCGACCTGACCGAGGCGGGGGACTATTTCGTCTTCGACATCGGGCGGGAGTCCGTCGTGGTCATGCGCACCGACGCCGGCGACCTGGCGGCCTTCTACAATGCGTGCCAGCATCGCGGGAACCGTCTCTTCACCAGCGAGCGCGGCAGCGTGGCGGCCGTCACCTGCCCCTATCACGGTTGGACCTACGAACTCGACGGCACCCTCAAGCAGGTGCCTGACGCCGAGCGCTTCCTGCAGGGCCTTCCCTGCGACCGGCTGTCGCTCAAGCCGGTGCAGGTGGAATGCTGGGCGGGCCTGGTGTGGATCAACATGGACCCGGATGCCGCGCCGCTGGCGGACTTCCTCGGCGTGGTCCAGGAGCAGCTCGATCCCTACCGCTTCCAGGACATGGTGCTGGTCAAGGACCAGACCGTCCTGCTGGACGCCAACTGGAAGACCTGCGTGGACAATTTCAACGAGCAGTACCACGTGGACTTCATCCATCCTCAGCACGCCAGCTTCGTGGACTGCCGGGACGCGATCAACGAGCTGTGGCCGTTCGGCCATCGCCGCGTGCTGGTCGAGGGCTATGTGACCAATCCGCGCTACGGCGTGCCGGAGGAAGTGCCGCCGGTGCTGCGGGCCGCCATCGAGCCGCTCGGCCTCGACCCGGACGACTTCCGGGGGCGGGTGCTGGAACTGCGCAAGGCGGTGCAGCAGCACAAGCGCCGGCTGGGGGAACAACTCGGCTTCGACTATTCGCGCTTCACCGACGAGCAGGTGTCGGACATCCTGCAGTACGACCTGTTCCCGAACATCGTCATGACCATCAAGCCGGAAGAGCTGTGGGTGATGCGGCCGCGGCCCCATCCGACGGATCCGGACAAGTGCTTCTTCGATAAGTGGACGCTCAGGATCAACGTGGCGGGCGACCGGGCCGAGGGCCTCAGCCTGGTGGGCGACCCTTCGGTGCGGGTCGTGGCGGCGGGCGAGCGGCCCGAGCGCGAAGTGTTCGAGCGGGCCGACGTGGTGGAGGGACGGCGCTCCATGACCATCACCATCGACCAGGACATCCACTACCTGCAGGACATGCAGGCCGGGATGCATTCACGCGGCTTCAGCCGCGCCTGGCTGAACGACGACGAGGCCAGGGTGCAGCATTTCCACGACTGGCTGGACGTCTGGCTGGAAGGGACACCGGTGCGCCAGGACACCGCCGTCGGTCAGGCCGCGGAGTAGCACCGCCCCGTCCGACGGGATACGGACATCGGAAACCTGAGACGACGTCGCCCGGATCGGGGCGGCGAAGGGAAATCCGTGCGTCGCCGTTCAACGGATGAATGGCCGACACACCGATCCCCATGCTCAGGAGGTTCAGATGAAGCGTTTGGCATATGGCTTGATGGTCGGCGCCGTGGCGTCCATGGCGCTGGCGATGCCGGCGGCGGCGCGGGACAGGGACAACAATCCTCCCGGTCCGGCCGGCGGCCCCGGCACCAACTGGGAAAACCCACCCGGTCCCAGGGGCGGCCCGGGCGCATCGCCCGACCGCGTGTGGCGCCATATCCACGGCAGGGACTATGTCTTCGTGGTGACGCCCGGCGGCGCCTACTTCAACGCCCGGTTCGGCTACTGGCATCCCACGCAGGTCCACTGGGACCGGGCGAGGTTCCGCTGGACCGACCGTGACGACAATCCACCCGGCCCGGTCGGAGGCCGCGGGACGAACTGGGAAAATCCCCCCGGTCCGAGGGGCGGGCCGGGCACGTCTCCGGATCGCCACGGCGGCCGCATCTAAGCGGCGTCGGGCCGCAACAATACCCTACACGCGTCGCAATCCGGCCACAGTTGAGGGCGACCTTCTCACCGTTGGCCTCGTCAGTTCGGTCGCATCTTTCGGATCTGTAGCCCCCAAGCCCATTCCGAAAGATGCGGCCGAACGTCATTTCGGGCCGGTCTCTCCGAAAATCAGTGTGACGACCGCGGCTTGCGGCGCAACGGCTGGTCGCCCGGACGTGCGGCACGGACACCCTTGCCCGCTCGCGCGGCCTTGGGTTTGCCCGGCTTCTTGCCGAAGCGGTCGGCCGGCTTCGACTTCTTTCTGAACGAGCGGCTGGGATCGTCGGCCCCTTCCGGCCGTTGCCGGGCGGGCTCCGGCCGTTCCGTCGCGGCGGGCTCGCTCTCCCGTGGGACATCCTGGCGGTCCTGCGGCTTCCCGGCGTAGGGACGCCGCTCCCCGCGCGGTGGCCGGCGGCCGGGCTCCTCGGGGGCGTTCCCTTCGTCCCGCCCATGCGGACGGCGGAGCGGCCCCTCACGGTCGGGGCGACGCTCCCGGGCCGCCGGCGCGGCGGCGGGGTGGATGCTGAATTCCTGCTCCGCCGACGACTCGACGGCGGCCCGGAAGCGGTCCGCGACCTCCCGCGAGACCTCGAACTTGGTTTCCCGGTCCATCACCTTGATGACGCCGATCTCGCGCCTTGTGACGTGGCCGACGCGGCACAGCATGGGCAGCAGCCATTTGGGGTCGGCATTCTTCTGGCGACCGACGTTGATGCGGAACCATTCCGTCTCGCCCTGCGGGCCGAGATCCGCATGACGGCGCCGCTCGCGCGGCTCACGGGGCTCCCGCTCCTCGCGGGGCCGCCTCGGCCGCTCGTCGCGCTGGGGGCCGCCCTCGAACAGTTCCTCGGGCTCGGGCAGCCGGGCGCGGTAGAGCCGGGCCACGGCGCGGGCGAGTTGTTCGGGCGTACGGCCGTCGAGCAGCGAGTGCACCAGGCTCTCGTCCTCGCCCTCGGCGGCTTCGGCGAAGACCGGGTCGGCCATCAGGCGTTCCCTGTCCCGGTTGCGGATGTCCTCGGCGGAGGGCGGATTGCCCCATTCCGCGGTGACGCCGGCACTGGCGATGAGCTGGCCCGCGCGGCGGCCGCGGGTGTAGGGGACCATCAGCACGCAGGTGCCCTTACGGCCGGCGCGGCCGGTGCGGCCGCTGCGATGCAGAAGGGTTTCGCGGTTGTTGGGCAGGTCGGCGTGAACCACGAGATCGAGCCTCGGCAGGTCGAGCCCGCGGGCGGCGACATCGGTGGCGACGCAGATGCGCGTGCGACCGTCGCGCAGAGACTGAAGCGCGCCGTTGCGCTCGTTCTGACCCATTTCGCCCGACAGGGCGACGGCGGCGAAGCCGCGCTCCACCAGGCTGGCGTGGAGATGGCGCACGGCGTCGCGGGTGGAGCAGAACACCAGCGCCGCCCCGGCGTCGTAGAAGCGCAGGACGTTGACGACACCCAGCTCCACCTCGTTGGGCGCGACCCGCAGGGCGCGGTATTCGATGTCGGCGTGGGGAACGTTGCGCTCCAGCGTGTCGATGCGCAGCGCGTCGCGCTGATAGTTGCGGGCCAGGCCGGCGATCTGCGGGTCGATGGTGGCGGAGAACAGCAGGGTGCGCCGTTCGGGCGGCGTGGACTCCAGGATGAACTCGAGATCCTCGCGGAAGCCGAGGTCGAGCATTTCGTCGGCCTCGTCCAGCACGACCACGCGCAAGGCGGAGGGGTCCAACTGCGCGCGCTCCAGATGATCGCGCAGTCGGCCTGGCGTGCCGACGACGATGTGGGCGCCACGGTCCAGCGCCCGCGCCTCCTGGCGGGGGTTCATGCCGCCAACGCAGGTGACGATGCGCGCGCCGGCCTCGGCATAGAGCCAGCCCAGTTCCCGGTTCACCTGGAGCGCCAACTCGCGGGTGGGGGCAACGACGAGGGCGAGAGGCGCCGACGGCTCGCCGAAGCGTTCGCCTTCGCCCAGCAGGGTGTCGGCGAAGGCGAGGCCGAACGCGACGGTCTTGCCGGAACCCGTCTGCGCCGAGACCAGCAGGTCGCGACCCTCCGCCTGGGCCTCGAGAACCGCCCGCTGGACGGGCGTGGGCTCGTGGTAGTCGCGGGCCTCGAGGGCGCGGGAAAGGGCGGGGTGGGTGGCTGGAAAGGGCATGGTTTCGGGTCTCGAAGGCAAGGATGGCGGGTGGGCGGGCAAGGGCGCGTTGATGCGCCCATCGGCGGGCAAGTGCAACCGCTTCGTGTCAGCCGGCTCATGAGCCGGCGACATTGCAGACAAGTATGGCCGGCAACGCCGAAGTAAAGGGAGGGCCCCGCCGTTGCGGGGGATGCCGTACGCCAGGCACCGGCCCTTGTCTGGAATTACGATTTCAGAAATTATAGAGAGCGGAAATGACTCCAAAAGGAAACTGCTCCCTTGACCAACGGTGCGGGAAAGTGCTCTTAAGCCAGCCATGAGCACCGCAGAACCCCAGGCATCCTACCGTTTGCAGACCGTCTCGCGGGCGCTGGAGACCATCCGGCTGCTCGAGCAGACCCGGGATCCGCTTTCGCAAAAGGAAATCGCGGAGACGCTGGGCGAGCCCGTGCCCGTGGTGTTCCGCATCCTGCGGACCCTGGAGGGGCACGGCTTCGTCAGCCGCCGGCCCGACAAGCGCTACCTGCCGCGCGGCACGACGGAGCGCAAGGCCATGGGGGTACCGCTCGACATCATGAAGCACCTGGCGGCGGCCGGACCCGGCGGGCTGAGCCTGCCGGAGCTGGCGATGCGCACCGGCGCGGAGCCGGCGCATCTGGCGGAAGCGCTGTCGGCGCTCGCCAGCCGTCAGTTGGCGACGGAAACGGAGACCGGCACCTGGGCGCTGGGCTTCGGGCTGCTGGAGGTGGCGCGTCCGCTGCTGCGCAACACGCTGCGCGCCACCGTGCGGCCGCTGATGGAGAAGCTGCGGGACGAAAGCGGCGAGACGGCGACGCTGTTCGTTTCGTCCGGCAACCAGCAGGTGGTCGTGGACGTGGCGGTGAGCCGTGAGCCGCTGCGCTACGAGCTGGAGATCGGCCGCGCCTTCGACCTGCACCGCGGCGCCGCCGGCAAGGCCGCCATGGCCGCCATGGACGACGCCGGGATCGCCGACGTCCTCGATGGTGCGGGGGTAGCGGGAGACGACCGCCGGCGCGTGCTGGCGGATATCGCGCGGGCGCGGAAGGCGGGCTTCGCCACCTCGAGCGGCGAGCGGATCGAGGGTGCCTCGGCGGTCGCCGCGGCGGTCCGCGACGAAAGTGGACGGCCGCGCGGGGTGATGGGGCTGATGATGCCCTCGTTCCGCAATCCGCCGGACCGGCTCGCGCACCTGGGAAGGGTGCTGGCCAATCAACTGACGCAACTCAGGCTGCCCGACGAGATGCCGTCGAACGCGCAGCCGACCGCAGGGGGAGACGGGATTTGATCAGAGAGCCACAGAAATTCGAGCGGTTCCTCGCCGACGTGCGCGCCTGGGTGCGCGAGGTGGCGATTCCCAACGAGGAACGGGTGGCCTCGGGAGAGACGATGCCGGAGGATCTGTCGCGGGCGATGGCCGAACAGGGCTTCTTCGGCTGGAGCATCCCCGAGACATATGGCGGCGCGGGCCTGACCATGGAGGAGCTGGCGCTGGCGGCGATGGAGATCTCCCAGTGCTCGGTGGCCTACCGAGCCCATGTGGGGACGAACACGGGCATCGGCTCCGAGGCGCTGGTGGTCGACGGCACGGACGAGCAGAAGCAGCGCTACCTGCCGCGCATGGCCAAGGGCGAGCTGATCGGCTGCCTGGCGGCGACGGAACCCGAGGCCGGCTCGGACCTGACGGCGCTCCAGACCACGGCGCGGCGCGACGGCGACCACTACGTGCTGAACGGCACCAAGGCGTTCATCACCAACGCGCCGGTGGCCGACCTGTTCACCGTGATGGCGCGGACCGACGAGAGCAATCCGGGCGCCGGCGGCGTGAGCGCCTTCATCGTCGAGCGGGAGACGCCCGGCCTGACGACGGGCGCTCCGTACCGGAAGATGGGCCAGGAAGGCGCGCCGGTGTCCGAGGTGTACTTCAACGACTGCCGGGTGCCGGCCTCCAGCGTGATCGGTGGCCAGGAGAACGTCGGCTTCAAGACCACCATGAAGATCCTGAACAAGCAGCGTCTGCACCTGTCGGCGCTGTCGACGGGCCCGGCGATCCGCATGCTCGACGAGGCGGTGCGGCACGCCATGACCCGCAAGCAGTTCGGTCAGCCGATCGGCGACTTCCAGCTGGTGCAGGGGCTGATCGCCGACTGCCAGACGGAGATCCACGCGGCGCGGGCGCTGATCCTGGAGACGGCCCGCAAGCGCGACCGGGGCGAGGACACCAGCATGGAGGCCTCCATGTGCAAGTACTTCGCCACCGAGATGTGCGGCCGGGTGGCCGACCGGGCAGTGCAGGTGTTCGGCGGCTCGGGCTACATCGCCGACTACAGCTGCATCGAGCGGTTCTACCGGGACGTGCGGCCGTTCAGGCTCTACGAGGGCACCAGCCAGATCCACCAGACCACCATCGCGCGGATGACCTACAAGAGGGCGCAGGGCTGATGGCGGGGACGTTCCAGGCATTCCGGGTCGAGGCCCACGGCGAAGCGGGCCGCGGTCGCATCGCCGACATGACGCTGGACGAGCTGAGCGCGGGCGACGTGCTGGTGCGCACGCTCTACGCGGGGGTCAACTACAAGGACGCACTCGCCGGCACGGGCCAGGGGCGCATCGTGCGCCGCTACCCGTCCGTCGGTGGCATCGAGGCGGTCGGCGTGGTGGAGGAGGTGTCGGACAACCCGTCCGTCGCCGAGGGCACCACGGTCATCCTGCATGGCTACGGCCTGGGAGTGGAGCGGGACGGCGGCTTCTCGCCCTGGGTGAGGGTAACCGCCGACATGGTCACGCCGCTCCCGGAAGGGCTGGAGCCGCTGGCGGCGGCGGGCATCGGCGTGGCGGGGCACACCATTGCGGTGGCGCTGGACCTGCTCGAACTCAACGGCCTGAAACCCGAGAACGGCCCGGTGGCGGTGACCGGCGCCACCGGCGGCACGGGCAGCCTCGCGGTATCCATGCTTGCGGCGCAAGGCTACGATGTGGTTGCCGTGTCTCGCAAATCTGCTGCTGAAAGGTATCTTAAAAGCATCGGTGCGAAGGCGGTCATACCGCCACCGGAGGAAACAAGCGCCAGACCTCTCGAGTCCGCTCGATGGGCAGGCGCCATCGATGCCACAGGTGGCCGTATCCTGGAATGGCTCATTCGCACCATGAAGCCGAACGGCGTCGTTGCCGCGTTCGGAAACGCTGCGGGTCTGGAACTCAACACCACGGTTCTGCCGTTCATCCTGCGTGGCGTGCGGCTCATCGGCGTCAACGCGGACACAAGGCCGCCCTATCGCGGGGCAGTCTGGCAAAGATTGGCCACGGACCTTAATCCCAGGTTCATGGACGACATGCTAAGAGTTGTTCGTCTTGAAGAACTGCCGGCAGTCATGGAGTCCATGGTGGCCGGTACAACACAAGGACGAACCCTCGTCCAATTCAACAGAGACTGAAGACCGAACAAGACAAGCAAGAAGATGAAAGAAGCAATCGACTATCTCCACGACGCACTCAAGCAAATCCAGGAGTTCTTCGCCAAGCCGCGATATCTCCCGGAAAAGCACTACATGCGCGGTCCCGGCCCTGCCTGTGCCGCCAAGGCCCAGGTCAAGCGCGCTCCAGAGAGCCGCTAAGGCCCGAGCGTTCGAGCGAGCGCAGACCGGCCGTTCCCCTTCGGGATCTCGGCCGTTCCGTCTTCGCCACCTCTCCCGCCGCGGCGGGACGATCGAACGCCTTTCTCAGACCATGATCCGGTTGATGCTGCCGCCATCCATGACGGCATCCCGGTCGTTGTCGGCCACGAACTCCCGCACCATGCGGTAGAGGGCCCGGATTCCCTCCGATTCCTTGTAGATTTCGATCATGTGGCCGTTGACCGCGCTGGTGTCCATGTAGGCCGCCAGCCCGCCGTCCGGCAGCTCGAACAGCTGGGCGCAAGGACAGCCCGCGTCCTCGTAGGCCTTTTTCGCTTCCTCGTAGTCGGGGACGAACATGGCGGTGTGATGGAAGCCCTGCTTTCCCTTCGGATAGAGATCGCGGTAGCAGGACGGTGCATCGTTGTGCTGCTGGATCAGCTCGATCTGCACGTCGCCGGCCTGGGTGAACGCGGCGGACATGTCGACCACCGCCGGTTTGCCCCGATACCACACCTTCGGCAGTTCCACGTGACGCAGGATCATCCAGGGACCGTAACCGGCGGTGCGGGTGAGGCGGCCGACTGCCTCGTCGACGTCGTTGACCAGATAGGCGTTCTGGATCACTTCGTAGGGCGGCAGGCGCGACATGGTCGTCTCCTCAGGCGGTGAAGAAGTCGGCGCGGGGCTTGCCCGACGGGTCGTACACGGGTTCGATCAGATCGACGCGGAACTTGCGGACCTTGGAGTCCTTGCGCGGGTATTTCCGCAGGTGGGCGCCCATGTCCCGGTACCAGTGATTGTCGAAGTGGTATTGCAGGTCGGCGGTTTCGGCCCATTCCTCGTAGACGTGGATTCGGCTGGGAACGAGCACGTCCTTGGTCCAGATGTAGTGGATGCAGCCGTTCTCCGTATAGGCGCCCTCGATGTGCTCCTTGGCGGTGGCGATGATCTCGGAAACGTCGTCGACGTCGAAGTCCATCCAGCCGGATATGATGATGGCCATCTCGCTCTCCCTGTGCCGATCCCCGGGTTTCGCCCGTAGCATAATCATGCGCCCGTGACGGAAAAGGAAAATCTCCCCGTTCCGGCCGGTTGGCAGGCCTTCGCGCGGTGGCTATGGTGCGGGTCGAAGGCGCCGCGCACAGGGGAGGCGTTGCCGCCAGTCCTCAAACCGAGAGAGTGAATCATGAGCAAGGAAAGCCGTCAGTGGGTGTTGAAGTCGCGGCCGCCGGGCCTGGTCGGGCCGGAACACTTCGAGCTGAAGCAGACCAGCGTGGGAGAGCCCGGCGAAGGCGAGATCCTGGTGCGCACCCTTTACCTGTCGTTCGATCCGACCCAGCGCGGCTGGCTGAACGAGGGACCGGGCTACACCGATCCGGTGGCGATCGGCGCCCCGATGTTCGGCGCCGGCCTGGGGCAGGTGGTCAAGTCCAACGATCCGAAGTTCCAGGAGGGTGACATCCTCAACGGGATGATGCCGTGGCAGGACTACGCGCTCATCAAGGACGGCGGCCTGATGCCGCTGCACAAGGTGTCGCGCGAGCATCCGCTGACATGGGCGTTCTCGGTGTTCGGCATCACCACCATGACCGCCTATTTCGGTCTGCAGGAAGTGGGCCAGGTGAAGGAAGGCGACGTGGTGCTGATCTCGGGCGCGGCCGGGGCGACCGGCTCGGCGGTGGCGGAGATCGCCAAGATCCGCGGCGCCAGCAAGGTGATCGGCGTCGCCGGCGGTCCGGAAAAGTGCACCTGGATCGTCGGCGAAGGCGCCTGCGACGCGGCGATCGACTACAAGAACGACGATATCGCCGCCAGGCTGAAGGAGCTGGCGCCCGACGGCGTCAACGTGTTCTACGACAACACCGGCGGCCCGGTGCTCGACGCGGCGCTCGCCAACCTGGCCGACCGGGCCCGCGTCGTCATCTGCGGCGGCATCGCCACCGGCTATTCCAGCTGGGAAATGCCCGAGGGCCCGAAGAACTACCTGTTCCTGATCCTGAAGAGCGCCCGGATGGAAGGCTTCCTGCTGTTCAACTACATGGACAGGTTCCCGCAGGCGATCGCCGACATCGGCAAGTGGGTGCAGCAGGGCAAGCTGAAGGTCCACGAGACACTGCTCGAGGGCCTGGAGAACGCGCCCGCGGCGCTGCAAGGGCTGTTCACCGGCAAGAACAAGGGCAAGACCATCCTGAAGGTCGCCGACCCGGACTGAGAAAGATTCCTCGGACCTGACACGGGGCGCCCGGCGACCGGGCGCCCTTCTTCCTGCAGGGGTGGGCGGAGGCTACCGGTTGGCGGCGCGCTGCCAGGGCACCTGCGTCTCCGGCTCGGCGTCTAGGGCGAAGCGCAGGAACTCGATCAGGAACGCCTCGTCCTCGATGGCCAGCTTGCGGGCGAGCTTGAGCCAGACCCAGGCGAAGACGGCCATCAGGATGGGCAGGATGGCGGCCGGCCACAGCGGGCCGTGCATGGCCGGCGCGATGCCGAACAGGTCGAAGGCGGCGACGATACCGACGGCGAGGCCGATGCCGACCAGGGAAAACCACACGACGATGAAGGCGATGGCGAGCCCGTGCATCCGGAAGGTGCAGGAAATCCGGCTGCCGCCGAGCTCCGGCCCGACCGTCGCAAAGAGGTAGATCTGAAAGGAGTTGCGGTAGGCGATGCGGCGCCGCAGGCGCAACGACGTATCTTCGACCAGGCCGATCAAAGGATTCTTGCCCCTGAACCGGCGGGCCGGATCGGTCACCAGTCTCAGCCGACGGGCGCATTCCGCCGGTGAGTGCGGCGAATGCAGTTCTATGGTGTCGGACGCCATTGGCTCCGCCTCTCCGGACGCTTCGAGGTCGTTCTAATCAAGTCCCCCGGAAAGCATAGAGTTCCCCCACGTCTCTTGGCCAGTGCCGAGTGGAGGGAGAATGCACGGCCTTGGGCCCTATGAGGTGAGGCCACACACGTTCCCATGCGGTAAATTATGCTGGCGGGACGGCTGGCCGCGTGGTCTAAAGTTCGGCAGCGGCCCTGCCGGGCCAAGGATGGATATCAGACCAAGGGGAGACGACCTTGAGCGAAGCGTGGATCATCGACACGGCGCGCACGCCGCGCGGCATTGGCAAGATCGGCAAGGGGGCGCTGGCGGACGTGCACCCGCAGCGCCTGCTGTCGACGGTGCTGAAGGCGCTGCAGGAACGCAACGATCTCAACACCGAGGACGTCGACGACGTGATCGCCGGTTGCGGCTCCCAAGTGGGCAAGCAGGCTGCCTGCATAGCCCGCATGTCGGCGCTCGACGCCGGATGGAGCGAGCTGGCGACCGGCTTCTCGCTGGACCGCTTCTGCGGCTCGGCGCTTACGGCGGTGCAGCTCGGCGCCATGGGCATCATGTCGGGCATGCAGCACCTGGTGGTGTCCGGCGGGGTCGAGTCCATGTCCTATGCGGCGACGCAGCGGGGCATGGTGACCATGGACCGCGACAACCTGCACCTGCGCGCGCTGCACCCGCAGCCGCACCAGGGGGTCTGCGCCGACCTGATCGCCACCCTTGAGGGCATCACCCGCGAGGACACGGAGAAGCTGGCGGTCGAATCCCAGAAGCGGGCCGACTACGCCATCCGCAATGGCCATTTCGACCGCAGCGTGGTTCCGGTCTATCACGAGGACGGCTCGGTCGCGCTCGACCGCGAGGAGTTCCCGCGGCCGAACACCACGCTGGACGGCCTGGCGCAGCTCAAGCCGGCGTTCGAGGCGCTCTACGACTATCCGCTCGACGACGCGGGGCTGTCCTACCGCAAGCTGGTGGAGCAGGCCTATCCGGACGTGAAGATCACCCACATCCACCACGCCGGCAACTCGTCGGGCGTGGTGGACGGCGCCAGCGGCGTAGTGCTGGCCTCGCCGGAATACGCCAGGGCGCACGGCATGAAGCCGCGGGCCCGCATCGTCACGGTGGCGACCTCCGGCGACTCGCCGGAGCTGATGCTCAACGCGCCGGTGCCGGCAGCCAAGAAGGCGCTGAAGCAGGCCGGCATGACCCTCAAGGACATCGACCTGTTCGAGGTGAACGAGGCGTTCGCCGTGGTGCCGCTGAAGTTCATGCGCGACCTGGACGTGGACGACGCCAAGGTGAACGTCAACGGTGGCGCCATGGCGCTCGGCCATCCGATCGGCGCGACCGGCGCGATGCTGCTGGGCACGCTCCTGGACGAGATGGAGCGGCGCGACCTGACGACCGGTCTGGTGACCATGTGCACGGGCGGCGGCATGGCGCCCTGCACCATCATCGAGCGAATCTGAGGCTTCCGCGACTCCGGGCGGGTCCGGGGCGTCTCCGCCCCGGATCGCCGGCCGGACGCGGTCTCAGACGGTCTCGAGGGCGGGATAATCCACGTAGCCCGTGGGACCCTCGGCGTAGTAGGTGTGCACGTTCGGCTCGTTGAGCGGGGCGTTCTCGGCGAATCGTCGGGGCAGGTCAGGGTTGGCGATGAAGAGCTGGCCGAAGGCCACCGCGTCGGCTTCGCCGGCGGCCAGCACCTGTCGGGCCGTCTCGAGGGTGAAGCGCTCGTTGGCGATGTAGGCGCCGCCGAACCGCCGCTTCAGCTCCGGGCCGAGCCGGCCCTCTCCCAGATATTCCCTGACGCAGAGATAACCGAGGCCGCGCCGTCCGAGTTCGTCGGCCACATAGCCGAAGGTGGCGGCCGGATCCTCGTCGCCCATGGAGTGGGCGTCGCCGCGGGGGGCGAGGTGCATGCCGACCCGGTCGGCGCCCCAGACGTCGGATACGGCGTCGGCGACCTCGAGCATCAGCCGGGCGCGATTCTCCACCGACCCGCCATAGGCATCGCTGCGCCGGTTGGACGCGGTCTGGAGGAACTGGTCCACCAGGTAGCCATTGGCGCCATGAATCTCGACGCCGTCGAACCCGGCCCGCTTCGCGTTGACGGCACCCCGGCGGAACGCCTCGACGACGCCCTTGACCTCGGCGGTTTCCAGCGCGCGGGGCGTTGGGTAAGCCTGCTTGGGCCGCACCAGGCTGATGTTGCCTTCGGCGGCGATGGCCGACGGGGCAATCGGATCGGCGCCATTGAGGAACATGGGATGGGAGATGCGGCCGACGTGCCAGAGCTGGAGGGCGATCCGGCCGCCGGCGGCGTGGACCGCCTCGGTGATGCGGCTCCAGCCCGTCATCTGCGCGTCGGACCAGATGCCGGGGG
Source organism: Alphaproteobacteria bacterium (assembly GCA_016124315.1). GTDB lineage: Bacteria > Pseudomonadota > Alphaproteobacteria > SMXS01 > SMXS01 > RI-34. The sequence continues at coordinate 85,465 of WGNW01000060.1, forward strand.
TGCCGGCGTAACCGACGCCCATGGGCTCGACGGAGGTGGCTTCGGTGAGAATGAGGCCGGCGGAGGCGCGCTGGACATAGTAGTCGCGCATGAGGTCGTTGGGGAGGCGGCTATCGCCGGCCCGTGCACGGGTCAGTGGCGCCATGACGACGCGGTTGGGAAGCCGCAGGGAACCCAGGTCGAGCGGATCGAAGAGCGTGGGCATGAGGGACCTTCAACTGGTGGGACGGAGCGGGCGCTCCGATGTTACCGCCAAGTTAGCGGCCCTCTCGGCGATGGCAAGAACTTCAGAGCGGAGAGTAGCCGGATGCCTTTTCGAACATGACGAATTCCCGGTCGCCGGAGCGGCGGAGATAGGCGAGCACCCTGCCGTGGACATCCTGGAAGCGTGCCTCACCGAGCGTGTCGCGGCCGTCGTGGATCGCCGCCACGAGGTATTCCAATGCGCTCTTGAGCCGGGTGTTCTCTTCCGTCAGCGCGTCGATGGACGGATAGTCGCCGGCCGCTCGCCCGACGGCGAGGGCCGCAGCGGCGACGGCAGCCGCATCGGGAAGGGCTGCGAGGTCGGCGCGGAGGCTCAGCAGCAGCGAACGCAGTTCGGCGTTGTCCTCGAAGAGGAAAGGCCCTTCCTCGACGACGCGCACTTCGAGGTGGGCGAGCAGGGCGAGGCAGCTGCGGATGTAGCTGGCGGTCCAGGTGGACATGGCGAGATCGGGCAGCACATCCTGCTCCAGGGTGCGGGCGATGCCGGCGATGAGGTTGCGGGAGGAGGGCGTCATTTGCGGCCTCCGAAACGGGCGTAGGTGCTGGCCTGGTGGCCGGCGATGGCCCGCCACGCATCGACCGGGTCCTTGCCGATGCAGGCGGCCAGGCGCCGCTGGGAAGCTCGGACACTGATCAGCCCGAAGGCGGGGCGCGTCATGCGCGGATTGGCGCCGCCCAAATAGCCGCCCAGCATGTAGATGTTGAGGCAGGCGACGGCCTTGAACATGATCCAGAACATGCAGAACGCGAGGCGGTGGGGCGACACCTCGGTGCCGGTACATTCCTCGTAATGGCGGATGGCGTCGCCGAAATCGTCGAGAGCGAGGGTGCCCTGTGAGAACGCGATGTCGAGGACGCCATCACCGAGGGAGGCCAGTTCCCAGTCGCTCATGGCGACGATCCGGCCGTCCTTCCAGATTTCCTCGCCGACACCATTGTTGCCCTTTACCAGCGACACGAAGGGCGTGTCGGCGGGGATGTTCTCCTCCAGCCAGTAGAGGACCTCGGTCATCATCGGGAACGGCTCGCTGCGGCCCTCGAGCCAGAGCGTCTTCCAGATGTCGAACTCGTTGCGCAGCGCTTGGGCGGGCGACGCGGGAGCGGGGATGAACTCGCCGAAGCCGTGGGCCGCCCAGTCCATTCGGTGCAGGGCGGCGAGCTTCTCGACATGCTCGAACACGACCGCCCGGCGCAGGCGCCGGCCTTCGTCCGTATCGTCGGTCAGCCCGGGAATGTGGGTGCTGCCCTCGACAAGGCGGCGGATCATGTGGGGCCGGCCCTGGGCGAAATCGATGCCCTCGTCGTACCAGAGCGGTTCGGCGACCGGGATCGTCGAGCGCCATAGGCGGGTGTAAACCTCCCATTCGTGCCGCATGGACTGGGGCACGCCCGGGCCGCCCGGACAGTCGACGCGGACGACGAAGCCTTCCGGTCGTCCGGCCACCTCGGCGTCCACCAGCCAGGTCTCCCGGGACGCGCCGGGGAAGGTCTGGCGGAGCTTGAAGACGGCGACGGGTGCGCCGAGGCCCTTGGACAGGTAGGCGGCGACGGCATCGACCTGCATCTCGAACGTGCTTCCCATGGCGTCAGGCCCGCTTGTTGGTCGGCGGCTTGGAGAGGCCGTAGGATTTCACCAGGCCCCAGTTGATCACCGGCAGATGACCCAGGCCCGCCTCGCCGTTGACGGTGAGAGTGACGGGCTGCTCGCGGTGGACGGGCTGGATGATCCGGCCGTCGGGCAGCACGGAGTCCTCGGGATGGGAAACGTCGTAAACGTCGTACTGGGCGGTCGCGCCGCGGTGGAAGCCGAGGCCCATCTCGTCGTCGTAGCCGCTGTCGTAGCCGGAGCCCTTGTAGCACCAGGGGCTCAGCAGCGCCTTGGCGCGGATGTCGAGGGTCTCGCCGTTCTCCAGCACCACTTCGAGGCGCGCCTTGCGGTAGACGCGGGTGCCTTCGACGAACTCGATGTCGTGGGCGATGTCGCGGACGCCGATCTGCCGGATGCCGTCCGGACCCGGCCGCAGGATGTAGCCGTCCTGCATCAGCAGCCGGCCGTCGCTGTCCTCCTGCCGCTGCATCTGGCCGGCCATGGAGGGGGTGCGGAAGGCGAGCCAGATGAACAGCTGGCCGAGGGAGACCGGCTCGGCGGCCGAGGGGATGATGGTGGTCGGCTCGTAGCCGCCCACGCCGGGCCGCACGCCCCAGGAATGGTCGCGGACGCTGAACCAGTCCTCCACCGGGATTCGCTCGCCTGCCACGCTGAGCCAGCCGTCGACCCGGCCGATCTGGTCGAAGCGGCGGTAGTCCTGCTGCAGCCGACCGTTGATGCGGCGCAGGTGGTGGGCTTCCTCATGGGCGGGATAGAGGCCGGTGAAGACCAGCTCGGCTTCGACAGGCTGGCCCTCCGGCGCGGCGAGCGAGACGCTCAGACGCTTCAGCGGCTCGAGGACCGTGACCCGCAGCGGCCCGACCGAAAGGTTGCCCAGGTCCGGCAGGAACGGCCGCGAGAAGCGGGCATTGTATTGGCGTCCGTCCTTCTGTACGCAGAGGAAACCGTCGAATGCATTCATGTTCTTGTAGGCGGCCATCCCGGTGATGAACTTGACGTTATCGGCGCAGTGGCCGCCCACGAACATGCGGTCGAAGAACCGGTGGTCGCTGGTGAGGGCATGGTCGAAAGTCACCGGACCCTGATGCATCAGGGTCTCGTCCAATTCGCTCAGCATCTGTTTCCCCGTTTGGCTGCGATGGCAGGGCGCGCCGCGGCGCTTCGGTCCGTGGAGCGTGCACCAATTTTGCCTCGTGTAAAAACATTTCTCGCCGGGAACCGCGGCCGCCCGGCGGTGTTTCCCGGGCTCCCGAAACAGGATGTCTTGCTATGAAGCTGATCGTCCGCGCCGAACTCGCCTACAGGTTTCCACAGCCGACCCCGGTGATCGCCAGCCTGGAGGCGGCCCGCTCGGCCGACCAGCGGGTACTGACCGAGTCGCTCGATGTGGACGGCGTGGACGAACTGGTCCGGGACCAGGATCCGGCCACGGGGGAGCGGCGGTTCCGCTCCTGCCTCGAGGGCGATTCGGAGATCGTCTACCAGGCGGTGGTCGACAACGGCGACCGCCAGGCGCTGCCCGCCGATGCACGGGAGCACGGCTGGGCGGACCTTCCCGCTGAATGCCTGCCGTACCTGCTGGCCAGCCGGTTCTGCCCATCGGACAAGTTCATGCGCTTCGCCCAGCGGGAGTTCGGCGGGCTCGCGACCGGCGGCGCCAAGGTGCACGCGGTGCTGGACTGGCTGAACACCTATGTGGACTACGTCTCCGGGGTGAGCACGCCCGAGACCACCGCCGAGCGCACCTTCGTCGACCGGGCGGGCGTGTGCCGCGACTTCACGCATCTGGGCATCACGCTGTGCCGCAGCCTGAACATTCCCGCGCGGGCGGTGAGCGCCTATGCGTGGCGGCTCGACCCGCCCGATTTCCACGCGGTGATCGAGGTCTATCTCGAGGGACGCTGGTGGATGGTGGACCCGACGAGCCTCGCCCCGGTCGAAGGCCTGGTGAGGATCGCCAGCGGCCGCGACGCGGCAGACATCGCGTTCCTCACCAGCACGGCGGCCTGCGATTGCCGGAAGGTCGCCGTGTCGGTCAAACGCGCCGTAGAGCGGGACGGACTTGATGCAGATTAATGCGACCGGCCGTCGTTGCCGTACGGTAACCATCGGCGGGCGCGCCGGATCACCGCGCGTTTCAGGAGGGGGCGATGTGTCCTGAGAATCCGGGGGAAACCCCGGATTCCGCCCATCATTCCGGCTGCGGCTTGCCACCGAGCCGGTAGGGGCCCCAGCATGGGGACCCGCCGGCGCGCGGCGAGCCGTCACTCATTTCCTCGACGACCGAAAAAGAGCTTGAAGCTGTTCCGTAACGGCCCGGATGCTACGTAAATCAGGCTGGGAAATCCGGGCTCGATAGCGGCGGCCAGCCTTTCCGACAACCAATTTGTGAGGGAACCGATGGCAGGGATCGGTGATATCCTGGCGCGGAAGTGGCCGGGCGCGGAATGGCTTGTCCGTGGCGACGAATATGCAAGTTTGGTGTGGCGGTCCGACGGTACGGCGCCAACCGAAGCAGCAATACGCGCTTATTCGGACGAGGTGGACGTTCAGATCGCCCGCGAGGCCATGATCGTCATCCAGCGGCAATTCCGGCGCCCACTGCTCGGACAGGCGTCTCGCATGGGCAACGCCATGCTGCTCGATGATTGCGATGGCCTGGCCGCGGGCGCTTCCCGGGAAGCGCAGGAGGACTGGCGGTGCTGCACCGTCGTCGAACGCCCCAACCCGTGGATCGTCCAGTTTGCCGCCGTCCTGGGATTGACCGATGTTGAGTCTGACGCGATTTTCGACGCTGCCGCGTTGATCGGCGCCTGACCATGGCGCGCACGGTCGTCAAGGCAGCCGACCTGGCCCTCGAATCCAGCACCGTGGGCGGGACCAAGGGATCCATTACGCTGTCGCAGATCGGCCAGTGGATGGTCGTGTTCGCGGCCGACATGCGCAGCCAGGGCACTGGTTCCTCCGATTATGTGGATGTGGGGCTGTGGGGGTCGACGGGTTCGCCGGTCTCGACCCACAAGCTGTTCACCCGCGATCCGACCAACTACCAGTCGGTCTTCGGCGCGCAGTGGATCACGATCGACGCCGACGGACCCCAGACCATCGAATTCGGGTACGTCGTCTATGGAAGCCACACGGTCCTTGTGCGCAACGTCCGGATCATCGCGGTCAAGCTGACGACCAACGGATCCGGCTTCTTCGACGCCACGTCCGATCAGACGGACGGGGTGTTCGGCGGCAGTTTCACCAATTCGACGACCTATGTCGACCTGGACCTGGGCCTCGATCTCCAGGCGGACGGCGTCTCGTCCTACCTAGCGCTGTGCTTCGGCAACGTGGGGCAGAACGCGACCGGGGCGAACTTCGCGATAAGCGCACGCCAGGACGGCACCGAATTCAACGACTTCACGGCGCTCTATCCCGCCGCGGCGAACGAGACGCAGCCTTTCGTCTTCGCAAAGCTCCTCGCCACACCAGCGGCTGGAACCTATGCCTTCTCGCTCCACGGCAAGACGGACAACGCCGCAAAGACGCTTCATCCCAGCGGCGGGTGGTTCTTCCTGCGCCTCGACGGGTTCGACGACGTCGCCTGGGTGGACGATCCCAGCTACTTCACCTCGGCGGTCACGACCTATGAGACGGCCACCTCGCTGACGCACCCGCTCTACGCCGGCGACTATCTCGGCCTGTTCACCACCAAGGCGGTGCCGAGGCAGCTGACCACGGACGGCCTCTATGCGTTCAGCGACGGCGCCACGCTGCTGCACGAGTTCAACATCGAGGGTGTCGGCACCACCGCCAACCACGCCGCACTGTTCGGCCTGTGGTTCGGCGACGACCAGGCCGCCGGCGACAGGACGCTGGAGATATTGCAGGCCAAGGAGCCGGGCAACTATTCGGCGACCTACGACCGGAAGATCGCGTTGCTGGCGCTCGACGTGGCCGTCGCGACGGACGTCGCGGCCCCGGCGGCCGCGTTGACGCTGGCCGTCTTGGCGCCGGCCGCGATCCTCGATGTACCGATCCATGTACCTCCGGGAACGCTGGAGCTGGCGGCGCCAGTGCCGTCGGCCGCGGCGGACGCCGTGCTGGCGGTGGCGGCCGCTGCCCTGCTGCTCGCCGCGCCGGCGCCGGCGACGGGGCTGGACGTGCCCGTGGCGGTGCCGCAGGCGGCGATGGGCCTTTCGGCCGCCGTACCCCGGCCGCTGACGGACGCGGCCTGCGCCGTGCCCGCGGCGCCGCTGCTGACGGTGGCCGCCGCGCCGAGGGCCGCGACGGGCGCGGGCGTGACGGCGGCGGCAGCGGCGCTCGCCGTCGCCGGCCTCGGACCCTCGGTGCTGCGGGACATCGCGCTGCGCCCGCCCGCGGCGGGCCTGGCGGCGCGGGGCCAGCCGCCCAAGCGCGCCGGGCCGCTCTGGCGGGCGGCAGAGACGGTGGAGACGGCCTGGACGGCGGTGCCGCAGGCCGAAGGCATCTGGACGCCCGCACCGGGCGCGTGAGGAAAGGAATGGATCATGGCTGTGACCATCAGCATCTACGACAGCTTCAAGGAATATATCGGCGACGGCACCATCGACCTGGACGGCGACAGCTTCAAGGTAATGCTGCTGAACAATTCCGCCTCGTTCGCGGCCGGCAACTCGGTGCTGGCGGACGTGTCGGCCAACCAGATCGCCGCCGGCTCGGGCTATCGCAGCGCCTACCTGGAATTCTTCGCGTGACGGCGGGCGAGGGGGAGAAGCGGCCGAACCCGCGCAACCATCTGGGCACCTGGCGGGTGCGGCGGCGGATCATCCACCTGACGCTGCTGTTCTGCGCGGCGCAGGTGGCCTTCCTGACGCTCTGGGGCCATGACACCCGGCTGGCCGAGACGCTGGCCTGGGGCGCCTATGCGCTAGCGGGTTCGGTGATCGGGGCCTACGTGTTCGGCGCCGCCTGGGAGGACATCTCGGACCGGCGGACGGACCGCTACGACGGTGGCTACGGGAACGGCTACTGAAGGCCGAAAGCTATTCTATCCAAGGAGTTGGGCGATGTGGCTGATGTTGCTTCGCTGGGCCGGCGCGCACCGCGTCGCGCTCGGCGCGGGGGCTGCCGTCGTGGCGCTGGCCGGGCTGGGCTGGGGGCTGTGGGCGGTGCGCGAGGCCGGCTTCGAGGCGGGTCGCGCAATGGTTCAGGCCCGGTGGGACGAGTCGGTGCGCCGGGAGGAGGCGCGGGCGCGGGCCGAGGAGCGGCTGGTGCAGCGGGCGGTCGATGCCATTGGCGCCCGGCTGACCATCGACCTGGCGAGGATCAGGACAAGAAGTGCCATTATTACCAAGAGGATAGAGGATGAGGTTCAACGCTTTCCTGTGTACCGGGAGTGCCGTCTTACTGACGGCGTGTGGCGCCAGCTCAATCAGCTGCACGCGGCCACTGGTGCCGTCGCTGCCGGCGGAGGCGGCGCTGCCGTGCCCGAGGCTGGCGCCGATCCCTGACCCGTCCATGGGCGCGCTCGCCGTCGCCCATGGCGAGGTGGTGGCGGCCTATGGGGAATGCCAGCGCCGGCATGCCGCCTCGGTGGCCGCCTATGAGGCGGTGCGGCACGAGATGAACGGAGAAAAATGATGTATATCAACATGCTTAGATGGTCGGACCTGAGATATGTGATGAAGTTTGGCGAGTTCTGGGCGGTGCTTGCGGCGGTGGCGGCGGTTGCCTTCCTGCTGGGCCTGGCGGCGAGGTAGGCCGGCCCGTTCCTGTTGACTCCTGCGGCATCGCGGAATAGAACAAAATAAGAACATTCCGCGGTGGTGGAGATGACTGGAACTGCGCAGACCGACATCGTGGCCCGCCTGCGCGAGCGTATCCGGCGGATCGAGGGCATCGGCGAGGCCGGCGGCCGCGGCACCCTGAGGCTGGGCCTCGAGGCGGTGGAGCGGGCGTTGCCCGATGGCGGGCTGCCGCTGGCGGGCGTGCACGAGATCCGCGGCGGCGAGGACGGGGCGGCGACCGGCTTCTGCGCGGCGCTGTTGGCCCGGCTGCAGGCCGGCGACGGCCGGCCCGTGCTGTGGCTGGAACGGCGGCGCGAGCTCTACATGCCGGGGCTGGCCCGGTTCGGGCTGACGCCGGGATCGGTGCTCACCGTTTCGGACATCGTCCGGGACGCGGACATGCTGTGGGCGGTGGAGGAGGCGCTGCAGTGTGGCGCGCTGGCGGCCGTGGTGGGCGAGATCCGCGCCGCCGACTTCACCGCCAGCCGGCGGCTGCAGCTGGCGGCGGAGGCGGGCGGGGTGACCTGCCTGCTGCTGAGCGGCCTGCGCCACGGCGGCGCCGCCACGGCGCTGAGCCGCTGGCAGGTGACGGGCCTGCCCAGCTTCGGCGACGGCACGGGCGTGGGCTCGCCCTGCTGGCGGGTGGAACTGGCGCGCTGCCGCAACGGACGGCCGGCCGCCTGGACGTTGATCTGGAGCCCGCGCGGCTGGGCCGCCGTTGAGACGGCGTCTGAAGAATCCGGCCTTCCAGACGATCTGAGAGCGGCGATCTAAGCCATGGCAGGAAAAGGGAAAAGAAGGTTTCTGTGCGTCTGGTTTCCCTGGCTGGTCACGGAACGGCTGGCCCGCCGGGAGCCGGAACTGGCCCGGCAGGTGACGGCCGCCATCGAGGAGCAGCGGGGCCGGCTGGTGCTGGCGGCAGTGAACCGGCGGGCGCAGCATGCGGGGCTGACGCCTGGCATGGTGCTGGCCGACGCGCGGGCGGTGCAGCCGGTGCTGCAGACCCGCTTCGTCAACCGGGCCGCGGACCGGGCTTCGCTGGTGCGGCTGGCCAACTGGGCGACCCGCTACACGCCCTGGGCCGGGCTCGCGGACGAGAACAGCCTGTTCCTCGACATCTCGGGCTGCGCCCACCTGTTCGGCGGCGAGGCGGCGCTGGCGGACGACCTGGTCCGGCGCCTCGCGGGCTTCGGGCTGACGCCCCTCGTCGGGATCGCCGACACGCCGGGGGCGGCCTGGGCGGCCTGCCGGGCGCGGCAGGAGGAGGGGACGATCCTGGCGCCGTTCGAATCGCTGACCGACGCCATGACGGCGCTGAAGGACTTTCCGCTGCCCACGCTGCGGCTGTCGCCGGATGTGCTGGACAGCCTGACCGGCTTCGGGCTGCGCACCCTGGGGGCGCTCTATCCCCTGGAGCGCCGGGCGCTCACCGAGCGGTTCGGCGCCGAGCCGGTGGAGCGGCTGGACCAGGCGCTGGGGGTGACGGACGAGCCGATCTCGCCCATTGCCCCGGTGCCGCCCCACCAGGCGCGCGAAGCCTTCGCCGAGGCCATCGCCACGCGGGAGGCCATCGACGGCGCGCTGCGGCTGCTGCTGGACGCGCTGTGCCGGTCGCTGGCCGAAAGCGGCGAGGGCGCACGCCGCCTGGTGCTGGCCTGCCACCGGGCCGACGGCAGCGTCTGCCGATTGCGGCTCGGCACCAGCCGGGCGTCCCGCTGGCCGGCGCCGCTGTTCCGGCTGTTCGCCGAGCGGCTCGACGAGATCGATCCCGGCTTCGGCATCGAGGTAATGGCGCTGGCGGCGACGCGGACGGAGCCGCTGGCGGCGGCGCAGGCCGACTGGCGGGCCAAGGACGGCGGCGGCGCCGGGCTGGCGGAGCTGGTGGACCGGCTGGGCAACCGCTTCGGCTTCGGCCGCATCGCCCGGCCCCGGCCCCACCAGAGCTGGCTGCCCGAGCGGGCGGTGGAGGAGGCGCAGCCCTTCGCGGCGGCGGGCGGGACGAACTGGCCGGCGGGGCGCGAGCGGCCGCTGCGCCTGCTGGCGCCGCCGGAGCCGGTGGAGGCCATGGCGCCGGTGCCCGACGATCCGCCGGTGCTGTTCCGCCGGCGCGGCAAGGCCTACCGGGTGCGCAGCGCCGACGGGCCGGAGCGGCTGGAAGGCGAATGGTGGCTGAAGGACGAGCCGCCGCGGGACTACTACATGGTCGAGGACGAGGAGGGGCGGCGCTACTGGCTGTACCGGCAGGGCCTCTACGAGCCGGGGACGGCGCCGCGCTGGTTCCTGCACGGGGTGTTCGCGTGACGGGCTATGCCGAACTCCAGATCACCAGCAATTTCAGTTTCTTACGCGGTGCTTCTCATCCTCATGAACTGATTTCTCAAGCCGCCGAACTGGGACTGGCGGGCATCGGCATCGCCGACCGCAACACCCTGGCCGGGGTCGTGCGCGCCCACATGGCCGCAAAGGAGTGCGGCATCCGCCTGGCGGTAGGGGCCCGGCTGGACCTGACGGACGCCTCCAGCGTGCTGTGCTTCCCGCAGGACCGGACGGGCTATGCGAGACTGTCCCGGCTGATCACCACCGGACGGCGCGCGGCGCCCAAGGGCGACTGCTGGCTGAGCCGGGAGGACGTCTGCGGGGCGGCGGCGGACAATCTGTTCATCGCGGTGCCGCCGCCGGTACCGGACGCGGCCTATGGCGAGGAACTGCGAACCTGGCGGGACCGGCTGGAGGCGCCGCTCTACCTGGCGGCCACCCACTACTACAGGGGCGACGACGCCAAGCGCCTGAAGCGGCTGGCCGAGCTTTCCGAATGGTCGGGCGTGCCCCTGGTGGCGACGGGGGACGTGCACTACCACGCGCCGGAGCGGCGCCGCCTGCCGGACGTGCTGACCTGCATCCGCGAACGCTGCACCGTCGCCACGGCGGGCTGGCGCCTGGCGGCCAACGCCGAACGGCATTTGAAGCCGCCGGCGGAGGCGGCGCGGCTGTTCCGCGACCATCCCGGGGCCGTGGCGCGGACGCTGGAGGTGCTGGAGGCCTGCCGCTTTTCGCTCGACGAACTGCGCTACGAATATCCCGACGAGATCACTGGCAATGGCCGCAGCCCGCAGGAGGAACTGGAGTTCCTGACCTGGGAAGGGGCAGAGCGGCGCTATCCGAAAGGGGTTCCGGAGAAGGTGCGCGCCAGCCTGGAGCATGAACTCCGGCTGATCGCCCAGAAGGACTATGCGCCCTATTTCCTGACCGTCCACGACGTGGTGCGGTTCGCCCGGGACCAGAAAATCCTCTGCCAGGGGCGCGGATCGGCGGCCAATTCGGTGGTCTGCTTCTGCCTGGGCATCACCTCGGTCAATCCCATGGAGATCGACCTGCTGTTCGAACGCTTCGTCTCGGCGGAGCGGGACGAGCCGCCCGACATCGACGTCGACTTCGAGCACGAGCGGCGCGAAGAGGTGATGCAGTACATCTACGGCAAGTACGGCCGCGAGCGGGCCGGCATCGTCGCCACCGTGATCTGCTACCGCAGCAAGGGCGCGATCCGCGACGTGGGCAAGGCCATGGGCCTGAGCGCCGACCTGCTGGACCGGCTGAGCCGGACCATGACGTGGTGGTCGGGGGCGCTGGACGAGTCCCGGGCGCGGGAGGAGGGACTGGACACCTCGGACCGGACGCTGATGCTGGCGCTGGAACTGGCGGGCGAGCTGCGCGGCTTTCCCCGGCACCTGTCCCAGCACACCGGCGGCTTCGTGATCTCGCGCGGTCCGCTGTGCGAGGTGGTGCCCATCGAGAACGCGGCCATGGCGGACCGTACGGTCATCGAGTGGAACAAGGACGACCTGGACGAGCTGGGCCTGATCAAGGTGGACGTGCTGGCGCTGGGCATGCTCACGGCGATCCGCAAGACGTTCGAGTTCATTCGGATACATTACGGACAAGTCATTGATCTGGCGTCGGTTCCCCAGGGCGATCCGGGCGTCTACGCCATGGTCCAGGAGGCCGACACCATCGGCGTGTTCCAGATCGAGAGCCGGGCGCAGATGGCCATGCTGCCGCGCCTGCGGCCGGCGGAATATTACGATCTGGTGACCCAGGTGGCGATCGTGCGGCCCGGGCCGATCCAGGGCGACATGGTGCCTCCCTATCTGCGGCGGCGGAAGGGGCTGGA